>JANMWO010000592.1:0-37000 GCA_031394025.1 Acidobacteriota bacterium
AATCGCAAGCAAAGATCCGGTGGCATTGTAATTCTTTTTATAATCGGCCATCTCTGTATCCCAGAGCACTTGGCCGTTGTGGCGGTTCAATGCGATAAGGTGGGCATGGTCTGTTTGCATGAACACTTTATCGCCAGCTACCGAAACGCTGCGATTATTTCCTGGTGACCGGGCGTTGCCGATCAGCCCCTGCGTTGGGGGCTTAGAGTATTCCCATAAACGGGCGCCGGAACCCGCATCCAGCGCGATCACGGTGTTGGTATTGGTCACATACATGACCCCTTCATGAACTTGAGGTGTGCCTTGCAATCGGGCGGCGTTGGGTAGCGCAAAGACCCATTTGACGGCCATTTTATCGACGTTCGATGCGTTGATTTGGGCTAGTGCTGCATAACGATTCCCACTGAACTGACCGTGCATGCTGGGCCAATCTGTCTGGCTGGTAACCGGGCGATACTGTTCGCCGACTTTGCGCAACAGATGCATTTTTTGGTCGTCGGTACGCAGTTGCAACTCGCGACTGGTGCGCGCAACCACAAGGCCTTCCAGTTGCGTTCCATCGGTTAGTTTGGCTTGTTGACGGACGGGGCCGAATCCTCGCCGACCGCGACGAGGCTGAATGCTGCGCATGTGCGTTACGAGAAGGGCAACTTCAGCGTCGGGTAATTGTTTGAAGGCGGGCATACCTTTGCGCGGAACACCGTCGCGAATGATTGCGCTGAGTTCTTCATCGTTCTTAATGGCCAGGATGGGCAGTATGGATGGCGCATGTTCGCCGCCATTTGCATCGGAGCCGTGGCATCCTGAACAGCTATTTTGAAAGGCAGCACGACCGTCGGGTGCCTGTCCCCACGCCATAGTAAGTGCAACTTGAAGAACCAAAATAAACGAGATCCGCATGTGCCCTGAGTATAACAGTGACGCGATTCGCCCAGAATCTATCGCCTTAAAATCGCCACCCAACTACGAGCCTGGAAGAAGCAGCATAGCAACTTTAGCGTATACTTCTTGCTGATGACCAGACGCACATTTGCATGGACCGCAGCTTCACTACAACTGGTGAAAGGCGCAAACGAAAAGCTTCGTGTAGCGGCAATCGGCACCGGCGGTCGGGGACAGTTGTTGATGCGGACGGCCAACGGTATTGGAGGAATTGAGTGGGTTGCCATTGCCGATGTCAATGAAGTGCGCGCTGCCGAAGTGAAGGCGAAGCTGGCACCCACCGCCACCATTTATTCCGATTACCGTAAGTTGCTGGACGATAAATCAATTGACGCGGTGATCATCGGTTCACCCGATCATTGGCATGTACCCATGCTAGTTGCAGCGTTAGAAGCGGGTAAAGATGTTTATATTGAGAAGCCGCTGACGCACACCATTGAAGAAGGGGCGGTGGCCATTGAAGCCGTGAAGCGCAGCGGTCGCATTGTTCAGGTGGGCTATCAGCAACGTAGCTTTCCGCATATTCGCGAAGCACGGCAAAGGATTCAGGCTGGTGAAATCGGCCAAGTGACTTTGGTGCAAGCGTACTGGTATCAAAACTACCAAAGCAATGCCGCCCCAATCCCCCTTGTGCCTTCAGCCATTGATTGGAAAAACTGGTTGGGTGGGCAAACTGCGCGTGACTTTAGTGAGACGCGGTATCGGCGCTGGCGTTGGTTTTGGGACTACGGTGGCGGCACGCTTACCGACTTGTTTTCGCATTGGGCAGACACCATCCACTGGATTATGGATGACGATACACCCATCAGCGCGCAGGCTTCTGGAGGCGTGAACTTCTTTAAAGATTGGGAATGTCCTGATACATTATCGGCGAGCTATCGTTACCCAAAAAGTCAGGTGACTTACGATTCTACGCTGGTACAAAGCTTTGAAGATGGTGGCATGGTGTATCGCGGGTCTAAGGGGACGGTGAAGTTGGATCGCGGTGGTTATTCGTTGTTTACTGAGGAAGATGTGCGAACGCAGAAAACAGTTCGTCCCACACCGGCAGTAATTGTAAGAGCTGAACGAGACGGCGTGATTGACCACATGGAAAATTTTCTGGAATGTGTGCGATCCCGCAAGCAACCTAATTCCGATGTGGTGAGTGCAGTGGCATCGGCCAACGCGGCCCATTATGGCAACCTGGCTTACAAGACAGGACAGACCATTTACCCTTTGCGTCAACCTTCGGCTTGGCGGCCTTTGTTCAATGGGCGCGACCTATCGAATTGGGTTGTGGATACAAAATCCTGTTGGCGGGCAGTGAATGGCAGCATTGTCGGAAAGCACGCGGGCTTGAAGTATAACGATTTTCTGCGCACGCGCGAACACTTTGAAGACTTTGAGTTGAAGGCCAAATTTCGTTTGAAAGGCGGCGAAGGAAATTCTGGCATCCAGTTCCGCAGTGAGCCGGTGCAGGGCACACACGAAGTTTCCGGCTATCAGGCCGATGTGGGGCAGAAGTATTGGGGTTGTCTCTATGATGAATCGCGCCGCAAGCGCATTTTAGCGGAACCACCGGACGGTGCCTTAGCTGGGCTGGATAAAACTGGTTGGAATGAATACGTGATTCGCTCGCAGGGAAATTTCATCACGCTGCACTTGAACGGCGTACGCACTGTGCATTACATTGAACAGGAACCAGCGCTGCTGCGTCGCGGCTTCATCGCGTTGCAAGTGCATAGCGGACCCGCCATTGAAGTTGAGTTTAAGGATTTAATGTTGCGGGAGCTGTAAGTTGGCATCCACGGAGTAACTCGTCGATGGAGGTGTTGTTCCAATTGGAGACCTTGTGTTTCGGATGCAAACTCCAATACTCAATATGCTCCAACCAAGCGCCTGGTTCAATTTGAGTAAGTGGGCTTAACGTTTCCAGCTCCAAGGCCACCCCATTGGTAAAGATTTCAAAAGAACAGCCGAAGTCCGGGTAACTGACGTTTGTAAGTGCCCGATATCGCTTCAGGAACAACTCATCGCCCAATAGATACGCACCCCAAGTATCCACGTTGAAGTGTCCCAGCTTAAAGGGCTGCTGGTATTGTTGATCCTGTCGCAGCACAAGATACAGCGGGGTGAAGGTCAATCTTGGATCGGTCAAATCAGTGAAGGCCCACATCACCAATGGGTTTGTGGGTGCCAGACATTCTGGATGCGTCCCTCGCGGGGGAAAGCCTGTGATGCCATGGCCGCCAGGGGCCATCATGGTGAGCGCCCAGATGGATGCCTTCACATTCCAGGACATGGTGTTTTGCAATCGGTGTACGATTTCAAGGCTGCCTGTCTCATCGAAACGAACACGCAATTGCTTACGAAATCCCGTCCCCACTTCCACTGGGCCGGTCACTTGCAACATGTCGTCGTGGATGTGGCAATCGCACGGCAGGTTGTCGGCGGCGTAGGTTCCTACTGCATCTTCTGGAGCCACCCATAAGCGATGACCACCGCGTGACACAAATCCCTGCTCCGCTGTTGTCCCTTGATCGGTCTTGATTTCCAACAGTAAGTTAGGGCCGTTGGTGAAGCCAAAGCGGAGAATGCGCGGCCCAATATCGGATGTGACAATTGCTTCCAACGGGCCGTCTTGGAGGCGATAACAATTTGGCCATCCGCCCCAACTGACTCGTTCGATCATCGTCCCATCCAACCACCGTCCACCGTTACAACTTCACCGGACATATAGTTAGAAGCGGCGGAGGCAAGAAACACTGTGACCCCTTTGAAATCCGCAGGAGTGCCCCAGCGTGCGGCGGGGATGCGGGAAAGAATCGCGGTGTTGCGAACCGGATCGGCCTGCAACGCTGCCGTGTTGTCAGTAGCAATATAGCCGGGAGCAATGGCATTTACTTGCACACCCATGGATGCCCATTCGTTGGCGAACGCCTTGGTCAACGTGCCAATACCACCTTTTGCTGCGGCGTAACCTGGGACGGTGATGCCGCCTTGAAAAGTCAGCAGGGATGCGGTGAAAATCACCTTGCCAGAGCGACGTAATATCATCTGTTTACCGAACTCGCGAGTAAGTACAAATTGCGCACTCAGGTTCGTTTCAATGACTTTGTCCCAGTATTCATCGGAGTGTTCGGCGGCGGGTTTTCGCAGAATTGTACCGGCATTATTCACCAGAATGTCGATAGGGGGTGCCTCACCATTTACTTTGTCGATGAATTCGTAGAGCGCCTTACGATCACTGAAATCGCAGGAAAACCCCCAGAATTTGCGACCCAGGCTGGTAACGTATTTCCCAATTTCGCTATCGGCACCTTCCATTTGCGCGCTGACACCCACAATGTCGGCACCTGCTTCTGCCAACGCCTGGGCCATGGCGAATCCAATCCCTCTGCGGCATCCAGTAACAAGAGCCACTTTGCCTTTGAGGCTGAAAAGTTCAAGAACATTCATAGTAAGTTAGACCTCTGCGCAGTCAATCAGAATCTTCATGACGTTGCCGCCGGAAGCCATTTCTTCAAAGCCTTTCTTCAGTTGGCTCATGGGGTAAACATCGGTGATGATTTTGGTGAACGGCACTTCGCCTGCGGCAAGTAGAGCAATGGCTTCATCAAAATCCTGCGGTTCATAGACACGCGCACCGATCAGTTTCACTTCACGCCAGAAAAAGCGGAACAGGTCTACGGGGGTTGGCTGTGCGAAGATTGCCACCAGAACAATGCGTCCACGAACACGGGGAAGCTTGGTCATGGTTTCCGCACCGGCAAGGGATCCGGATACTTCAAAGACTACGTCGGCCCCGGCGTCACCGGTATCGGCATTCACTTTTCCCACAAGATCCACCGTGCGTGGATCCACTGCTTCCAAACCAAGCTGTTTGCATAGTTCAATGCGGAAGGGGTTAATTTCACTTACTAGCACGTGGGCACCTTTGCTTTTGGCGACCAGAGCGACCAGCACGCCAATGGGTCCACCACCCAGCACCACACAATATTCGCCAGCCTTCACTTCGCCCATGCGGACATCGTGACAGGCCACCGCGATGGGTTCTATTAAGGCAGCGTGAGCCATAGACAGGCCAGCGGGTAAGCGATGCAGCGTATGGGCAGGAACGGTCCACAAAGCTTGCATGGCACCAGGCGTATCAATGCCGATGAACTTCAATTTCTGGCAGACATGGCTGTTGCCAGCTTTGCAAGCGGGGCACTCATTGCAAGCATCCAGTGGACGGACGGTGACGGTATCGCCAACCTTCCAATTGGTGACGCCATCGCCGAGGATTTCAATTTTGCCAGACATTTCATGACCCATGATTTGCGGCATTTTGACGCGCTTATCCATGTGGCCAAGGTAGATGTGCAGGTCGGTTCCGCAGATGCCGCAATGGGAGACGCGAATCTGAACTTGACCGGCAGCGGGAGGGACGGGGATGCAAGGACCAACGGAAATCGATTGGTTGCCTTCATAAAAGGTAGCTTTCATTTCAGTATTGAGTGTATCGTAGGTGCCATGAGATCTGCCCTGTTTGCGCTGTTGACCGTTTCCCAACTTTATGCTGCTGAACCTTTACCCGGTAAACCATTACCTATTGATGGCTTCGCTCATCTGGGATTTCGAGTAACTAATCTGGAAGCTTCCCGTAAGCACTACACCGAATTCCTGGGATTTGAACAGGCATTTGAAGTGGGGACATCCGCTTACTTCAAAGTCAACGATGATCAGTTCATTGAGTTGACTCCAGGTCTGCGGGCCGATGAACAAGTGCGCATGACCACTGTTACTATGCTTTCTGCCGATGTGAAAGCACTTCACAAAATGTTGCGTAGCCTTGGATTGAAGCCGAGCGCAGTTGCCAAACGGGCCGATGGAAACATGGGGTTCACCTTGCCTGACCCTGTTGGTAATCATTTAGAATTTATCCAGTACATGGATGGGTCGCCACAGGTCCGTGATCGTGGTCAACACTTGAGCGCACGCCGATTGTCCGATCACTTACAACACACCGGCGTCATTATTCCATTGGCTAAGCTACCGGAGGCGATGAAGTTCTATCACGAACAGTTGGGGATGGCTGAGTTCTGGCGAATGGAATCGAAACCAGGAGTGGTTAGTCTTGTAAAGCTGATTGTCCCCGGCAGGCGGCACGATATTATTGAGCTGATGGTGAATGATGGTGAGCTGAATCGGGCTCGCATTGGCAGTATGAACCACATCAACTTAGTAGTGCCAGATATTCATCAGGCGCACAGAACATTGATGGAACGGGGCACGGCAAAGAATTTTAGACCTCGTGTGAATGCCGAAGATATTTGGAGTTTCAACCTGACTGACCCTGACGGCACGCGTACAGAAGTTCAGGATCTGACGAAAATCCCGCAAGCTCGTTTTCTGGAACAGAAGGTCAACGGGCGCGATGCTTATGTGTTGGATAACGGCTGGATGCGCGTCAGCCTGTTGCGCGGCGGCGGGCATATTGCTGAAGTTCGGCTGCAGAGCGGCGACCAGAAAAACAACGTCAACCCGATGCGCGTCCCCCACTATCCGACGATTGATCCGCACACTTATCAGGATGCGAAGGATAACAAAGTGTACGGGGATTCGCCGCATCGCTTGCTTTCAGCCGGATATATGGGGCATCTGTTGTGCTTCCCATTTTATGGACCACCTTCGTCAGCGGATGAGATTGCCGCGCATTTGGGGAATCATGGGGAAGCTCCTGTTGTGGAATGGAAACTGGGCAAGGTGGAAACTAATTCAGCGGGAGTTACTGTAAGTTACTCGGCGGAATTGCCACTTACACAGTATCGTGTAGAAAGGTTGGTAACACTACCCAGAGGCTTGCGGCAGGTGAGGGTGGAAGAGTGGGTTGAGAATCTGGCTGGGTTCGACAGGCCCATGCAATGGATGCAGCATGCCACCTTCGGTCCACCATTTGTGGAACCGGGCAAGACACGTTTAGAAGTAAGTGCAACCAAGGGATTCGCGAACAATGACGAGTTTACCTGGCCACAAGCAGGTGGAGTAGATCAACGGGTGATGCGAGCTGATCCGAAATCGGGTGGCTATACGCCGTTGTTACTTGATCCTAAGCGGAAGGAGCAGTTTTTCATCGTGTCGAACCCAGACTTCCCTGTGATGATTGGATACGTATTCCCTGCAGAGGGCAACCCTTGGCTGGCTGATTGGCAAGAGAACCAGCGCAATACTGAACCGCCTTGGAACGGCAAAGTAATCGCCCGTGGCATTGAATTCGGTAACTCGCCATATGCTGAAGGGTTGAAGAAAGCCATAGAACGCGGCACCATGTTTGGAGTTCCCGCCTATGGATGGATTGGCGCAAAGAAGAGGATGAAGACGGAGTACACAATTTTTCTGTTGGATGCGGGGGCAGTGAAAGATGTACAAACAGAGAACGGGATTGTGGTGGTAACTAAGCAATAAGTCATGGCTGCAAAAACGAACGCAATTCGTCTGTTGGATCAGTTACAAATCAGCTATAAAATTTGTGAATATGAGGTAGACCCGAATGATCTTGCAGCGGAAACTGTGGCTGTCAAAATTGGCCTGCCGCCAGAGCAAGTATTCAAAACCCTAGTGGCCCGTGGCGATCGGAATGGTGTGTGCATGGCTGTCATTCCTGGGAACTCCCTGCTTGATCTGAAGGCGCTGGCTAAGGTAACTGGGGATCGTAAAATCGAAACAGTTTCATTGCAGGAAGTGCTTCCACTTACTGGATATATTCGTGGTGGTGTAACTGCAATGGCGGCGAAGAAGGCATATCCTGTTTGGCTGGATGAAACAGCCATTTTATATGATGTAATCTCTATATCTGCCGGACAGCGGGGCTTGCAGATTCTGATGTCACCAGATGATTATTGCCGGGCAGTTTCGGCGGTTCACGCCGCAATCTCAAAAAGCAAAGAGTAACTTCCCTCTACGCTGTAGCTACGATCTGGTTGCCTAGTCCAAGCGCTTCAATTTCCATTTCCCTGATGCGGAATTTCTGCACCTTGCCGCTGATGGTCATGGGGAACTCATCCACAATGCGAATGTGATGGGGGACTTTGAAGTGGGCAATTTGACCGCTGCAGAATTCGCGGATCTCCTCCGGCGTCACTGTTTGTCCGGGATGCAAACGTACCCAGGCCCCAACAATTTCACCAAGCTTTAGATCGGGCAAACCCACCACATGGGCGTCGGCGATTTTGGGATGGGTGAAAAGGAAGCCTTCGATTTCTGCTGGATAAATGTTCTCACCACCGCGAATGATCAAGTCCTTGGCGCGTCCGCAGATGTGGAAATGGCCGTCTTCGCGCATGATGGCCAGGTCGCCAGTATGAAGCCAGCCATCAGCATCTACAGCGCGGGCGGTAGCTTCGGGTTCGTGATCATAGCCGGTCATGAGTAAGTAGCCACGGGCGCACAATTCGCCGGGTTCACCTTGCGGCAAGGTCAGGCCAGTGGCTGCATCAACAATCTTAACTTCACAATTGGGGACGGCTGAACCAACGGTGGATGTGCGCTGCTCGAAACTATCTTTGCCACCATGCATGGTGATGATGGGCGATGCCTCTGTTTGCCCATAAATCACGGCCACTTCCGGGCAATGCATCAGTGAATTCACTTGCTTCAATAGTTCGACAGGGCAGGGCGCGCCTCCCATGAAGGCGATGCGTAGCGTGCTGAGGTTGAAGTGGGAGAACTCCGGGTGTTGCAATTGCGCAATGAACATGGTGGGCACACCGCCTATGACGGTGGCTCTTTCTTCTTGCACCGCTTCTAACGAAGCACGCGGATCGAATGAGGCGGAAGGCAGGATGATGGTTGTGCCTCGCGTCACACAATTCAGAACAGAACAAACGCACCCGGCGCAATGATACAAGGGAAACGGGACAACCATGCGGTCTTGTTCCGTCAGGGCTAACCAGTCGCCAGTGTAAAATGCGTTGTTAACCAAATTATGATGTGTAAGTAGAACGCCTTTTGGACTTCCAGTAGTTCCTGACGTGTACTGAATGTTAGTGACGTGGTGAGCGGCGACTGGTGTGGAAGGCAAGTCGCAACCGTTGGCAAGCAGTGCATCCCATTCGCTTGTTCCCAAGTGAACAACGTGAGTCAGCGGATGTTCCGAGGAGCGCGCGGAATCAAGAATTTGTTGATAGTTCGCGCGCCCGTCCTGGGCATAAAGAAACAATGCTTTAATCGCCGATTTGCGCAGGATGAAAGCCATTTCATGCGACCGGTAGGCGGGGTTCACATTCACCAGAACATAACCAGCGCGTGCGCAAGCATACTGCAACAGAACCCATTCCACGCAGGTTGTGGACCAGATGCCTACACGATCCTGGGGTTGCAGGCCAAGGCCAGCAAGACCTCGTGCAACAAGGGTCACTGCTTCATCGAATTGTTGCCAAGTGTAGCGGATGTTCTGATGACGTACGATTAGCGCTTCGTGTTGAGGGAAACGAATTGCGGTTTGGGCAAGAGTCTCGGCCAAGGTGAGTGCTGAAAGTGGAGTATCAGGGCCTTTGGCATAACTGAGGGCTGGCATAGATTCGCTAAGTATATAAAAATTCTAATTCCAAGTGAAGCAAACATGTAACTAACTTGTCATCGTACTGAAACAGATCCACTGGTAACGTCGTAAGGAATGAAATACCTATTCTCAACTATTGTCTTTATGAGTGTCGCGCTAGCCCAATTGGACCAAGCGCGTATCTCTGGAACCGTTGTGGATTCCTCTGGCGCATTGATTCCCGGGGCCACAATCACTGTCAAGAATCAAAAAACAGGCGCAGAACGTGAAGCAAAATCCAACGAAACCGCTACTTTTTTTATCCCGGGCTTGAGTCCCTCAGTTTATTCCATGACCGTGGTTAGTCCAGGTTTGGCCAATGCGCAATTCAAGGACATGAACCTTGCCGTTGGGCAGGAACGTAACGTGACTGTAACTATGATGCCGGCTTCGGTAAGTACGGAGATTTCAGTTTCAGGTGGAGAGCTTGTTGTGATTGACACCAGCTCCGCTTCCGTTGGAGCAAACATTAACGCTCGGGAAGTGGCTAGCATGCCTCTTAACGGTCGGCAGATTTCGCAACTCTATCTTTTGGCACCTGGTGCGCAAACCGCAGGCGGCGGCACTTACGACAACATTCGCTTTAGCGGTCGGGCCAACCAACAAAATGCCGTGCGATTCGATGGAGTAGAAGGGTCTTCCATCATTGACTCATCTCCGGGGAACATCAACGGTCAGACTTCTTCCAGCTTCCGCTTGCAGGCCAGCCTGGAAACAGTGCAGGAGTTCCGTGTGGAATCCAGTAACTATCCGGCGGAATACGGCACCGGCACTGGTGGGCAGATTAGTATTGTCACCAAATCTGGAGGCAATGAATTGCATGGTAGCGTGTTTGAATACCTGCGAAATTCTTCGTTGGATGCACGCAACTATTTCGATGGACTTTTCAAATCGCCATTGCGACTGAATCAATTCGGTGGTTCTCTGGGCGGCGCAATCATTAAAGACAAGCTATTCGTCTTTGGTCACTACGAAGGGTTGCGACAACGCGCAGGGTTCCCCCTGGTTGGGCAAGTACCCAGTGCTGCGGTTCGCAATTTACCGATCTGCGTACCTGGTTCCACCGCTCGCTGTGTGGAGGCTTCTGTCAAGCCATTATTCGGCGCATATCCAATTGGCAATGCGGTGACGCCAAATCCTGATTTCGATTTGGCGCAGATTGATGGACGCTCGGTGGTGAATGAAAATTCTGAAAGCATCCGTTTTGATTATCGTCAAAGTGAAAAGAACATGTTTTATGTCCGATGGTTCCGTGATGATGGGCACTCCACGTCACCCTTCGATGTTTCCGGCAGCGCATTTGAACAACGGGCCCTTGCCCAGAACGGCGTCCTTAGTTGGCAGCGCATTCTTGCACCCACTGTGATTAACGAGGCAAAGTTCGGTTACAACGGACCCAAGACACGCACCAACGGTGTGGCACCGATAGTTACTGGATTAGACCTTAGCGGTGTGACGTTGAACATAACTGGGGCCAATGTTCTGGTGGGAATCGGCGGTCAAGGCGCGAGTGCTGGCATCTCCATTCCTTCGGGTCAGGTGCGGGCAAGCAGCGCTACCAATGGCCGTGGCCAACCCTATACGAATTACTCACTCAGCTATGTGGATAACTTAAGCTGGATCAAAGGGAACCATAACTTCAAGTTAGGTGGTGAATTTCGTCAAGTGCGTCTTTACACAGACAGACTGGGCGGCGTCACTTACGCGTTTAGTAACTTGAATGCATTCCTGGCGAATACACCTACCATCACTGTGAATGGGGATCTTAGCGCCCCCAGCCCGTTTAACAATGGTGCAACGGGAAATCGTTTTGGAAAGACTGAGATGTTTGATGTCTACGCGCAGGATGAATACAAGATTCGACCGAATGTTACTTTGAGCTACGGCCTGCGTTATGAATACTACACACCCATGCGGGAAGATCGAAATCTTGTTGTGCTTTACAACATTGTGACGGGTAAGTTAGACGTTCCTGGTAGCCGTCCTTTCTATCAGACAGCAAAGGCCAGCTTCGGACCGCGTCTGGCTTTGAGCTGGACGCCGGATTCGCTAAAGGGTAAGACCACGTTGCGCATTGGGTCGGGATATTACTACGGTCCGGGCCAGGGTGAAGACTTGATTCAACCGATTGAAAGTGATCGCGTGAGTGTTTCTGCAGTGGGTCGTTATCCGATTGACGCATTGTCCGTGATTAAGAATTTCAACGTGAACACAGCAACCGGCATTGGGGTTCGAGCGTACGCGCCTGGTTACAAGGTGCCTGAAAAGATCCTCAGTTACACCTTCTCTGTGCAGCAACAGCTTCCTTTCGGAGCGATTTTGCAAATGGCGTATGTGGGCAGCCAGGGTCGCAACTTGTTTTTGCGTAGCACTGCCAACAAAGTAATTGGCGTCACAATGAATGCAACCACTGGCGTTGGTTCTGTGGTTCGTGAATTTGGTCCTCAATTTGGTGAGATTGATTACAAGACCACCGGTGGGACCGATCATTATGACTCGTTGCAAACCACGTTGAACCGCCGCTTCAGTAAGGGCTTGACGTTAGGTGCGCAATGGACCTACGGGCATAGCATCGGCAACACTGGTGGATCAAACGAAGCAAACACCGCCACTAACCCATATAACTTCAAAGCTGACCGCGGCAACAACGCTTTTGACGTTCGTCATAGCGCCAATATTTCTGCCATGTATGAACTGCCTTTTGCTAAAAATAATCGATGGATTGGTGGCTGGCAGGTTGGTGGTATTGTGAATGCGCGAAGTGGACTGCCGCTGGATATTCGCATTACACGTCCTGACATTGTGTATCGGGATACTCGCAACGGCACCATTGTGAATGCGCCCATTGTGGTCAGCGGCACTCCGGTGACTGTTCCAGTGATTAATGTTTTAGGCGGCGGAAATTCCCGCGACGTTCGTTTCCCAGACGTTGTGGCCGGTGTGAATCCGTTCCTTCAAAACGTCAGTGACAAGAAGTACTTCCTGAACCCTGCGGCGTTTTCCGTGCCGAATCCAGGCACGTTCGGCAACCTTGGTCGTGGTGCATTGCATGGTCCAGGACTCAGTCAACTGGATTTGACTCTCCACAAGAAGTTCAAATTGACAGAGCGCTTGAATACTGAGTTTCGCTTCGAGGTTTACAACCTGTTCAACAAAGCGAACTTCGCAAATCCGGTAGTACGTTTAAACAATGTATTGGGCACTTCAGGCAACACGCTGCAACCTGGGCAAGCTTACACAGCGACCACAGGTGGATCATTCGGGCAGATTCAACAGACGGTGGAAAGCGCGGTGGGCCTGGGTGCACAGCGTCAAATTCAGATGTCGCTGCGGTTTAGTTTTTAGTTAGTAGATGATATGAAAAGCCCGCCGTCAGAGAAAGTCTCTAACGGCGGGCTTTTATTTGCCTTCCCTTGCTAGCGTTAATCGATCAAACCTTTGCGAACTGCGAACCGAACCAGCTCCCCAGTGGAATGCAGATTCAACTTCTCCATGATCCGACCACGATGGGCGTCCACAGTGTAAACGCTCAAGTTCAGTAGCGTGGCAATATCCTTGTTGGTCTTCCCTTCGGCAATCAATTGGAGCACTTCGCGTTCGCGACTGCTAAGCAGATCCAACGGGTCGGTTACGTGACGCCGGTAATCTACCAGCACCGCTTCTGACACCGAAGGGTGAAGATACCCTTCCCCGCGAGCCACTGCCCGGACCGCTGCCAATAGTTCCGTATCCAGCGAATCTTTTAGAAGATAGCCTTTGGCCCCAGCCCGCAAAATTTCGCGCACATAAACAGAGTCCTTGTGCATGCTCAGCGCCAGCACTCTGGTTTGCGGATTGCTTGCTGCCAAACGACGGGTTGCTTCAATGCCATTCAGTTCCGGCATGGCCACGTCCATCACCACAATGTCGGGATTCAGTTCGGTGGCCATGGTAACGCATTCCTTCCCATTGCCAGCCTCCCCAATAATTTCCATATCAGGCTGGGAAGATAAAATCAGACGAAATCCCTTGCGGACTACGGCGTGATCATCGGCTAGTAAAATGCGAATTTTTTGGCTCATTCTGCTGCTGGCGGGCAACTTTCTCCAGTTCCCCTTCATTATCGCCAATTAGGATCTGGTGCGCCTTCAATCTTTTTACACTTTCCTGATACATCTCACCCTCATCTTGACAAGGAATGGATTCAGATCGTCGTTTATTTTGCGGCTTTGTTAGCGCGGGTGAAACCACTTGGTAGCTATATGGCCGCTATCTACTGCAAGCAGGTGATGAAAGTTCTGGCTATCATGAGTACCATCTCTCTGCCAGCCATCGTGATTTCCGGTTTCTTTGGAATGAACTTGAAGCAAATGCCATTCAGTGACAATCCTTACGGTCCAATCATCGTCATCGGCATGAAGGTCTCTGTGACTGTCAGCTTGCTGATTTTACTTCGCCGCATGCGATGGATCTGATATTCCTGACAAAGTCCTGGTAGGATCAGGGTATGAAGCTATTTACATCGTTCTTGTTTGTTGCCACCGTTGCCTTCAGCGCGGAGATGACCGGATGGATCAGCGATGCGTCCTGCGGTGCCGGGAATGGCAATGGTTCCGAGTCAGCTCGCGAATGCGCTAAGCGCTGCATTAAAGACGGGGCCGCTCCGGTCTTTGTCACAGAAAAGGAAGGTAAAGTCTTCCGTTTGACCAACGGCGACCTGGCCAAGACCCATCTGGATTCCAAGGTGAAAATCACCGGCGACGTGAAAGATGGCAAACTGATGATCGCCAAGATTGTAGATGTAAAGTAGTCCAAGCTAAGTTTTACAAATATAATCATCCAAGGGCTGAAGATCATAATATAATTTAGCTCTATGCGTAGCCTTATACTCATTTTGGTCCTACTGCCATTGCTGGCTCAGCCACCGGCTGACGGCAAGAAAAAAAGTGGCCCACCGCGACCGCCTCAAAATTTGAAAGTGTTGAAAGTGCCCGCCGGTGATGCCACGTTTATTCGCACCACCATGGGCGAATACCGGACGGCGCTTGGCGTTCAATGCCAGCATTGTCATGTGCAAGGTAACTTTGCCAGCGATGATAATCCGAAGAAGGAAATGGCCCGTCATATGGTCACTATGACCGAAGAGATCAACGCCAAGTTCCCAGACGGCAAGGTTCACGTTACCTGCTTTACCTGTCATCGTGGCGGAGTCATGCCGGAAACAATGGCTGCCGCTGCTGTTCCCGCTCCTGGTGGCCCACCCCCACCGCCCGCGCCGCCTAAATAAAGTTCCCTGGTGGGAGCTCGCTTGTGTCCTGGCCCTTGGCGATTTTCGTGCCAGGGTCTGGACACTGTGCGAGAATAGAGCAAATTCTATGCTGAAACAAATCTCTGCCGTACTGTTTTTTATCCCCTCTCTTGCCTTCCCTCAAATAGCCGAACAATTCCATCCGCCAAAAGCAAACTGCTGCTTACAAGGTACGGCGCAAACCCTAGCCGATCAACTGCAGGATTGGAATCAGCTTGGCCGCTATCATGAAGACAATGAAAAATTGAAGTCAGAACCGGTAGCAGATGGTCGTGTGGTTTTCCTGGGCGATTCAATCACCGACGGTTGGAAGTTGGCCCAATTCTTTGCTGGTAAGCCTTATGTGAATCGTGGCATTGGCGGCCAGACTACTCCGCAAATGCTAGTGCGAATGTTTCCCGATGTGATCAATCTGAAACCCAAGGTAATGATTCTGCTGGCTGGCACCAATGACATTGCAGGCAACACCGGACCTTCTACCTTTCAGCAAATTACCGAAAATATGCAGGCCATCACAGAACTGGCCCAGGCCCATGGCATCAAGGTGATTCTATGTTCTGTAATGCCCATCAGCGATTACACTGCGCGCAAGCAGAGCCCCAAGCGTCCTCCGGCTGACATCCTGAAATTAAACAATTGGATTCGTACTTATGCGAGTAAGTCAGGTGCCATCTTCGCCGATTATTTCAAAGCTGTAGTGGACGATAAAGGGATGCTGCGTGACGGTTTTTCGCGCGACGGTTTGCATCCGAACGACAAAGGATATGAGTTGTTGGTGCCGGTGGCGGAAGAGGCCATTCAAAAGGCGCTGCACTAACATCGTTCCTATCAAGCTAAACTAATTGCTTGAACCAGCCACCTCTTTCCGATTTCGGGTTTCAGACAGCACGGCCGAACAGGCCAGTTTACTGCCACCAGGAATTTTTAGATAAACTCACCGCCCGTCGCAATGAACCGTTGGCCAAACGCACGTCCTTGCTGCTGCAGCGCATGGCCGTAGATATTGCGCGCTTGCATTATAAGGGCACCAGTGGTTTGAATCGCGGCTGGCGACGCTCGCGATTGGGAGGAAGTTCGGGTTCGCACTTCTATGCCTGGTGGGCACCTTCTGGAGCAGCCCCGCTCAATCAGGAGTCTTCTTTCGAAGGTGTAAACACCGAGTCGATTTTCCTACGTGACATCCGTCATCATGACGATCACTCGCCGCTAACTTCGGGAAGTCTTTCCGATGACTATTTGCTGATGACCGTTCCCGACCTTCGTAACGGTGAGTACACCCCCGAGCCGTGGACTGCTCAGCAAGTGAAATTCGCCAAAAGCCGTGGTGTGGCAAGGGTCCTCAAGGGCCACCCTGGTTCCGGTAAAACTACAGCGTTGCTGCATGCCGCCGATGCCTCGCAGGCAGAGCGAGTGCTGTACCTGACGTTTTCAAATGAGCTTGCGGCATTGGCTCGCGATTACTTTGATCGGTTCTGTTCCAGTGAGCGGACCTTCACTGTCCTCACGTATCCAGTCTTCCTTCGCCAACTCATCGGCACTCAGGAATCGGGGATTGCGCCGTCGGAAGGGCGCGCCAAATTCCGGCGTGACATCCAAAACTATCAACGTTCCCTTGGTAGCTGGTCCAATGAAATTGATGCCCTTTACGATGAGATGCATGCCCATCTGATTGGTGCCGCAATCCCTGAAAATCTGGGTCGATTTTCCAAAGCGGAACGCATCCGTCTGCCAGAACAGGCATATCGCGCCCAGCGCACCCGTTACCTTATGGGGAACGATTTGGAAAGTGTTTTGGATGTGGCGAATCGTCTGGAAAAATCGGCCCAAGGTCCGTTGGCAGATGCTTATTTTCCCGAGTTGGCTTTGGCCTGGCGGGCAGCGCAAACGGTTCTATCTGGCTCCGCTGGATACGAACATCCATTTTCTAGTTACGGCTGCATCGCCGTAGATGAAGTGCAGGATTTGACTCCCCTGGAAGCCTTTGTAGTGGTTGCCCTGGCCCGCCAATTGAATGACAACGGTCGGTACTGCCCACTGCTTATGGCTGGTGATGAAGCCCAGACGGTGCGTCCGACGGACTTTGAATGGGCGTGGTTGAATGACATGCTGCATAACGCCATTGGTCCTCCGCAAGAGTTTAAGTTGTTGGTTAATCTGCGCAGCCCGCGACGTCTGGCCAGCCTTGTGAATCGGGCTTGGGATTTTTACGGTCACTTGCGTAAACAGGATCGGCCCTCCGGCACTGGCTATGCGGAAATTGATGACGATTCGCCAGATCAAGTATTGTACGCCGCAATTCGTCAAACTGAACTGGCTCCGCTTTTGCTGGAACTATCACAGCGCGAAGGGTTGGCGATGATTGCTTTCGATAAGACAGGCCTACCCCCGGCAAGCCTTCCTTATATTCTTTCGCCTGCTGAAGCCAAAGGCTTAGACTTTCAATCGGTCTGTATCCTGAACGGTGGGGCATTGGTTCGCAAGGTTTCCGATGAAAGAGCCCTTGTTGCAGCCACTGAAACTTTTGCCAAACGTCTGGCCATTGACCAGCTTCGCGTAGCTCTTTCAAGACCCACGGAACGGTTGCTGTGGATTGACACCGCTCCTAGTGAAGACACGGTTTGGGCAGTCGGATATTTGCTAAGACCTGTCACCAATTTGAACTTACCGCCGATTACAGCGGAAGCTCTGCGCACTTGCTTGGACGAAGAAGAATTAGAAATTGAAGAGCGCATTCAGCGATGCCAAGCCGACGCACGTCAGTTCGTCCCAGTGAAGCCAGACTTAGCCTGGTCCCGAGCCCATCAAGCAGTGACTTTGCTGGGATTTCATTCAGAAATTGGGGCAATCACAGATCCTGCGACGCGCGAGACAGCGAACATGACTCTTTGCGAAGTCTGCTTTCAGCTAGCGTTTCGCAAAACGATTCTTTCCCCTGAACTTGGTCGGCCAGATCTGTTTGAGCAATCCTGCAATGCTGCCCACGGTGCCCTAAAACCTCGGCTCGCATCTGCTATTCGACACATTGGCTTAGCCGAAAATGCTGTCGGCGCATCAAAATTGGTCCTGATTGCGCAATCAATCCAACTTTTGGCTGAAGTTCAAGACCAATTACCTTCGTGGCTCACCGTGGAGATAATGTCGCGTGCAGGATTTTGGGTAGAAGAGTTGGAGCGTGGCATTGAGGTTGGTGAAAACGCAATGATCGCCCAGCGCATTCTGCCGCCGTTCTTCGATGCGATGGGTTTCCCTGATGCCCCAGCTCGTAAAGAGCGGCTATTGCAACGTGCCGTGCGCGTATTGATGAAGAACAAGAAGTACCGCATGGCGTTGGAAATTCTTGAGAATTCTTCTGAAGCGCAATCGAAACTTACAGCCGAATGCTACGAGGAATCAGGTCAGTTGGCTAAGGCAGCAGCGATTTTCTTAACTTTGGGAGAGCGCGATAAGGCCCTGCGTTGCTATCGCACGATTCCCGATTTTGGAACGTCTCTAGAGTTAGTCAGGCAGATTGAAGGTCACAATGCCCGGCCGTCACTGGAGTGGTTGGCAGAATTGGATGGGTTGCTGGCAAAGCGGCCGGACAACTTCAATCGCGTAATGTTGGTTCAGGAAAAGAAGCTGTTGGAAGGGATATTAGAACGTGGTTTGGGCGTGCAGCGTAAAAAGCCAACTGTGAAAAAGGTAGCGACAAAGACAGCTAAAAGACCTGTTGCTGCAAAGAGTAAAACTAAAACACCTTTTTGATAGATCTATCAACGTTTACGCGGGTGGTCCTGCAGTGGGGGTCGGCATTGCGCAAATGTATGCCGCCGCTTTTCCTGATGCAAAACTTGAAGTGCTTACGGTGCTGGCTTCTGGCAATTCAGCGGCAGCCGAATATCGGGCAACCGGCACGCATCAGGGCGATCTGTTTGGAATCCTGCCCAGCGGAAAATCTATTGATCTACAGATTGCCAACCTCATTGAACTGCGCGATGGGCTGATTTACCGCGAACGTGAGTACATCGATATGAATACAATGTTCACTCAAATTGGCGCCCGCTAAAGTGTGACCGGCTTACGCACCAACCAGCGAAACAGTACGAAGGCCATTGGGTGCATGAATCCCATCATAAAAAAGATGGAGTTGTATCCGTAATTCTGCACAATGTAGCCTACTAAGAAAGTGAACAGCGTGCCACCCAATCCATTGCCGAACGCAACAATTCCGGCTACTGAGCCAACTACTTTCGTTGGGTAAATATCGTTGGTGATGGTCATGATGTTGGTCTTCCAGGCCATGTGTGAAAACGTCACAACGCAAATCACCAGCAGCACCACTGCATTCGATGGCGACCCGATGATCAACAGGCTAATGGGCATCACCAATGCAAATGGCCACATACCAGCGGAGCGGGCTTGCAGCACGTCCCAGTTATGTTTAATCAAATATCCAGATAGCAATCCGCCGCAGACTGAACCCAGGTCGGCCGTCAGGTATGGAAGCCAAGCCAGCATGCCGATTTGATCCATGGTGAACCCACGTTGATCGGTTAAGAATTTCGGCAACCAGAACAGATAGAACCACCACACTGGATCAGAAAAAAATCGTCCTAGCATCAGCCCCCAGGTCTGACGATGTTTCAGTAACGATAGCCAGGGGACTTTAGGTTCACTCTGTTGTAGCGCCGGCTCTTTGTCCGCCAGAATCAGGGCGAGTTCCTCAGTGGACAGGTTGGGATGTTCGGCTGGCAGCCGGTATAGTAGCAGCCATGCAACTAGCCAAACAAACCCCAAAGCACCGGTGACAATGAAAGCTGTTTGCCAGTTGTAAGTCTTCATCAGCCAGACCACCAGCGGCGGTGCAATCACCGCACCTACCGATGCCCCGGCGTTGGATAGACCATTGACGAAAGCCCGCTCCCTTACAGGGAACCATTCCGAAGTCGCCCTGGTGGCAGCCATAAAGTTACCAGGTTCACCCAAACCCAACAACATGCGGCAGGCTCCAAATTGAACTGCGGTTCGGGCAAATGCATGCAAAATACTACTGGCAGACCACCACACCATAAATGAACTTAAAGCGCGACGAGTTCCCCATCGGTCCACCAGCACGCCTGAGCCAAGATACATTAGCGTGTAGGCTACAAGGAAAGCATTCAAAATGTTAGCGTACTCAACTGGAGAAAGATTCAGTTCCTTGGTCAGCACCGGGGCAACCACGGCCAGCGTCTGCCGGTCAATATAGTTGATCACCGTTGATAGAAACAGCAGCGCGGCAATCCACCAGCGGAGGTTGGGAATCTTCATCGGACTTACGGTAGCACACTGTTCGAAATATTTCAGATTTCAGGTGTCACAAGACACGAAACGTTGTATTCTGGAAAGACTCCTATTATGTTACATGGCGTTTACCCCATTGTCGTGACCCCTTTTTACAGCGATGGGTCTGTGGATTTCGATTCTCTGGGCCAACTGGTGGACTATCTTTTGGCACAAGGTGCCCATGGTCTTGGTCTGTTCGGAAACGCCAGTGAAGGCTATACCTTGTTGCCTGCGGAACGGATTGCCATGCTGCAGTTGATTGTGAAGCGGGTGAACGGTCGCGTTCCGTTGGTGGTGAGTTCTGGACACACCGGAGCCGATGGTGCCGTAGCACTCAGCAAGGAAGCGCAGGACATGGGTGCCAATGCGTTAATGGTGCTTCCTCCTTACTTATTGAAGCCCGATGCTGATGGGCTGATGCACTATTACTCTGCTATCTCAAAAGCTGTGACCATCCCAATTATGGTGCAGGACGCGCCGTTAATGACCCAAGTTGCTATGCCCGTGGCGTTGCTGGCACGCTTGGCTCGCGAATTGGAACACGTCAGAGCAGCGAAAGTTGAGGCACCGGCTACCGCGCCTAAGATTGGCGCGCTGAAAATTGCATTGGGCGACGATGCCCCGCAGTTTCACATTTTTGGCGGACTGAATGGCCAGTTTCTCATTGAAGAGTTCCAACGCGGGGCAGTGGGCACCATGCCTTCCAGTGACCTTACTTCCACTTACGTGGCTATCTGGAATCACCTGGAACAGGGTGAAACAGCACAAGCGTGGAAGCAATTCCTGCAGGCGCTGCCGTTGATCCGTTACGAATTACAGCCTGGATTGGGCGTGTCGGCAGTAAAACATAACCTCGTGGCGGCCGGTGTGATCCGGTCGGCTACAGTGCGCAATCCAACACAATCGCTAGATGCAGCAGGGCTAAAAGAATTGGCGGTTTTGCGTGATTTAGCAGCGGTCACTTACAATGCTTGAGTAACTGCTCTGCATAGAAGGCCCCGGCAGGCGACTCTTCATGTTTGAAAAACACATAAACATCTTTGCCATCGGCCAGCAGGGCTTTGGCCTTTTCGCTGATTTCCACTAACTCCGCAGCCGTGTACTCTTCCTTGCGCAACCGGAAATAGACAAAGCCAGCCGTGACGCGCTGGGGCACCACCAACTTTTCTGATTCGGCAAGGCACAATGCTACATGGTGCTTTTCCAATTCCTCAAATACCTCATCCACCAGCCAACTTTTGTTGCGGAACTCAAAGGCACAGGGAACATCTTGTGGAATGGAGTCAAGAAATACGGTCAGGCCGGGAAGGTCAATGGACAGGTTTGGAGGCAACTGAAACAGCACCGGTCCCAAACGTTTTTGCATTCGAAGGACGTCAATCGCTTTGAAGAATAGTTGGGAAAATTCGCTCACCTCCAGGCGATCAAAATGGGTGATGCGCTGGTGAGCTTTGGTGACAAAGATAAAGCCCGGTGGCGTTTGGGCAATCCAACCTTCTAGAGTGGATGCCGAAGGGAGTCTACGGAAAGTGTAGTTGATCTCTACCGCATTGAGCCGGGTTGCGTAGTAATTCAGGAATTTCTTTTGGGCCAGTTTGTCAGGATAGAAGTCTGGTTTCCAGGTTGGGTAGGCAAAGCCTGAAGTTCCAGCAAAGAGTTGCGCCACGTCAATTATTGTAGCCCAGCCAATACAAAGCTCTTGCTCCGTTGGGGTAAAGGGACATACCAGCAAGCTACCGCAAGCAGTGTGACCAGCATCGCCAGTCCATTAAAAATAAGATTGTACGATCCTGTTTGCTTCAAAGTTTGCGCCAACAATAACGGTCCAATGGCGGAGGCAAACACAGTCATCATCTGAGCAAAGCCTTGGATACGACCCAGATGGGGACGCCCGAAGAGTTGCCCCCAAACGCTGAAGAACACCACCGTGACCACCCCGCCTGCCGATCCCATGGCAATGCCGTAAACAACGACGTGCGGGAAGGTCCGGACCAACGGCAACATAACCAGGGAAAGTGCCAGCACCGCCATGCCAATGCCCATCACTCGTTGAATGGGCCATTTACCAGCAAGCCAACCGCCGCCGAAATTCGCAGCTAATCCCACCATGGTGCTGATCACTAGAACACTGTGATACACCGCAGCGTCAAACCCTCGTTCCCGCAAAATGGATTCATTAAATAATGCGATGCCTGAATAAATCAAGCCAAACATGGAACTGGAAAGTGCAAAGGTCCAAAAGGCGGGGGAATGCATTGCCTGGGCAAGAGTCATCCCCGACCAATCATCCTCTTCAAGAATCAGCTCTGCCTCCTCTGGTCGATTTCGAACAAACAGCCAGCACAGGGGAGCTAATCCGAAAATCAGAAACCATCCAATGTAAGACCACGCCACGCGCCAACCCGAATGCAGAATGGCCTGACCAGTGATAGGAAATGCGGTAATGAATCCCACTCCTACCAGCAGCGAATAAATTCCCATAGCTGAATTTAAGCGTCGCGAAAACCACTTGCCGACCAGTGCAAGGCTCACAACAGACAGTGCACTTTGCCCCAATCCCCGCGTTAGTGTGATGGCGATACACATGGCTACCAATGCGGAGGTTCCGCTCATGGCAAGCACCGTGACGCCCAATGCCAAGGCCGTAATGGTAAGTACAACTCTTGCGCCGAATCGATCTACCAGACGGCCCACCGGCAGGCAGAACAAGGCTCCGATCAACGTCGCAATCAGGTTGATGGTGGCGTAATCGACGCGGTCCAGGTGTAGGTCGCGCAACAGCGGCTCTGTGACTAAACCAAGGCCCTGCGTGCGTCCAGGCAATGTGCCTACCATCGCCAAACCGGCGATGATCAGGTTGACCCATCCGTAATACAGTTTACCTTTCATGTCGCCATTGAGCTTGGGCTCTCTTCCACCCAGCGGCTATTCACGAACCATTCATAGGTGGAAGCAATGCCCTGTTCCAAATGAATACCAGCCGTCCAACCAAGTGCATTCAGGCGCGAGACATCCAGCAACTTTCGCGGTGTACCATCGGGTTTCGTGCCGTCCCATACGATTTTCCCTTCATATCCTACTGTTTTGCCAATGAGCGTAGCCAAATCGGCGATGGTGATATCGGTCCCCACTCCAACGTTCAGAGGCATTCCGTCATCGTAATGATGCATCAGATAAACAGCCGCATCGGCTAAATCATCTACATGCAAAAACTCTCTGCGCGGAGTTCCGCTACCCCACACCACAACTTCCGGCATCCCTAACTTTTTCGCTTCGTGAAATTTGCGGATCAGCGCCGGTAGCACGTGGGACGTCTGCAAATCGAAGTTGTCCTGCGGGCCGTAAAGATTGGTTGGCATTAAACAGATAGCGGAAAACCCATACTGATTCCGATAAGCCTGGGCCAGTTTAATACCCGCGATTTTTGCGATTGCGTACCATTCATTGGTCGGTTCCAGTGGCCCACTCAAAAGGTACTCTTCCCGAATCGGTTGTTCCGCCATTTTAGGATAAATACAGCTTGACCCCATGAATTGCAGCTTCTTCACCCCATGTCGCCAAGCGCTTTCAATTACGTTCAACTCAATGGCAAGATTCTCTCGTAGAAAGTCCGCCGGGTAGGTGCTATTGGCCAGAATGCCACCTACCTTGGCTGCCACTAGAAAGACATATTCCGGGCGCTGCTTTCCAAAAAATGAATCCACCGCGCGGGCATCACATAAATCCAACTCCGCATGCGTTCGTACCAACAAATTGGTGAAGCCTTCCGCCGTCAACTGACGGCAGATCGCGGAACCAACCAGACCCCGATGTCCTGCAACAAAAATGCAGCTCGTTTTATCCATGGTTTTATCCATGTGACACGCCTCTTGGTTTAAAGTGGTGCCCAGCCCTTGTCAATGTCTGCTCCTGGCGCGCTAGCTCAAGGTCGTGATCAACCATCAGCCGCACCAGATTCTGAAAAGTCACCTTCGGACGCCAGCCAAGTTTGGTCAATGCTTTGGTGCCGTCACCAAGTAGATGGTCCACCTCCGTCGGCCTCAAATACCGCGGGTCCAGCTCAACGACTTTCCGCCAATCCATTTCCAAAAACTCTGCCGACAAATTCAAAAACTCTTCCACCGAGTGGGATTCACCAGTGGCAATTACAAAGTCTTCAGGGGTTGGCTGTTGAAGCATGAGCCACATGGCTTCGACATAGTCTCCGGCATAGCCCCAATCGCGACGAGAATCAAGATTTCCCAGATAAAGTTTTTCCTGCAACCCCAACTTAATGCGACCTAGTGCTCTGGTGATTTTACGAGTCACAAAAGTTTCACCACGACGATGCGATTCATGGTTGAACAGGATCCCGTTGCAGATGAACAGCCCGTAGGATTCGCGGTAATTCACCGCGTACCAATGCCCAGCCACCTTACTCACTGCATACGGACTGCGCGGATAGAAAGGGGTATTTTCGTTTTGCGGCGCCGGTGCGGCTCCAAACATTTCTGATGATCCTGCCTGATAAAGTCGGACCTCGCGCTTGGTGTTGGTGACGTGATCACGCACTGCTTCCAGCAAACGCAGAGTTCCGGTGGCCACCACGTCCGCCGTATATTCCGGCTGATCAAAACTTACCCGGACATGCGATTGCGCGGCCAGGTTATAGATTTCATCTGGCTGAACTCGCTCCAATATACGACGCAAAGAAGAACCATCAGTGCTGTCCCCATAATGAAGCAACAGGTTTGCACCGCTTTCATGCGGGTCTGCGTAAATGTCATCCAGACGGTCTGTATTAAAGGTGGAGGCTCGTCGAACAATGCCATGCACTTTGTAACCCTTGTCCAGAAGAAACTCCGCCAGAAACGATCCATCCTGACCCGTGATGCCTGTAATTAGTGCGCGTTTGATGTTCATTTCCATTCGATAAGCCTGATTATAACTGTTACTAGCTGAACTAAGACATAGCGGATGCAGGCGAATCGTAGAAATCGCGAGGGAGCGGTGTTTGAACCTTGAGGCGACAGCAACCGACTCCCTCGCGGTCGCGGTTCGGTGTCGGATGCTCGTTCGTCTCCACCTTTATGTCGCGCATTGAAAAAATTATTGGTGACCAATGAAAAGTGATGAATCTTTTTTCACCGAAACGATATACTAACTTCCTCAGGCAAACATCAATGACAACCGGGCGTTGGCAACAAATTAAAGCCATATTCGACGACGCTGTGGAATGTGACCCCGGCTTGCGTGCTGCCTTTGTCCGCCAGCAATGCGAGGATGACGAAGAACTGCTACGCGAAGTGGAATCGCTTCTGGCCGCCGATAACGCCACCGTTGCAGCAGTTCTGCAAACCAGCATCATCACTCAAACAAAACTTGTTTTTAAGGATCGATACGAAATTCAAAAAGAGTTGGGTCGTGGCGGCATGAGTATTGTCTACCTGGCTGCGGACCGCCAACTGCTTTCGAAGAACGTTGTCATCAAAGTGCTGCTGGAAGAAACCAGCCAGGATCCATGGATGCAGCAAAAGTTCATGCAGGAAATGGAAGCCTTAGCGCGCATTGATCATCCTGGCGTGGTGGGCGTGCTGGATTCCGGGTTGACCGTTGGTGGCCAGCAGTTTCTGGTGATGCAGTATGTGGAAGGATCAACCCTGCGCACTGCTATTACGCCTGGCGGAATGAGCCCTATTCGCGCGGCAGGCATCATTCGACAAATCGGATCGGCGCTGGCCGCAGTGCATGAAAAAGGGGTCTGGCATCGTGATCTGAAGCCGGAAAATATTATGCTGCAGCGGCTAAGTGGGGAAGATCACGTCAAGCTAATCGACTTTGGTATTGCTGGGATTCAGAACTCGCAATTTCGTGGTAAGTCCACCAAAGTGGCCGGTAGCTTGCGTTACATGGCACCAGAGCAGTTCGCGGGGCAAGCCTGCGCCGCCAGCGATACTTACGCTTTGGCTGTGATGGCTTACGAACTACTCACAGGTGCGCTTCCCAAACCGCAGGACGAAAGTGCTTCCGAATTACGCGCGCATCCTCTTCCAGAAGCGGTGGAACAATCCATCCGTAGGGCATTGCAATTCCGCCCTGAGCTTCGTCACGGCGAATCGCGGGAATTCAGCGAAGAGCTGTATCAGATCCTCAGTGGTGACAAATCATCGCGCCGGTTGGTGCACCCGGGCGAAGCGGAAATGGCTCATGTGCTGTTCGGCGCGCTGGAAGGAGCCGGGCCAGGCGAATTGCAGCAAATAGTTCATAATTCGGCACAGTTCCGCACCGCAGAGCAGATGGGTGACATGGTCAGCGTGTCCACCAGCAATGGTATGGCAATGGCTTTCTTTGGCGATCCAGCAGCCCCTGCACGTTGCGCCCTGGAATTGGCTGCCAGCGTAAAATCGAAATCGTATTTAAGATTGCGCATGGGTATTCACACTGGTCCGGTGTTCCGTATGACTGACGGAAATAGCGATGCGGACTTGGCCAGCGGTGGTATCGCCATGGCTCAACAGGTGATGGATTGCGGCGATGCCGGGCATATCTTAATGTCGAAAAGTGTGGCCGATGTGTTGTGTCAATTGAGCCAGTGGTCGCCCTACGTCACAGACCTTGGGGAATGCACCACCAAGCAAGGCGTGAAGGTGCACCTGTGCAGTTTAGCCACCCCGCAGGCAGGCAATTCCACTCGCCCTTTGAAGCTGGAAGCCAGTAAAAAGGCGGGTTCGAAGGCCGTCACAGCGGTTTTGGTATTGCTCATGGTTGGCTTCCTGACGCTGGCTTTTTGGCTCGGCCGAATTGGAACAAAATCGCAATCTACGCAGGAACAGCCTTCCATTGCCGTACTGCCGTTCCTTGATCTGAGCCCTGAAAAAGATCAGCTATATTTTTCCGACGGCATCACTGAAGAGCTGTTGGATGCCCTCACCAGGATTCCCGGTCTGCGTGTTGCAGCCAGGTCGGCGGCGTTTCGCTTTCGGGACAATAGTGAAAATATCAGCGTGATTGGTAAACAGTTGAATGTATCCACGGTCCTTATGGGAAGCGTGCGCAAGCAAGGCAATCGTACACGCATAACCACGGAATTGGTGAAGACAGCAGACGGGTTCCATCTGTGGTCGAATACGTTTGAACGCGACATGAGTGATGTCTTCGCCGTGCAGGAAGAAATTGCCCGTGCCGTGATCACCGCATTGAAAATAACATTGGGAGAAAAGTGGATTGCTCCTACCGTCAAAACAACCAACGTGAATGCCCACAACGCTTATTTGCAGGGTAGAAGATTACTTTGGCTTGGCGATAAGTCGAATATTGAAAAGGCGATTTTATCCTTAAAACGGGCCATCCAGTTGGATCCCAATTATGCCCCGTCCTGGTTACAACTGGGCGAAGCACACAACGTCCAAACGACCCGCGGCTATTTGCCTGCCGATATTGGCGGCCCTCTGGCCCGTGGCGAAATTGAGCGGGCTTTATCCTTGGACCCAGATTTGGCCGATGCCCACACCGCCATGGGTAGGCTGAAGATGCTCAACGATTTCGATTGGCTGGGTGCCGCAGCCTACTTCAGACGGTCACTGCAATTGGCTCCGGGGAAATCCTCCGCCATCAGTCAGAGCGCAAACCTGGCCCGCACCTTGGGGCATTTTGATGAGTCGGTTGCGCTGAGTCGCCAGTACATAGCAGCGGACCCGTTGAGCCCCGGCGGTTTCCACAATGCAGGATTAAGTTTCTATTCCGCAGGCTTGCTTTCCGAAGCTGTTGTAGCGTTCAAGAAGGCATTGGAACTGGCACCTGCCAAAGAGGTCACCCATGCTTCCTTGGCGGAAGTCTACCTGGCTCAGGGCCGTCTGCAAGAGGCGTTGGACGAAGCACGCGCTGAAAAAAATGTGGCGCTCAGCCTGTGGGCTCAAGCGTTGGCGCAATATGCTTTGCGACGAAATGCAGAATCCGACCTGGCACTGAAGACGTTGATTGAAAAATATTCTAAGGAAGCGCCATTTGAAATCGCTGAAGTCCATGCATTTCGTCAGGATAAGGATCAGGCGTTTGAGTGGTTGGAAAAAGCCTACGCAGCACATGATTCCGGCCTGACTCAATTGAAGGCTGAGCCCACGTTGAAGAACCTGCATCAGGACCCCCGCTATGCGACCTTCCTCAAGAAGCTTCGGTTGTCAGATTGAAACAAGCTATACTAACGTGTTTTAAGGAGCCCCTATGTCCCAGCCCGAAGGCGAAGTTACTCGCTTGTTAGCTGAACTCCGCGAAGGTAAGAAGGACGCAGCCAATCAACTGGTCCCGTTGGTTTACTCTGAACTCCGCAAAATGGCCGGGGCCTACATGCAACGCGAGCAATCCGGACATACGCTGCAAGCCACCGCATTAGTGAATGAAGCCTTCCTGCGCATGGCCGGTGGGGATGCCGGCAAATTGGAAAATCGTGCCCATTTCTTCGCCATTGCCGCCAATAGTATGCGGCAGGTGCTGCTGGATCATGCAAGGCACCGGCACGCCGCCAAACGGGGAGGAGACCATGCCCAGAAGGTGGATTTGGATGCCGAACTATTGGTCGACCATAACTCGCTGAATGACGTGTTGGTGGTGAATGAATTACTGGAGCGGCTGGAAAAGTTAGATCCGCGGCAAGGCCGATTAGTGGAACTCCGCTTCTTCGCCGGTTTGACAACAGAGGAGACGGCAGAGGCCATGGGTGTCTCTCCTGCCACGGTGAAACGGGAGTGGAGGTCGGCTAAGGCTTGGCTGAATCGGGAGATGGCTGCAAAGTAAGCTGATTGAATGACATTGTGCCTGATCAATTTGTAAGCATTTTTTCTAACAATAAGAGACAATCCTTGTAATAGACAATCTCCTTTGAAACCATCCAATAAACAAACCCCTCACAAGATCAACCCGATTCAAGAATTTCTTCAGCGCTCTGTCTTCAAAGGAATAATATGGCAGGATTTGGTGATCCTGATCCTGTCCTGTATGGTTGCTGACGCTTTGTGGCATGACAACCGTTCCGCTCAATTTGGACTCATTGATGATCACGAAGTGGTGGAATGGCTAGGTGCCAAAAACGTTGTCACCTTGCAAGACGCCAAAGGAATTATCACTTCGTCAGAAGCATTTCACCCAGGCACCACCAGCCGCTATCGACCTACTTACTATATTCTTCGTACCGCAGAGGCTTATTTGTGGGGTGGAAATCCGGAATCGTGGTACCAGACTCGTATGGTGCTGTTCGTGCTTAGTCTGGCGATTGCCTGGGCGTTGACAGCTCGTTTAGGTGGCTTGGGGATTTCCACGGTATTTGTTTTATATGCTTTAACCGCTCCATATTGGGGACCAATATGGGCCATGCTGGGACCAGCCGAAACTTACGCCTGTGCAGGTTTGGCTCTGTATTTTTTAGGCTTCTACATATGCTGGCATGCGGCAGATGAACATTGGCGGGAAGGTGGCTGGGCCCTGGTGTTTTTGGGTACGCTACTCAGCGCAGGATCAAAAGAGAACTTCGTTCTTCTTATTGTCCCCACGCTCTACCTGGTTTGGGTGCAGTACAGGGCAGGACGAATCAGTAAAGACCATGCTATATTTCCGCTGTTAAGTATTGGCTTTTGCCTGTTTGTGGGCATCTCTGTAGCTCAGGGAAACAGGTTGGTCAAGCAGGACATTTACGCCCAGCCAGTGGATTCCGGTCGCCTGAAGCCGCTTCAAAGTGAACTCACCTTGGCCAACCCGGCAGTGTGGATTTTCCTGCTTATTCTTTTGGCGTCAGGCGTTCTGCTGGCATTGAGCCAGGATAAGAATTCCAAAGAACAAGTGAAAAGATTCTTCGCGAAAGCCATGCTTATGGATCTGACTTTGTATGCATGTTACGCGTCGCTGATTGTATTTTATAACGGCATTTGGGGCATGGACAGCCGGTACGCTTTCCCTGGTGAGTTGATCCTGCTGGCGATGGCTGCCTATCCACTTTTCCTCTTTTTATCCACACAGGAATTACCAGGCAGATCTTATGTGAAATACCTCAGGGTGTGTTTTGTGATTTGCGGCTTCTTGTTAGTTGCTTACAAAGGATTCGGCAAGAACCAACAGTTCGCCAAAACAAATTCTTCGCGCACGCAAGCGCTGCATCAGGTGATTCTTCGCGGCAAGGCCGCCGCTACAGAAGACGCTGGTGCAGCCATCATCTTATACACAAATAACTTGAGTGACTTTGAAGCCATTTACGCAGTGCGCCGATACTTAGTCAACGCGGGCGTGAAAAACCCCGTGATGGTTGAAAAGGCGCTGGACTACGGCACTGGTGGATTTTCTCCAGAACTGGCCCCCCGCCTCATGAAATCGTTGGACGATCTGGTAAACGGCGATAGTGGATTCACTCCCCGCAATTCCCTAAAGGAAGATCAGTTTTGTTACTGGATTGGATTCACCGCCGTTCCAGGCACCGGCAAATGCAAGTCACTAGGAAAAGTATCGCCCTAGCGGTTGGCCGCGAAGGACTTCCTCCCGGTTGGGCATCGCTGATGCTGGCGGTCTTGGTCATCGGCGGTGCGCAAATGTTGACCTTAGGATTGATCGGCTATTATGTCGGTATGACCTTTCAGGAAAGCAAGCGACGGCCACTTTATTTTGTGAATAAGCGCTTGAGTACACTGGATTTCCATCATGATTGATTGGAGCCAACGCAAAGTTTTGGTGACAGGTGCCGCTGGTTTCATCGGCAGTCAACAGTAAACGTGATTTCTTAGACGTAGCCGATGCCGTAAGTGCATTGGTCAGCCTCGTGGACAAGGGCAAAGCAGGGGAGTCCTACAATCTGGCTTCAGCGCAGCCCATCCAGATCAGTGACATTCTGCATGATCTGTTAAGCATGAGTAAGTTGGCAATCAAGATCCAACCACGCCCCAATAGCATGGTAAACAGGGTTCCAATTCAGATAGGCGCAAACGACAAGTTAATAAGTGCCACTGGCTGGCAACCACAAATTCCCATCAAACAATCTCTGGCCAGTGTGTTGGCCTATTGGCGGGAACAATAAAGCCCACACCTATTCGGGCTTAAACAAAGTCATAAACGCGGGCACGCTCTCTTCCAAAGATGCTTCCCGTTCCCAGTGATCGAATTCCTCAAGCCTCTCCTGCTGGCTGTTCTGTACATGCTCCGATAGAATCGCTCTGGCCCGCTCTGGGTCTTGTTCAGCCACGGCTCGAATCAAATCGTCATGCTGCTTGTGAATGCGCACCAGATCCGCCGCATTATGTCCACGGTGACGCATTGCAAAAATTCGGATCAACAGTCGGGTTTCATTTACGATCTTCAATATCCTGGCGTTGGCCGCCATGCGCATTAACAAAGCGTGGAAGGCCAGGTCGCAAGACATGAACTGGTGCATCTGATGCTGGTCCAACGATTTCGATTTTGACCGCTTGAGTTGACTTAAAAGCGGAAGGATTTCATCGGCCAAGCCATGTAACCGTTCCAGATCGGAAGCCCGTGGAGTCTGCTTGGCCGCTTTGGCCACCGCATAAACCTCTAGTGCTTCGCGCAATTCGAACAGGTCGATAATATCCTGCCGGGTCAGTATTTTGACAACCGCACCCCGGTTCGGTGTTTGGTCCAGCAAGCCTTCGGCAACCAACTGCCCAATGGCCTCGCGGATAGGGGTGCGGCTGCTACCCAATTCTTTTGCCAGAGCCAATTCGGAAAGCGGAACTCCGGAACGCAACTCTCCAGATGCGATCTTGCGCTGAATCAGAGTGTAGGCTTTGTCGCGGACGGAGGAATCACTTCGAGTTGCTGGGAGGGTTGGCACTAGGTCACAAGTATAGCTTGGAATGCCGCCTGTCGACAGGTGCAGAACACTCTGTTCTTTTGCCCGCCGTGTGTCAAAATAAGGGATCATTCTTTTGGAGATACCCGAATTTTGCACGTTCTCGTTGTAGGCTCCGGTGGGCGTGAACATGCCCTTGCCTGGCGCCTTGCCCAAAGTCCCTCTGTTACCAAAGTTTTTGTAACTCCAGGAAACGCCGGAATTGCTTCCATAGCTGTATGCGTTCCTTGCGGCCCGTCCCCATTGGAATATCTGGCGCTCGCCAAATCGTTGGCTGTGGATCTTACGGTGGTTGGTCCAGAAGCACCGCTGGTTGATGGCATTGTCGATGCTTTCCTGGCGGAAAACAAACTTATCGTGGGACCAACCGCAGCCGCAGCCCAAATGGAAGGCTCCAAAAGTTTTTCCAAACAGGTGATGGCAGAAGGTGGAGTTCCCACTGCCCGATTCGTAGAAGTTTCCACATCTGCTGATGCCCTGGCGGCCCTTGCCCAGTTCACTTATCCAGTGGTTATCAAAGCAGATGGTCTAGCCGCAGGCAAAGGCGTGGTGATTGCTCAAACACCTTCTGAAGCCATTGAAACGATCCATCAGTTTCTGGGCGGCTCCCTAGGCGACGCCGGTAAAAAACTGGTCATCGAAGAATTCTTAACTGGCGAAGAAGTCAGCTTCATTGTGCTTACCGACGGCAAATCCGTACTCCCCACCGAACCTGCTCAGGACCACAAAACGATTTTCGATGGCGACCTGGGACCCAACACCGGGGGCATGGGTGCATATTGTGATTCCCGTATTCTCACTTCCGATCAACGAGCCCAGGTAATCAACAAAATCATTCAGCCAACACTGGACGTTCTTCGCCATCGCGGCACTCCATTTTCAGGCTTTTTGTTTGCCGGTTTAATGATGACCAGCGATGGGCCAAAGACCTTGGAATTCAATTGTCGCTTCGGCGATCCTGAAACCCAACCGATTCTTTATCGCATGGAGGGTGACTTGGGTGAAGTACTGCTGGCATTGGCGCAACAAAGGCTGCACGAAGTAAAGTTGGCATGGAATCCCGACCCTTCTATTTGTGTTGTACTGGCCGCCCACGGCTATCCTGGCAAGGTTCGAACTGGCGACGTCATCACCGGCTTCGACCTCGCCGAAGCGCAAGGTTCCAAGGTTTTTCACGCAGGGACCAAGCAATCAGGAAATCAGATTGTTACGGCAGGAGGGCGTGTTCTGGGGGTCACCACCGGAGGGTCCACATTGCAAGCGGCAGTGGACGAATGCTACAAAGCTGTTGATCATTTGCATTTTAATGGCATGCAGATGCGTCGAGACATTGGTCAAAAAGGTTTGAAACGCTGGTAACTGTTGCCGCGTTGACGATCCGCAAGCCAAACAATTGCCATGGCCACTACTGTTCCAATAAAGCCCAAACCCATATCTTTTTGGGCATCCCAAGGGTCGTTTTGCATGCCCACAAACGCTTCCCCAGCTCCCGGCGAAATGATTGAGGCAACAATTGATTCGATGATTTCGTAGATAGCTCCAAAAGCCAGGGATGCTTCCATTGGCAACCAGTACAGCCAGGCGTTGCGTATGCCGGTAAGATGCGCAAATGCTTCCATCATTGGATAACCCAGGAACAGGCCGAAGACAAAGTGCATCACCCGGTCATAGTGGTTGCGCGTGGTGTGAAACCAAACCTTCATCCACTCGCCTAAAGGGACGTCAGCATACTTATGATGGGCACCCCATTCATGGCAACAAAGATAGAAGAAAATGAGTAAGTAAGAACCTCGCGAAAGCGGCACGCGGTAGTAACTCAAGGTTAAAGCAATGATTAATACGACCACTAACAGATTTTCCAGATACCAATCGAAAGCCATCGCCGGATTGTAGGCTGAAAGCGCCATTACAGCCAGCATCGCCGCGATAAGAAGATGCAAGAAGCGGTTCTCGCGAAAAGGAATTTGGGAGGATGACACCTCGCCAGATTGTATCGTAAATGTCTTCGATCAACCACGCTTGGCTAATTCAGCGTGGTCTACTGAAATAATAAGGAGGATTTATGCGAACTATATCCATGGTTTTTTTAGCGTGCACAACCTTGACCTCACTCCGTGCTGCGGTTGTAATTGGTGTAGGCAACAGTAATCCTATATCCCTTAACTTTGCTCCTGGACAGATCATCACCTTTTTTATTGAAGGGATAGGTAGGGACCTCACCTCTGGCGTTTCGGCCACTACTTTACCGTTGCCTAACTCGCTTGCTGGGGTATCGGCAATTTTGGATTTCGGGGTCACATTAAAAATACAGGTCCCTATTATTACTGTCTACCCCCTTTCCTCGTGTCCCCCTGGAATTTCACCGCCGCGTTGTGGAGGTTCCTATACAGCGGTTAGGGTCCAAATCCCATTTGGCCCATATCAAGTTCTCGATCCCACCAGCCACGTCGGGGGGCTATACTTTGGGCCCGACATCCAATTTTTTGAAAACGGCTCGCTGGTTACCACCATCAATAACGTCACAATGGTTTCCGATCAAATACACATCGTATCTATGGGACCTTTTCCACCCTACAAGGCCGGAGATACTCTCGTCTTTTATGCAACAGGGCTGAAATTTCCAAACAATCTGGTTCGACCAGGTGAATCCCCAAGTGTGCCCATTGAAGCACCGGTGTCCATATCATTTGATTGGAGTCCCAACAACCTCGGGTCGAAACCTACGCTAACCAATGCACGGAAACCAGCATTTTCTGGAATGATTCCAGGGTACGCAGGCTTGTATCAAATCAATGTTGTGCTTCCCGAAGGACCAAAGGATTTGTACGTGTGCCGACCGGGTGAAACAAATTTGACCATCAACATTGCCGGCAATTCGTCGTTCGATAGTAAAGCGATTTGCATGATCCAGTAGAGTGCAACGCTACACAGGTGAGTTCAGTAGACATACTCTTGCGGGCGCACACTTGATCTCGGCGGAATTAATTCCTCTTAGCGTACTTGCGGGAATCCCAGATCCACTTTGCTGGAGCTCGGGTCTGGCCAGCGGCTGGTGACAACTTTCGATCTGGTATAAAATTGCACGCCTTCCGGGCCGTACATGTGTAAGTCGCCGAATAAGGAACCTTTCCATCCTCCAAAGCTGTAGTAAGCCACTGGAACTGGAATCGGAACGTTGATGCCGATCATGCCAGCTTCGGCATCGAACTGAAATTGCCGGGCCACGCCGCCATCGCGGGTGAAGATTGCGGCACCATTGCCATAGGGATGATCATTGATCATGCGCAGTGCTTCTTCGTAAGTCTTTACACGAACAATGCCCAGTACGGGTCCGAAAATTTCATCGTCATAGCAGCGCATGCCAGGCTTGACGTTATCTAACAATGAGGTGCCCAGAAAGAATCCATCGCTGTTCATGGAAGCATCGCTGCGTCCATCCACTGTAACGGTTGCGCCTTCCTTCGCTGCCCCATCGACGTAAGATGCCACCCGGTCGCGATGTTCGCGGGTAATCAGTGGCCCCATTTCGTTGCCAGCTTCCATGCCCGGTCCTACTTTAATTTTCGCCATGCGTTCGGTGATGGCATCAATCAGCGGGTCGGCGATATTGCCGACTGCAACCACAATGGCAATGGCCATGCAGCGCTCCCCAGCGGACCCATAGGCAGCGGATACAGCGGCATCTGCAGCCATGCCGATATCAGCGTCGGGCAGCACTAGCATATGGTTCTTCGCGCCGCCCAAGGCCTGAACGCGCTTACCGTGACGGGTCCCTGTTTCGTAAATATATTTTGCTACAGGGGTTGAACCAACAAAGCTGATGGCCTTTACATCAGGGTGTTCCAGCAACCGATCCACCGCGACCTTATCGCCATGTAGAACATTGAACACGCCGTCAGGTAAGCCGGCTTGTTGCAATAACTCAGCCAAGTAAAGAGTAACTGACGGATCTTTTTCTGAAGGTTTTAAAATGAAGGAGTTACCGCAAGTGATGGCATTGGCGAACATCCACATGGGCACCATGGCAGGAAAGTTAAAGGGCGTGATACCGGCTACAACTCCTAGTGGTTGGCGAATCTGATAAACATCCACACCACGGCTGGCTTGTTCGGAGTAACCGCCTTTGAGTAGGTTCGGAACACCGCAAGCGAACTCAATGTTTTCCAGGCCTCGGGCCACTTCACCCATGGCGTCGGATACGGTTTTGCCATGTTCCATGGTCAGCAGTTCCGCAATGCGTCGGCGGTTGGCGTCCACCAATTCGCGCATTTTGAACATCACTTCTGCGCGACGAGATAAAGGCGTGGCGCGCCAGGAATGAAACGCTTCCTTGGCAACAGCCACGCAATGATCCACATCTTCAATGTTTGCCAGATCCAAATTTGCCTGAGGCTGCCCGGTTGCGGGGTTCCACACAATGGATGTCCTGGTGGATTTGGAGGGTAAGTGCTTACCGCCAATCCAATGGTTCACACTTCTAAGTTCAATGGCTGTCATGACTAACTTATCTCCCCACTAATGTGGCAATCGGTTCATTTGTTTGGGCATGATTTAAGGCCTGATCCACTATGTTGAGGCCCGCATCTACAATATCCAAACCATGGCGAAGTTCGTCCTCAGTTACAATCAGCGGGGGACAAACCCAGAGCATGTTGAAGCGGCTAAAGGCATAGATATGATTCTTTTTCAAATGTGCCGCTAAGGCAGCCATCTCAGGGCTGGTTCCGTTGAACGGGGCAAGTGGTTCACGCGTGGCTTTGTCTTTCACCAGTTCGATAACACTGAACATGCCTTTATAGCGAACGTCGCCCACGCAGGGATGACTTTGCTTCATTGCTTCTAACCGACCAGCCAGATATTTACCTTGCCGCTCTACGTTTTCAAACAGATGCTCTTCTTCGTAGACATTCAGATTGGCGATCGCCGCTGCGCAGGAAAGTGGATGTCCGCTGTAAGTGAGGCCTGCCCAAAGCATGTTCGTTTCAAAATGGCGGGCGATTTGTTCAGAAACAATTACCGCACCAAGTGGCATGTAACCACTGGTAAGACCCTTGGCGCAAGTCACGATATCGGGCATAATTCC
>JANMWO010000662.1:0-4999 GCA_031394025.1 Acidobacteriota bacterium
CTTCCACAGGCAAATCACAGCGAACCGGGAAGTCATCGACGACCCGTAGATTTGGCGGCACGCGCACCGCTTTACCTGTTTCCTGACGACGCTCCCCTTCAGGGAAAAAGATTTGCGCAGTCGCCCCAAACAGGTCCGGCACATGGTCAAAGGCACGTCGCAATTCGTCTATAAAACCAGGCTCCACAACCATGTCGTTATTTAGCATCAGCAGATGCGCATATTTTCCAGCTTCGATCCCTAAGTTGGATGCTCGTCCAAAGCCCAGCGTTTCCCCTTCCACAATCACTCGTACTGTTGGGTACGTGTCTTTCAACCATTGCGCTGTGCCATCCGTGGAACCGTTATCGGATACGATCACTTCACCGTTCAATGGAATTTGTGACAACAGTTCCGGCAACAAAGTCTGCAATAAATGAAGACCGTTGTGGGACGGAATCACAATACTCACGCCTTCTTCCAACCGCGTCGAAGGTCCGTCAACAGCATCCGCCTGTAGTGACTTCCGAAGCTGCGCAACAACGCCCCCAATTCGTGCCGCTATCGCAGCCATCGGTCTGCGAAAAGCCCATGGATGCGCCAGCCGCCACAGAAGCGTATACGTTGCCGAACCCGGCATGCTTTGACTCACCACCAGATTTCGCGACCTCCACAGCAGGTGTCGAATAATGGTAGGAAAGGAGCGCGGGCGAATCATCCAATGATTCATGCTGTCGTTGAAGGCCACCACTTGCAACGGCCAGTTTCGCCACGCTATCCAGCGCATAGCCCAATAAGGCATTTGCGGTTGCAGAATGATGCCCGCCAGAACCACTTTGCGATTCGCCACCGCTGCGCGCACCCGTGCCTGATTCAATGAATACGGCCGTTTGGGAATGTAAGGGATCCAGCGGTATCCAACGGGCGGAGCAAATTCGCTGACAACCATCAACTCAACATCGGGAAGCAACCGCGACATCTCTTCCAGAAAGCCTGGAATCAAATCGTCACTGCCAGAAGCGAACGCGAGCTTGACGGCTTTGTTCAAATCAAATCCGTAAGCTCGCCCACATCTCCTCCGGCCTGATGCATTTGAACCATGTAAATTGCCTGCATGGCAAATGCTGTGGAAACAGGGTTCACCATCGGCATTGTGACCCCTTCACGCTTGCCGAACCCAAACCCTCCGCTGACTTCCTTACGGTCACTCCCATATTGATAGCCGGTCAGCCTTTCCACCGCAGCACCACCAGATGCTCCTACTTTTCCACAAAGCACCCTCAATCGCAGCAACTGCGCACACACATCGGAACGTTCAAATTTAGGCGCAATACGGTCCAGCAATGTCGAAGTTTTTTCAATTCCATTCACCAGGACCTGCATATGCTCGGGCCTTTTCAGCAGCGCTTCCAAAAAATAGCCATAAGCATGCAGCCGATTCATCACTTCTTCATCATCATCGCTCCCTGGCAAAAACTGCGATTCATTTGCCAGTGCTTGCTGCATTGCGTCGTCAAACCAACCTTTAAGAACAGGGTCGCTGGTCAGTTCGCCCACTTCAGCCCAAGCCAACGCTGCTTTCAGTTGGAAACAACCCGGTTCACGCGACCACTTTTTTTGGTGCGGTAGTGGTTTGAAATGCGGGAACAAAATTATCGGATGCCAGTTGCCATCTTCAGTCCGAAATTGCCGCATCCCATAAGCGCAAGCAGTGGCCACATCCAGCAGAATCTGTCGCTTGTTGATTCTCCAAAGCGCCAATAACCCACGGATGATAATGCCGCAATCAAAGAAATAAGCTGGCGGCAATGGATAGGCAACTTCAAATGAAAACAATCCATACTCCGGATGCCAGGCTTCTTTCATCAGGAATTCGGCGGCCCTTTCCGCGCCATCCAAATATTTCTGTTCGCCAGTTACGTGATACAACCAACACAACGCGCTTACGGCATATCCCGTGATCTCTGTAGAAACAGGTAGGTTGCCCGAATCCATGCGATAGTATCGGGCAACCCCACCATCAGCAGTCAGGATTCCTGAAGTCAGGAACCAGTTGCCAGCATTGGCCAGCAGTTGGGAGCAGGGAAGAGACGAAGCAGATGGTGGCACGCGGAATCAATAGTGTAGCATTGCCAGGAATGCACTTTAGCTGTAAGAGTTCACACACCTTTCGGAAACCTTAGTGCTGCCCACTACGTCATTTTTACTAGACTCAAATGAAGGTGTTTTTCGCGTCGCCGGGACCGTTTCGGCTTGCTATACTATTTATTTCGCCAAACCCAAGATGATGAAGGTACTTCTCTGTTTTCTCGCGGTCGTTTCAATTGCGCCTGCCCAAGATTTGTTTCCCGGCCAAGCTGCCCGATTGGTGATTGGTCAACGCACCTTTACTGCCCAATTTTCCGGTGCTGACTTTAACCTGCTCGGCGGAGCCAGCGGTGTAGCCTACGCCAACGGCATGCTCTTTGTCGCCGATTCCAATCGGTTTGGCGCAGCCCCTATCAATCATCGAGTTCTTATTTACAGAAATTTCGGCAAAGATCTACCACCCGTTGCCAAAGAATTCGCGGTTGACGACACAATCCGTTGTCCAGCCTGCGTTGGGAATGCGGACGTAGTGCTGGGTCAGACGGATTTCGTTACCGCTGAACTCACCCTTCTTCCCAAACAAAATACCCTGCGACTTCCTACCGCCGTGGCCAGTGATGGTCAACGATTGGTGGTTGCCGATACAGACAACAACCGCGTTCTCATCTGGAACTCCATTCCTACCTCCAACAAAGCCCCTGCCGATGTCGTTATCGGCCAAACAGATTTCACCAAAGGTACGGCTGTCCGTCCGCCCAATAACAAAAGTCTTCTTGGACCACAAGGCGTCTGGATTCAATCGGGAAAGTTGTACATCGCCGATACCCAAAATCATCGTGTTTTGATTTTTAACAATATCCCCACTGCCAACAATGCTGCTGCCGATGTTGTCCTGGGGCAGAGAGATTTTAATTCAGCCGTAGAACTGGATCTGGTTAAGGCCACCGTTGACCCGCAAAACAACAATCTGCTCAATCCTGTTTCCGTAACCAGCGATGGCGTCCGGTTGTATGTTTCCGATCTGGGATTTAATCGAGTGCTGATTTGGAATTCAATCCCCACCTCAAACACCAAAGCTGCTGACGTTGTAGTGGGCCAGCCGGATTTCATTTCAGCAATCGCCAACAATGTGGTCAATATGTGCCCTTCCAACGGTGTGGATGTCGATAAAAAACCAACTTATCCCACCGTGTGCAGTTCCACTTTGCAGTATCCACGTTTCGCCTTATCCGATGGTAAACGCCTGTTCATCGCCGATGGCGGGAATGATCGCGTCCTGGTTTACAACACCATCCCCACCACCAATGCGGCCAAGCCAGACATTATATTGGGGCAGTTGGCCGACGATATCAATCGCGTATCCGACGCATCTTTTCCGCAGTTGCGCGCCTCCAGTGATCAGCTCCGCACGCCTAGTTCACTGGCTTGGGATGGCACCAACCTGTTTGTCAGCGACCCTTTCAATCGCCGCATTATGGTCTTTTCGCTGGCCGACAAAGGGCTGGTCTATAACGCCGTTCGCAACTCAGCGAGTGTCGACGTCTTCGCCCAGGGAACAATCATTTTCGCCGGAACCGTCCGTGAAAATGACGAAGTCACTGTTACCATCAACGCCAAAGATTATAAATACAAACTGAAGAAAGATGACAAGGTGGAAACAGCCGTTCTTCAGATCGCCGCATTGATCAGCGCCAACGGTGGCGATCCAAACGTCTTGGCTCGACCTTTCCCCGGCGGTATCATTCGGCTTTCAGCACTCAAGGGAGGCATTGATGGCAATGCAATCACACTCGCCACCACGACCACTCCTGCCGACGCCACCATTACTCTCACTGTCTCTGGAGCAACCCTCAACGGTGGTCAGGATGCAGCGAAAATTGCCCCCGGAACGTTGATCACCATCAAAGGCGATAACCTATCCGAAATCACCGCTTCTGCACCCGATCTAACCAAAGAATTGCCTCGTGAGCTCGGCGGCGTTCAGGTTTACTTCGACGGCTTTCGAGCACCGTTGATTTTCGTATCCCCAACGCAAATCAATGCGCAGGTGCCCTTCGAAGTCAGCGATGCAACCAGCATCAACGCCTGGGTGCGCACCAAATTCGCCAATGGTAAAATCGTGGTCTCTAGCCCGGTGGCCGTGCCGATTGTTGCACAGAATCCTGGCATTTTTGCCGACGGGGGCGATGACCCTCGTCCCGGCGTTGTGCTCCACTACAGCTCCAAAGCTACTGGCACAGTTTCTGTGGATGGATCAGTGAAGGTAGGCGATAAGGCTACCATTGTCATCGGGCCTGCTGACAATAACAAGACTTACACCTATACCGTACAAACCCTGGACACGTTGGCAACAGTCCGCGATGGTCTGATCGCATTAATTAATGCTGATGCCGATTCCCTTGTGGAAGCTTACGGTGCCGGAATATTTACCCGTGTTCGTCTGCGGGCCAAGAAAGAAGGGCCTGACTCCAATGGGCTGGTTTACAACACAACTACCAATTCCGATGCCCAAGTCATCCTGACCCCCACCACTACAGCTCTCTGTTGTGCGAATGTTGCTGGATCTCGTGTGACTGCTGATAACCCTGCACTGCCTGGAGAAACGATTGTTGTCTATGCAACAGGTTTGGGCTTGGTCTATCCAATTGATGTAGTTTCGCCTCCGCTTGACACCGATAAAATCCCTGTCGGAACAGGGAAACCCTACACCGGTAGCCTGTTGAATCAGCCCAATCCAGCTACGTCGTTTTTGTCATCGCTGGCAGGTGGGAAGACGGCCAACGTGCTGTTCACCGGTTTGAAACAAGGTGCCATTGGAATTTACGAAATTCACCTGGAACTAAATAGCGCACTGCCCACGGACCCATCAACAGAGGTGACAATCGCTCAGGATATTTACGTTTCTAACGTAGTCACGTTCCCCGTGGTGAAT
>JANMWO010000670.1:0-4781 GCA_031394025.1 Acidobacteriota bacterium
GCATAATGGAACCGAGCCCTACCAGCGCCAACAATGCCGGATAAACGCTGGATGAAATAATGTAGCCGCGCAGTTCATCGCGCGTTTTTTCAAACTCACTCAAGCGCGTGAACACCGTGGCCAGCGACCCCGATGCTTCCCCCGCGCGCACCATGTTGATGTAGAGGTTGCTGAAGTAATCAGGATGCGTGGCCAGACTATCAGCCAGCGTGCGACCACCTTTCAGCACCCGCAACACATCCAGAATCACCATGCGGAACGTGGCCCGCTCTGTCAACTCTGTAGCAATGCCAATGGCCCGGTCAATGGGCACGCCAGCATTCAGCAGCGTGGCCATCTCCTGCGTGAAATACAGCACATCTTTCTTCTTGCCGCCGCCGAACGAAGGCATTTCAAACTCGAAACCTTTCTTCTGTTCCAGTCCCACATAAACCGGAGTCAGCCCCTGCCGACGCAGTTCCCGTGCAATGTCCTTATCGCTTTCACCGCTCAGTGAACCTGATCGAACTTTGCCATCGCTGGCCACGGCTTTGAAGAAAAACGTTGTCACTTAAAATTCCTGCGTCACACGCATCACTTCTTCGGCAGTCGTCGTGCCGTTTTCAACTTTCATCCAACCATCTTCACGTAATGTACGCATGCCGTTGGCCTTGGCTCCGGCAGTGATTTCCATGGCGTCGGCGTTGCGCATAATCATCTTGCGAATGTCGTCATTCAACTCCATCATCTCGAAAATTCCCACGCGCCCTTTGAACCCGGCCCCAAAGCATTTCGAACAGCCGGCACCTTTGAAACAAGCCACCGTACGGCCATCGTGTGAAATGCGTGTACCATCGCTGACGCGGCACTCCGGGCAGATTACCCGTACCAAACGTTGCGCCAATACACCTACTAAAGAAGACGAGATCAGGTAGCTTTCCACACCCATATCAGCGAGCCTGGTAATGGCGCTGGGGGCATCGTTGGTATGCAGCGTGGAGTACACGAAGTGACCTGTCAATGCCGAACGAATGGCCACATCGGCTGTTTCCCGATCCCGAATTTCACCCACCATGATCACGTCAGGATCCTGACGAACAATGTGCCGTAAGCCAGCAGCGAAGGTTAGCCCGATCTGTGGATTCACGTGGATCTGGTTGATGCCGTCCATCTGATATTCCACTGGATCTTCAATGGTGATAATCTTTTTATCGGGTTGATTAATGCGCTTCAACGCCGAATAGAGCGTAGTGGATTTGCCGCTACCAGTAGGACCAGTGACCATGAAAATGCCGTGCGGTAAGTGAGTATAAAACTCCATACGCTCCAGCATGTGGTCATTGAAACCTAACTTGCGCAGGTCGTAGAAATCACCCGCAGACCGATCGAGAAGGCGCATTACAACGCTTTCGCCGAACAATGTGGGCAAAGTGGAAACACGCAAATCCACTTCCCGCCCCATGGTCTTAATTTTGATACGGCCATCTTGCGGCAGCCTGCGTTCCGCAATATTCAACTTGGCCATCAGCTTCACGCGCGATACTAAAGCCGCTTTCATTTCCTTGGGAGGCGGTTCCTGTTCATACATCACGCCGTCAATGCGGTAGCGGATGCGGAAAATTTTATCGAACGGCTCAATATGAATATCACTGGCGCGCTTTTCAACAGCCTGCGCAATGATGGAGTTGACCATGCGGATGACCGGCGCTTCCGATGCCATGTCGCGCAGGTGTTCCAGATCTTCATTCGCTCCGCCATCGCCAAGATCAGCGTCACCTTCGGGCCGTGCCTGTTCGCCGTAGTAGCGATCAATGGCATCGACAATTTCCTGTTCCGCCGCCAGACGTGGCGTCACTTTCAGACCTGTGAATCCGCGTACCGCTGCTTGAGTTTCAAAATCCAGCGGATCGGCCATAGCCAGTTCCAAACCGGATTCCGTTAACCCGATGGGCAGGCAACGAAACTGTCGCAGAAAACGTGGGGAAAGCCCTTCGGCTTCAGGAATTGCTGGCGGTGGCCCATCAATAGTAACCAGCGGAATCTTCAGTTGTTCACTCAGCGCAGCCAACACATCGCGCTGCGAAATGAAGCCCAGATCCACAAGAATGCGGCCTAACTTTTCACCACGATCCTTCTGTAATTCCAGGGCCTGCTGTAGTTCCGCTTCGTTGATCAACCGTTTACTGACGAGTAGTTCACCCAACCGCATGGCGGTTTAGAACTCCTTCATTTTGATTGCCGCAGCCATGGCCGCTTTGTCTGGCTGCTTTTGCAACGCCATTAAAGTCCGGCGTGAAGCTTGCATTACGATTTGCTTGGGAAGCCCGTGGGCATCTTCATAAGGATGATGAAACAACGCCACGCTATACACCATTTGTTCATCCAACGGAATGGTTTCAAACAGGCCAGCGGCAAGCATCATGGAATGACGCATAGAATCGCGCACAACCGGTAAGCGCTCTAATTTACGATCACGAATGCTCTTCAGCTCTTCCGGTTTGAGAGCCGGACGAAAGATCATCAACCCAGGCGCTTCCACCAGATTCACACGCGCCGTAAACACCAGACCGAAGCCATCAATATAAACGCCTTGCGGAGAATCCAGCAGGCCAAAGAGTTGATCGGGAGTGAACAGATGTTGCAGATCACCGCGAAATAAAGTTTCCACGGCGCCAATCATAGGACGAGTCACAACGGCACCGAAGAGCAGCGTACTGAGTAAGACCGTGCCAAGCATCAGACGTTTCATTTAACGCCACCGTCGTAAGAAGCCAGGTTCAAGTAACGCTGGCTCATTCTACTTTGCAAAATGTCGAAGTTGGCACGCATCACGGCAATGTCAAGCTCACGCTCCTGCGCATACTTTTTCTCAACCGAAGCCACGGCTGTATGCACTTGTGCCAGATTCTTTTCTTCAGCAACCGACACTGCCTTGGCCACTTCCACCGGGATCTGCCGCGACACTTCTTCACGAACCTTGGCTTCAATGGCCCCATAGTTCACGTTGGAATATTGAACCACGGGCGAAGGCCGTGTCAGTGCGTTGACCAATAATCCAGCAGTGACCATGGCCGCCGATGCGAACCCCAGCTTGGCCCCTGATTGCCAAAATCGCTGCCACATTGTTGGAGCAAATACTTTGTCTGAAACAAAGGCTATGCGCCGTGGCGGCTCTTCCTGCGGCAGTTGCATAAGGGCCACGCGGGTTACGTCCAACTGCGAAAGCTCCACCTGGCAGGCTTTGCACGCAGCAAGGTGCAACTCAACTTGCTTTGCTTCCGCCGATTTCAACTCGGCGAAAAAATAATCCCGTAAATCAAACGGTGCGCAATTCATACTCTCCGTTCCTTCCATCTGGTATCGGCTGGAGCCAATACATCTTTTAAGATCTCGAATGCGGAGTACACGCGGGACTTCACAGTCGACACGGGACACTCCAGAATCTGAGCCATTTCCTCGAATTTGAACCCTTGATAAACTTTCAGCAAAACGGCCTCGCGCTGCTCTGGTGTAAGCTTTGTCAGCGCCGCCGTTACCGCCAGCGACGTTTCCACCGGCAGCATACGACCACTTACCGAAGGAGCATCGCCTAAGTCGTAACTGGACCCAGGGTCATCAATGGAAGCAGTTTCCCGCTTCGGCTTGCGCAGCATGGAATACGCTTCGTTATGAGCGATGCGAAACAACCATGCCCCAAACCGCTCTGGGTCATCCAGCTTCTTCAGGTTCTGATACGCCTTAAGCATTACATCCTGGGTCAGGTCCAGCGCATCTTCGCGCTCCCCCACTAACCGCAGCAGATAATTGAAGACACGCTTTTCCCAGCGCGAGACCAATTTGTTATAGGCCTCCACATCACCCTTACAAGTCTGGGCGATTAGATCGCGGTCTTCTACTTCTCGAAATATCACGAATTCCGGCTCTGTTTCTAAGGACGAACTAGGAAGGATAAAAGTCTGCTTACATTTTAGAGGACTAAAAGGGCGGGCGCCATCGTAGCCCAGGGAAACGGCTGAAATCGGAATTGGTGGTGACCCATTCACATCCCCATTCAATGGCCAATGCTGCCAGCCAGGCATCGGCAACCTGATTCCCCTTAGCCTGGCTTTTCAAACACAGGTCATTAAATATGGACCAATGCTTTTGGCCGGGCTGGATGATTTGGCAATGCTCTGGGGCCGTCACGTCGCGACAGAATTGCAGCACCTCTTCCAGTTGCGCAGGTTTCGAATAGATGGCCCGATTCGTTGCAATCCGCACCACTGTGCTGAGCACTTGCGGTGAAATTCCATAGGGCTGGTCGCCATTCAGAACTACTTCCAGCCAGGAACCGTAGCGCGCATATCCGGGCGAAGCATCGTTGAAAGCGTAGAGCAGAACAGCAGCGTCTGGCAGAATCATTTCACGCGCTCCATGGCGTCGGAAATTTGAGAATTGCTATTCAAATTGACGCCAGACTGCGGCAGACCCTGTTCGCTGTTCCGCTGAAAAGTGTATTTCGTGCGCTCAGCCGGAGGTCGTTCATTCTTCGAAAGCAGCAGTCGCAACCCTTCTTCAATTAGGGTAGTGAAGGTCTTCCCACTACGGGATGCCTCCTCTTTAGTGCGTATCAGGAGCGATTCGGGAAGCCTTACGGTGGTCCTAGACATACTATGTCTAGACATATCACGTAATATGTCTATATGTCAACTTTGCGTAACTCTAACAAATAAAATGACAAGTCCAGCAAGTGCGCCAACCCGTGATATGGCACCCAAAAAAAGCGGCTGATTATGATATTGAAACTCCACTCGATGCATTCC
>JANMWO010000671.1:0-3274 GCA_031394025.1 Acidobacteriota bacterium
AAGGTCATCCAACGATTCCGAACTCCGCAAGCCGTATTCCAGGCCAGCTTGTCCGAACTCGAAGCCGCCGGCGTGACTCCCGGGGTCGCCCGTTCCATCTCCAGTGGCACTACTTTTGACGAAGCAGCCAGTCAGCAGGAAAAAGTAGTGGAATCCGCTGTTACCCTGGTTCCCTACACTCACCCAGCCTACCCAGAACGACTCCGAGAGATTCTGGACCCTCCACTGCTATTATTCTGCATGGGACGCCTGGAGCTCCTCACTAGCCCCACCCTGGCCATAGTGGGAACCCGTCGCCCGACTCCATATGGCATAGCCGTTACAGAACGTCTATCCGCAGACCTTTCCAGAGCCGGATTGACCATCACCAGCGGCATGGCCCGCGGCATAGACACTTCCGCCCAAAAGGCCTGCCTCGCTGTTGGTGGCAATACCATGTCCGTTCTCGGCTGCGGAGTCGACGTGGTTTATCCTGCCGAAAATCGAAAACTCCATGCCGACATCGCCCAACAAGGATTGATTGTCAGTGAATTTCCCATGGCCTCCCCGCCGTATCCTCAGAACTTCCCCATTCGCAATCGAATCGTTAGCGGACTCGCTCATGGAGTGCTGGTGATTGAAGGTGCTGAGTATTCTGGATCGGCCATTACAGCTCGTCTGGCACTGGAACAGGGCAGGGAAGTATTTGCCGTTCCAGGCAACATTACGAATAAAATGAGCTGGGGTCCAAACCTGTTAATCAAGCAAGGTGCTAAGTTGACCCAAAGGTGGGAAGACGTGTTTTTCGACCTTCCTGAAGATGTTCGTCTGCATTTGTCCGCTACCGCAGCCCAACCCTCTAACGGCCCAAAACCGGTGCAAGCGAATCTTTCCCTTCATCCAATGGCGGCACTCAATGAAGAGATTCTTCAATGTTTACAGCCTGATACAACATTGCACATTGACGAACTGCTAGCCCGTGTACAAAACTATTCTTCGTCAGAGTTAATTGCCGCGCTGTTTGAATTGGAACTTGAAGGACAGGTCAAACAACTTCCGGGCAAGAACTTTGTTAAGGTGTGGTGAGGGGATGCCCGTGATGGGTTGAACCGAAAGCGTCCCTTTTTTCATCCAGGTATATATTAAGATATGTCAAAGTCACTCGTCATCGTCGAGAGCCCGGCGAAGGCGAAAACCATCGGAAAGTATCTCGGCAAAGATTTTGTCGTGAAGGCCTCGCTCGGCCATGTGAAAGATCTGCCCAAGAAAGATCTTGCCGTCGACGTAGAAAAAGGCTTTGAGCCTCGCTACGAAGTGATTGAAGGCAAGAAGAAGCTAATGGACGAACTTCGCCAAGCGGCCAAAGCCAAAGGCGTAGAGAATATCTACCTGGCAGCCGATCCTGATCGCGAAGGCGAAGCCATCTGTTTTCACTTGCAGGAAGAACTCTCGTTCAAAGGCGGCCCGCTCATTCAGCGGGTTATGTTCAACGAAATTACCGCCAACGCCGTGCGCAAAGCCTTTGAGAGCCCACGACCAGTGAAAGTGAATCTGGTCGATGCCCAACAGGCTCGTCGCGTTCTTGATCGGCTGGTAGGTTATAAGATTTCCCCATTGCTATGGGATAAAGTGCGCCGCGGTCTTTCCGCCGGACGTGTGCAAACAGTTGCCCTGCGCCTGGTTGTGGATCGCGAACGGGAAATTCTGGCCTTCATAACCCGCGAATATTGGACCATCGATGTCCACTTGAACGCCAAGAAGGCCCCAGTTCTTAAAGCCCGCCTCAGCAAAGTCAGCGATCAGACTCCGGAAATTGCCAGCGAAGCGCAATCCACTGCCATTTTGGATCAGCTCAAAGATGTGGATTACGTTGTTAAGAGCGTTGCCAACCGCGAAAAGCGTCGCAATCCTGTTCCACCGTTCATTACCTCCACCATTCAGCAGGAATCGGCCCGCAAGCTCCGCTTCTCTGTGAAACGCACCATGATGTTGGCCCAGCAGTTGTACGAAGGTGTGGAACTGGGTGAGGAAGGGGCTGTCGGTTTAATCACCTACATGCGTACCGATTCCACGCGCGTTTCTGACGATGCCATCACCGAAGTTCGCGAAGTGATTGGCCAACGCTTTGGACCTCAGTACATTCCCGAAAAACCCAACGTCTACAAGACCAAGAAAGACGCCCAAGACGCCCACGAAGCCATTCGTCCAACTAGTGCCATGCGCGCCCCGGAAAGCTTAACAACGTTTTTGGCCGAAGATCAGATGAAGCTCTATCGCTTAATCTGGATGCGCTTTGTCGCCTCTCAAATGAATCCGGCAGTATTCGATCAAACCACCATCGACGTCGGTGCCAAAGGTAAAGACGGGCTGGATTACACCTTCCGTGCCACAGGGTCCGTTCCAAAGTTCGACGGTTTTCTGGCTGTCTACGAAGAGGGCAAAGATGCCAAGGATGAAGATGACGATGAACTGAAACAGAAATTGCCCGCAGTTACCCAGGGCGAAAATCTGAAGTTCAAACTCATTGAACCCGAACAGCACTTTACCGAACCACCACCCCGGTTCACTGAAGCCACGCTGGTTAAACAGTTAGAAGCCGATGGCGTGGGCCGTCCGTCAACTTACGCATCCATCCTGTCCACCATTCAGGAACGTGAGTATGTCAAAAAAGAAGGCGGCAAATTCAACCCCACCGAGTTGGGATTGATTGTCACCGATCTGCTGCTGGAATGCTTCGACGATATTTTCGACGTCAAATATACCGCCAAACTGGAAGAACAGTTGGACGAAATCGAAGATGGCAAATTGGACTGGCGCGATGCCATGCAAGAGTTCTACGAGAAATTCTCGTTAGACCTTGACCGTGCCGCCACCCAGATGACCGACATTAAACGGATGGAGACACCCACCGACTTCATCTGCGATAAATGCGGCAAGCCGATGGTCATCAAGTTCGGTAAAAATGGCCGCTTCATAGCCTGTACCGGCTACCCTGATTGCAAGAGCACGCGGGAACTGCCCCAAGCTTCTTCAGCAGAAGTTGGTGAACAAGGGGAAGACGAATTCTGCGGTAATTGCGGCCGTGGCATGGTCCTCAAGAAAGGTCGCTTCGGCCAATTTCTGGCCTGCACCGGCTACCCCGATTGCAAGAACACGCGCAAGCTGTTGCGCAACGGTCAGGCCGCGCCGCCCAAGTGCGATCCGATTCCGATGCCCGAACTGCTGTGCAGCGACGGCAAGGCGCATTACGTGCTGCGCGACGGCATGCTTGGCCTGTTCCTGGCTGCCAGTACCT
>JANMWO010000681.1:0-5602 GCA_031394025.1 Acidobacteriota bacterium
TGGCCAGGCCGTTGGGGAACCGTTTCGATTTCGATAGCAGCAACAAGCGCGGTGTCTCCGCACCATTTGCGCAGAGCACAACCGCCTTGGCCTTTTGACGAATTTCCTTGCCAGTGCCGTCGAAATAAACCACGCCATTAACGCGACCGCTGTTGTTTACTTCAATACTCCGCACATAGGAATTGGCGCGAATTTCACAACGTCCTGTTCTTTCCGCAACCGGAATTACTGATGCCAGGGTGCTCGATTTTGCCCGCACTTCACAACCAAAGTGCTCGCAGAATCCGCAATGCATACAAGCGCCACGACCCTTATATGGCTGAGACAGAATTGCCACAGGTGCGGGCGCCGGATGCAATCCTAATTTCTTGGCCCCTCGATCAAAAAGTACACCTGAAGATTTAACCGGCATCGGCGGCAGCGGATAGGGTTTTGACCTCCAAGGATCAAATGGGTTGGCACCTGCCAATCCTGAAATGCCAATCTCCACTTCAGCTTTTGAATAGTAAGGCTCCAGTTCTGCATACTTCAGCGGCCAGTCCGCGATGGACGTTCCCTCAATTCCACCCCAGCGAGTCCGCTCTTCGAAATCCACTTCATGAAATCGCCAATAGTTCGCAGTGAAGTGGACTGTACCACCGCCCACCTGTCTGCCATAACCAACGGCAGGCTGCAGAACAGCGGGCTCGTTCGCCGATTTGCGAAACGTATTCGGCTGTTTTTTATGATTGTTGGTCAGGTATCCCTGACGCATAAACTTGATCTCGTCGTGAGTGAAATCCTTTTCCTTAAGGTACGGACCCTGTTCTAAAACCACCACGCGGAATCCGGCAGTGGATAATTCCTTGGCCATCACTCCACCTGCCGCACCGGAACCGATCACTACAAAGTCCACTTCGTCGGACGTACGAAATTGGACACTAGCCATTGCCGCTGCCTTCTGGTGAATCGTAGAATCCGAAGGGTGGCGAAAAGTGATGCGCGTCTTCAAGCCCAATCAACTTCCAACCGACCTTGCCTTTGTTACCGCCGTACGATGGATCTCCCAGAAAGCCCATCACGGTGTGTTCGCGCAGTGTGGCGAAAAAATCTGTTGATTCAATGTTGGCCACTAATTTTTGGCAATCCACATTACTCAGGCTGGCAATGGATTGCGAGGTCGGAAAAAGCTGCTTGCGCCGCTGCTGCGTATCGGCCATGCCAGTTTTATAGATGGCCTGCTTTTCTTTGTCGAAACCGAATAAAGCAGCGTCGATGAAAAAAATCACTCCTGCTTCTTTGGCACCAGGGGAATCATCGGAAGGAATAATTTGCGCCGCTAGCGCCTCAATTTCAGCAGCGGTAGCAGGGTCCAATAATGCGAACTTTGTTTGCCCGGTGATCGGCAGAAGACTGAAAGGAATTGCCATGCCGATTTGCACAAGGTGCTGGCGCCTTGAGGATGTTTGCCGGGGCATATTCGTAGAGTTTAGCAATTTATTGAACCATTGTCGTTCACCGTTCCACTTACAACCGCGAAGGTATCCGCATGAGTGTGATACCTTGTCTACTTGTCCACAAAAGACACTACAACCGCCTATGATCACATCACGCCGGCACGTCGCTGGAGCGTTGTTTGTCTGTTGAGTTTGGGTATGATCATCGCCTACATAGACCGTGCAAATCTTTCGGTAGCCGTTGCCCTTCCCGATTTCAAAAAGCAATTCAACCTGGACGATTTCCAAAAAGGGTTGCTCACCTCCTCCTTTTTTTGGTCCTATGCATTGCTTCAAATCCCCGCAGGTTTTCTGGTAGACCGTTACGGTGTGAAGTTTCCCTACGCCATCGCATTCTTTTTTTGGAGCTTGATGTCCGCCGCAACAAGTTTCGTTTCCACCGCATGGCAAATCATCGGATTGCGCATGATGCTTGGTGTTGGAGAATCGCTGGTAACCCCCGCCAGCATGCGTTGGATTCGCTTCAACGTCGCTGAGCGGCAACGGGGCTTGGCGGTTGGCATCTACATGGCTGGAACCAAATACGGTCCTGCTATCGGGGTGCCCCTGGCCGCCTATCTGGCAAAGGATTTTGGCTGGCAACAGATGTTTCTGATCCTCGGTTTCGGTAGCCTACTTTGGCTGATCCCCTGGATGTTCATGGTAAAGAATGACGACAAACAATTAGAGTCCGCAGCGCTGGTGCGTAGCGGTAAGCCCGCCATGGCCTTTCGTCAGGTATGGAAGACGCCGCTTATTTACGGGGTCATCATCGGTACATTCGCCTATAACTATTTCGTCTTCTTCTGCATGACTTGGTTGCCTTCCTACTTCAGGGAATATCGCAATTTTTCCTTAGAAAAAATGGGTAGCTACACGTTCTTCAGTTTCTCTGGCATGGCCACCGTGGCGATTTTGGCAGGTTTCGCCGCTGACAAATTGATTGATCAGGGATGGGATCCGCTACGGGTCCGCAAGGGCTTCACTCTGGCTGGCTTGATCATAGCGTCCACAGAAATATTCGGCATCATCGCCACCTCGCCAGAAATGTCGGCCTATATCTTTATCTTCTCGTTATCGGGGTTGGGTCTGGCTACTGCAAACTACTGGGCATTGACCCAACTGCTGATTCCTGGAGCGGCCGCCGGGCGCATCGCTGGTGTCCAAAACTTTGCTTCAAACATAGCCGGTGCCATCGCTTCAGCCTTCACCGGATATTTGATCAAAGTCAGCGGCAACTACAACGCACCCATGATAGCCATCTGGCTTTTCCTGGTGGCTGGCATCACCGCCTACATTTTTATGGTTCAACGAAAATACGCACCCAAGGTACAAGACGCATGAATAAATTAATTCTACTCACCGCATTCGTCACAAGCATCGGCACCATTCTTTCCATGCGCATGATGGGCTGGGCGCCACCGCCCACATCCGTCAAGCTGGAAAATACAAAGGTGAAAATCTCTGAAGTTACCTACAACCCCGGAGCACCTCGGGAACGATATATCCGCCCTACCGACCAGGTAATCGTATTCCTCGACGATTGCAAATATGAGCGTAAGGATTCCGCTACCGGCGAAAAAACGGTTCGCACTCGAAAGCCCGGTGAGGTGATCTGGCACGACAAAGGTGAGGATGCTCCAGTGTTGACCAACCTTGGCACAAAGCCTTATCGCACGCTGACCATTGAGTTGAAATAATGAGCCGATTCCAATCCGCAGCAGTCATTGGCACTGGCATGATGGGCCCAGGAATCGCCGGTACTTTGGCTTATGGTGGAGTGCAAACCACTATCCTAAGCCGCACTGCTAAAAGTGCAGCCGAAGGACTCACAAAAGCCATTGCCCAACTGGAACTTTTGGAATCCCATGGCCTTTTGGATCCCGTCCGAGCCCAGAAGGCGAAGAAGCTTCTAGCCATTTCCGATGACTTCGATTCTCTGATTCCCAACGTCGATCTGGTAGTTGAATCGGCTCCGGAAAATATGGCGTTCAAGCAAGATTTGTTCGCCCGCTTAGATGCGATTGCCAAGCCCACAACTGTGCTGGCCACAAACACTTCAGGGCTCAGCATTACGGCCATCGCCTCAAAATGCCAACACCCGGAACGCACCATGACCACGCACTTTTGGAATCCACCACATCTCATGCCGTTGGTGGAAATTGTCCGTGGCACAAACACAGATCCAGCAATTGCCGAAGAGGTGCGACAGCTACTCATTGTTTGCGGTAAAGTTCCCGTGATCGTCAAGCGCGATACGCCAGGGCAACTGGGCAACCGCCTGCAAATGGCCCTTGTCCGCGAGGCCATCCACATTGTCCAGGAAGGCATTGCCAGCGTGGAGGATGTCGATTTAGCGGCCCGTACCGGCTTTGGCCTGCGCCTCCCCATGTATGGAATTTTTGAGCATCAGGATATGGTGGGCTTAGACATGTCCAAGAGCATTGTAGATTACGTCGCCACTGACCTGAATAGTGAAAAGCGCGCGCCACAAATGCTGCACGATTTAGTTGCCCAAGGAAATTTAGGCGTTAAAACTGGCAAGGGATTTTACGATTGGTCCGTGAAAAGTGCCGACGCCGTGAAAGCCCGTCGTGATCAATTTATTTTGCAAGTACTGCAGTGGGGCAAGGCTACTTAAGAAAGCCACTCATGCCGGTTTGTGCGGAACTCAGCGTGTCGTTCAAAGGGTCATCTAGCGCTAAAATCTTGCGCAACTCAGGGGAAAGTCTGACAATAGTTTCCGCTCGTAAAAGTTGCTTCTGATACTGCTGCTGCGGCTTATCGAAGCGCGTGTAAAAGCCGTGCAATGCTCTACGAGGAAAGGCTGTGCGGTTGGCCGTTCCCCCATGCCACATGTGGGCATTCATGATGGCTACATCCCCCGCCTTACCGATCAAGAGTTGTTCGTCGACATGCGGTTCTTGCGGATTTTCAGGCAATTGAGCCAGTTTGTGCGTACCGGCAACAAACCGTGTGGCCCCGTTGTCCGCCGTAAAATCATCCAGCAACCACACAGAATTCGCCACCCAGTAACCATATTCATCGGCAATCGCACCGGTATCGGAATGCAGTGGCTGGGCTTCTGTAGAGTGTGGATTCGTAGAGCGGTAATTTAAGCTACTCAGCTTAAAGTTCTGACCAAGCAAGGCAGCCATGGCCTCCAGTACAACGGGATGGGAGACCACTCGTTCAAATACTTCGCCCTTGTCCACCAGATTTGCCAGCCGAATGGCGCCTGGTTCTTTTTTGAATTCAGATCCAGCGTTGGAACCTTCTAGTGCGAGCAGTTCTTCAGTCCGTTCCCGCAGTTCAGCAAGGAATGCGGGTTGAATCAATCCGCGCAGGATAAGGTACCCTTGATCTTGGAGTAATTGGCGGTCTGTTTCCGTCACGTTAAAATTATACTGCATGGAGTTTTCCCGCATCCTGGTGCGTGCCACCAACTGGGTTGGTGATGCTGTAATGTGCGTCCCGGCCCTTGCTGCATTGCGCACGCGCTACCCCAAGGCTCACATTGCTGTGTTGGCTCGCCCGTGGGTGGCAGGCTTATACGGTAAGGAACTGATTGACGAATTGATCCCTTACACAGCAGCCAAAGGTTGGAAAGAACTGGGAGCTAAGCGCAGTCTGGCGCACCAACTTCGCCAACAGAAGTTTGATGCAGCTATTCTTTTTCAAAACGCATTTGAAGCCGCTGCACTGGTGCGCATGGCTCGGATTCCAGTGCGCATTGGATACGCCCGGGATGGCCGCAGTCTCTTGTTGACCCATCCGGTGACGGTTCCGCAAACTGGTGAAATCCCCAATCATCAACGCTATTACTATCTGGAACTATTGCGCCGCGCGGGCATTCTGCAAGAACTCCCTGAAGTGAATGAAATCAGGCTTCCTGGAATGGAAAGGCTTCGTGCAGAAGGGTTGGCCAAGTTGAAAGCGCTAGGCTGGAACGGACCGTTGATTGGCGTTTCTCCAGGTGCCGCCTACGGAACTGCCAAACGATGGTTGCCGGAACGCTTTGTCCAAGCTGCAGTGGAATTGGCTGGCAAATTGAATGCTGGCGTCGGCGTTTTCGGCTCTGATGACGAAAGGGAACTTTGCCAGGGAATCACCCTGCAAATACAAGC
>JANMWO010000693.1:0-7097 GCA_031394025.1 Acidobacteriota bacterium
ATGCGCGTGTTCCCGGATTTTGACGATAACCTGCGTCAGTCTTTCTTGAAAGAAACCGAACTCTTTTTCGAAAGTATTTTACGGGAAGACCGAAACGTGCTGGATCTGCTGCGTGCCAACTACACATTCATTAATGAACGCCTGGCCAGACACTACGGAATTCCCAATATTTACGGAAGCCGTTTCCGGCGCATCAACTTCGACGAAAATAGCAATCGAGGCGGCCTGCTTCGGCAGGGCAGCATTTTAACGGTGACGTCTTACGCCACGCGCACCTCTCCAGTAATTCGTGGCAAATGGATTCTGGATAATATTTTAGGCGTTCCACCGCCGCCTCCGCCTGCCTCTGTACCGGCATTGAAAGAACACGAAGGCATTGGAAAAAATCTGACCATGCGGCAGCGGATGGCGCAACATCGCGATAGTCCGGCCTGTTCCGGATGCCATCAGTTAATGGACCCCGTGGGCTTTTCGCTGGAAAACTACGATGGCGTGGGTCGTTGGCGATCCAACGATGAATCGGCCAATCCCATTGACGCGTCAGGAAGCTTACCCGATGGCAGTAAATTCGCCGGTGTCGCCGGATTGCAGCAGGCTTTGCTGAGCCATCCTGAATCGTTTGTCACTACTCTTTCAGAAAAACTTTTAACGTATGGACTGGGTCGCGGCGTTGGGTTCTACGATGCCCCAGCCGTTCGCAAAATTGTTCGTGAATCACAAGCCAAGGACTTCCGGTTCTCTTCGGTCATCCTTGGCGTCGTCAATAGTAGCCCGTTTCAAATGAGGAGATCACAATGATCATCACCAAAAAAGCATTGCCGCGAAGAACGTTTCTGCGTGGCGCAGGGGCAACGCTTGCCCTGCCTTTATTAGACGCCATGATACCCTCCATGACTGCGCTAGCCGCCACCCCAGCGGCCCCAGTGCGCAGGCTTGGATTCGTCTATATTCCAATGGGCGCGACCATCTCACAGTGGACGCCATCCACTGTCGGTGCCCTTGGTCAACTTCCCATGATCCTCCGTTCGCTTGAGCCAGTGCGTGATCAACTCACCGTTGTCAGCAACATGGAACTGCGCAATGCCTATCCGGGAACGCACGCCACGTCGAACGCAGCGTTCCTCAGCGCCGCCACATCGAAATGGACAGAGAGCACCGATTACGAACTGGCCACAACTGCAGATCAAATTGCCGCCCAGCAGTTGGGTCAGGAAACGCGGCTGCCATCGCTGGAACTTGCTATGGACTTGCTCACCACCGTTGGCCAATGTGATAACGGCTATGCCTGCGTGTATCAAAACAATCTGTCCTGGTCCTCACCCACCACACCGCTGCCCGCCGAAGCTCATCCGCGCATTGCCTTTGAACGCCTATTTGGTGATGGTGGCAGTGCCGCAGACCGTCGCGGCGAACTGCGCAAGAACGCCAGCCTGCTGGATTGGGTAAGTGAAGATATTGCCCGTCTGCAAAAGAAGTTGGGTGCCGGGGATCGCAATAAAGTCAGCCAATATCTGGACACGGTGCGGGAGGTGGAGCGTCGTATTCAAAAGGCTGAAGCCGCCACTGCCGATTCCCAATTGCCTGATCTGGACCGGCCTGTGGGTGTGCCAGGAGCTTATGCCGATCACGCCCGCTTGATGTTCGATCTACAAGTGCTGGCGTTGCAGGGCGATGTGACTCGCGTGATCACGTTCCAATTGGCCCGCGAAACCAGCACCCGAACTTATCCTGAAATTGGAGTTCCTGAAGCGCACCATCCCACAACTCATCACGGTGGCGACGCGGAAAAGATGATGAAGGTAGCCAAGATCAATGCCTTCCATGTTTCGCTATTTTCCTACTTCCTGCAAAAGTTGAAGGCAACTCCCGATGGCAATGGGACGCTGCTGGATCATTCCATTTACCTGTATGGAAGCGGCATGGGCAACCCCGATAAGCACGATCATGTGAACCTGCCGATTCTTGTGGCCGGTGGTGGCGCTGGCAACATGAAGGGAGGCCGTCATATCCGTTATGCCGAACCAACTCCACTAGCCAATTTGCATTTGACGTTGCTGAATAAGTCTGGCGTGAGACTCGACAAATTTGCCGATAGCAAAGGCCGTGTGAAGGAACTTCTGGATGATCCGCTTTCGCTTTAGTTTATTGCTTATTCTGTCTGTGGCGGCAATTGCAGCCGACCAGCATGTGAAACCGGATGTGGATGGAACAACTCCACTGCATTGGGCTGTCTACCAGGACGATGCTCAAACAGTGGGGTCGCTGCTCCGCGCCGGTGCCAATGTGAAGGCAGCGAATCGTTATGGAGTGACACCACTTTCCCTCGCTTGCACCAATGGAAATGGGGTCGTTGTCCGGTTGCTGCTCAATGCCGGAGCAAATCCGAATGATGTACTCGCCGGTGGCGAAACGGCACTAATGACCGCCGCTCGAACGGGGAAAGTAGACGCCGTCAACGCACTTCTGGAACACAAGGCTGAAGTAAACGCCAAGGAAACCAAGTACAAACAAACAGCTTTAATGTGGGCTGCCGCAGCAGGCAATGTCCAGGTGGTGGAAGCTTTATTGAAAGCCGGTGCAGACATTCATGCCAGTTCCAATGCCGCCTTTACTCCACTTTTATTCGCCGTTCGTGAAGGGCAAATCGGTACCACAAAAGCTCTGTTGAAAGCCGGTGCCGATGTCAACGAAACAGTAAAATCGCAAGCGAAAAAGGCAGGCGGCGTGACGGGTCCGCCAGCCGCTGGAACCAGTGCATTGCTACTGGCAACATCCAACGCGCACTTTGAACTTGCGTCGATTCTATTGGACGCTGGCGCCGATCCAAATGCTGCTGCCCCCGGTTGGACACCGCTCCACGCAATTACCTGGATGAGAAAGCCCGGCCTGGGGGATAACGACCCAGCACCGCAAGGCTCAGGCAATATGACCAGTCTGGAACTGATCGAAAAGCTGGTGAAAAAAGGTGCCGACATCAATTTCAAGATGACTAAAAAAGTCAATGTTGGCCTTACTGCCTTGAATACTTTGGGGGCCACTCCTTTCTTTTTGGCGGCCAGAACTGCCGATGCTGAAATGATGCGTTTCCTGGCGAAACTGGGTGCAGATCCACTGTTACCGAATGACGAAAACACCACTCCGTTGATCGCCGCAGCAGGCCTGGGTACACGGTCACCGGGCGAGGATGCCGGCAGTGAGAGTGAAGTGGTGGAAGCCATGCAGGCGGCCTTGGATCTGGGTGCCGATATCAATGCAGCCAATAAGAACGGCGAAACCGCCATGCATGGAGCTGCCTACAAAAACCTTCCCGGCGCCGTTGAGTTTCTTCATTCAAAAGGTGCCAAAATTGAAATCTGGAACGTCAAAAATAAGTTCGGTTGGACCCCGCTCATTATCGCGGAAGGCTATCGGTTCGGTAACTTTAAGCCATCGCCCGATACAATTGCTGTCTTCAGACGAATCATGACAGCAGCCGGAGTTTCTATCCAATTCGCTCTGCCCAAAAGTGCCGAATGGCCAGTGCCATAGTTTAGAATTCCAACCGTGCACCCAATTGGAAATTGCGACTTGCTCTGGCTCGTGAAATGGTCCCACCGCTAATCACATCTACTCGATTCTCCGGCAGGTTGAAGTTGGGGTGATTCGGCAAATTAAACGATTCCCCGCGTAACTGCAATCCCACGGATTCACCAAGTTTGAACCTGCGGGAGACCGATATGTTCAAGCTGAACGTTCCCGGTCCATCCAAAATGTTTCGTCCAGAACTTCCAAAGCGATAAGCTCCCAAAGGCACCACAGGAAATGCCCTGCGATCAAACCATTGATCGACGCTAGGATTTTCTAATGAACCAGTCGCGATGCGGTCTGGACGACTGGCCTCGCCATTGGAGAAGTTAAAATTGGCAACCTTAGGCGTGAACGGCTGGCCCGTATACATGGTACTGGTGCCAGAAAACTGCCAGTTGCGGGCAATCACATTTTTTGAAATTGAGGGTGACCATATAAAGCTGCCCGCAAAAGCATGTCCAATGTCAAAATCACTGCGGCCCCGTTCACTTTTCAAATTGCGTGAATCCTGCGCGTTGGCAAAATTGTATTGGATCGCTCCGCCGGTATTGGAACTCTCATCAATCGACTTGGCGTAGGTATAGGCAGCACGCACGAACAGTTGCTTTGTGAACCTGCGACGAACAGTGACCGCACCGGAATTGTAGATGGAGTTAGAACTATCGGAGATGATGTTAATTGTGCTGAAGCCCGCGTATGGCCGTGTGGAACGTAGCGCCTGTTCCCGACCCGGTTGATTCAAATCGTACCGCCTCTGCAAGTGTGTTCCCTTAGACCCGGCGTAGCCCACTTCAACAACAGTGCCATGCCCAAACTCACGTTCGAACGTCATGCTGTACGATTGCAGATTTTGCGGTTTTGGATCGGACGGTCCGCCAGTTGTCGTAGTGGTTCCGCCAATGCTTCTGCGGGCCAGCGGGAAGGGATTAGAAACTGTAAGCGCTGTGGGTGTGGCGGCAACTGCGGTGTACGATTCATTGATTGAGAATGGAAATGTATCGCTATATTCATCCATTCGATACAGCGAACTGCTGCCATAGAAAATTCCATATCCACCGCGAATCACGCTGCGAGTGCCGCCAAAGGGTCGCCAGGCAAAGCCGAAGCGTGGAGCCAGATTCAAGTAATTCGGCTTAACAATGCTATCGGGCAACCCAACTTCCGACGCCCGCACCACATATTTCTGCAAGCCCGCCGTGACAATTCTAGAATCGAATTCCGCTTGGGAAAGCACTCCAATTCCTGAAATCACTTGTTTCCCCAAATCAGGAATGAACATGGACCAGGCACCAAATTTTTCTTGCGGTGGTTTCATCAACTCGTAACGCAGTCCGATATTCAGCGTGAGTGACGAAGTGATTTTGTAGTCGTCTTGAATATAAGAGGAATAGCTGGAGACCAGATGATAAGGTCCCGCTCCATCTAACTGACGGGAAGTACTGCTGGGAAAGCCCAGTAACAGATCGGCCATCGGTTCGCCAGTGTTGCGACCAAGAAAAGTAAGCCGACCGCGTGTGCCGCCAAATTGCTTGGAAAAATATTGGATGCGCAGGAATTCGGCACCATATTTCAAGCTGTGCTTTCCTTTGATCCAGGTCATGGCACCGGTGTATTGATAGTTGTTGTAAGACCAGATTTTTGGCAGATCGTAGGCGGGCCCAAGAATGATGTATCCGGTAGCCGTCAGTTCCGGCAATCCGCTGGCGATAGGGTTGCGGATGCCGCCCACAAACCCCGCCTCACCGGCCCAATCCTTGACCGATCCAAAGGGCCAGCGCTGATTGTTGGTCTTGCGTGAAAATGAGGCTTTCCCTTCAAAAAACATAGTGGGCGTAATGGTGCGCAGGTAACGAATATAGGACAACACGTCCAGCGTATTGTTGCTGGAACCAAAGATCGGCAGCGGAGAACGGGCATCGGCTACCGGATCAAAGTTAGAACTTGGTTTCCAGAAAACACTTGTTGTAATGCGATCCTTCGGATCGAATTGATGATCCACCTTAATGCTGTAGTTATTGTTTTGCGAGGTGCCGTTGCCTTGTGAAATAAAATTATTGACACCACCGTTTAAATTGGGTTTCGGGTAGTATGCGGCCAGCTTCACAGCCACCGGATCAAACCGGCTGACGGGGATCTGATTCTTCGGGAAAGGCACCTTGGCAATCGGATCGGTAATGGCAATCAATTTGCCGAACGCATCGGTGGCTTTAGAAAAGTCCCCCAACAACATTTCTGGAGTGGGTGTAATTCCCCGCTGCGTCTTACCGTTTCCTAAGCGCAACGAATCCCAACTGAACATGAAGAACGTCCGGTTGCGACCGTCGTAAATTTTTGGGATAAATACAGGCCCAGTGATGGTGGAACCGAATTGGTTGCGGCGTAGTTTTGATTTGGTGACGTCAAAGTAACTTTTGGCATCAAACGCGTCGTTACGTATAAATTCGTACATGGATCCGCGCAACTTGTTTGTGCCACTTTTGGTGACCACGCTGAGAACTCCACCGGCATACTTGCCGTATTCAGCAGCGAAGCCAGAGGTGATCAACTTGAATTCCTGAACGCTCTCAATGGAAGGACTGATCATGGCCCCGGTGTTGCGCTTCTGCGTATTTTCCACCCCGTCAATCACAAAACCAAAATTATCGGCACGAGCTCCGTTCACGGCATAGGCCCCGTCGCCACCGTCACCTTTGGGAATTACGCCACCAGTGAGATAGGCAAGATCGGAAAAATTGCGGCCGTCCAAAGGCATTTCGGCAATTTCTTTATTGGTGGTCACCTCGCCTCTGGCCCCGCTTTCGGTATTCAACACAGGGGGCGTATCGGTTACGGTTACACTTTCCGATGTAGAACCAACCTCCAGCGCGATATCCAGGCGCAGAGCGTTATCGATGGTCAGGTTGAACTCCGAATGTTTATAGGAACGGAATCCTTTGTGCGTCGCCTCCATGGTGTAGCGGCCCGGATTCAAAAAGAGAATGGTGAAATCACCGGATTGGTTCGACGATCCCATGGTGAGGATATTCGTATCAAGATTAGTAATTCGAATGTTAACGCCAGCAATGATGGCCCCAGTAGGATCGGTAATCCTGCCGACGACGCTAGCGGAAGGCTGCTGACCAAACAATCCCACACTTGTCGCCAAACAGACAAATATTGTAAGAATAAGTTGCTGCATGAAGGCCTCCCTGGATTCCACAATTCTAACCGATAATTTGGAATTCAAGGAGGACCTTTTTGTTACATCGATAATTTGCCTAATGAATGGCAGCCTGAGTTTCGGACTTCATTTTTAACGCCATACTCAGTACGTGCTTAGCTTTCCAGGACATGGGGTCTAAAGTTGTTGCCAACCGTCCCTCTCTTTAAGCTTTGACAAAATCCTTCAACCGCAAATACGCAATGCCCAAGTTGGAATGTGCTGGACTGGAAGCCGGGTCCAAAGACACGGCAACTTGCAGCTCTTGCAATGCTTCATCCCAGCGATCTTGTTGCATCAAACTGGTGGCCAGGTTGTTGTGCGCTTCCAT
>JANMWO010000698.1:0-13584 GCA_031394025.1 Acidobacteriota bacterium
GTGAAAATCGCTCAAAAAACAGTGGTGCCCTCGTTTTCCGAAGTACTCGAAAAATCAATCCCCAGTAGCATCGCCGATGCTATGGCCCGTGGCGATGTTTTGCAAATCGTCATATTCTGCATGTTGTTTGGTTTGGCGGCGAATGCCATTGGCGAAAAAGCCAGACCGATTCTGAACTTTGCCGAATCGTTGGCAGCCATCGCATTTCGTTACACAAATTTTGTAATGTATCTGGCACCTTTCGCCGTTGTAGCGGCAATGGCTTCCACCGTGGCTGAAAACGGATTTGGTGTTCTATTCGGCTTAGGCAAGCTGATTGCAACAGCTTATTTGGCGCAAGGACTCTACGCGATTGTGTTTCTGGGCGGGGCGCTGGTGATGTTTGGCGTACCACTGCGGCGCTTTTTTCAAGCGGTCCGCGAACCTTTCCTGATCGCATTCGCCACTACGTCCAGTGCAGCGGCTCTGCCCAAGGCTCTGGAAAACATGCGGCGCTTCGGGATTCCCACACCAATTCTGGGATTGGTGATGCCCCTAGGGCTCAGTTTCAATTTGGCGGGGAGTACTTTGCACTTGGCCATGGCCACGCTGTTTGTTGCGCAAGCTGCGGGCATGGCGCTCCCCTGGTCAACACAGGTAATGATTCTGTTGACGCTGAAGCTTACAAGCAAAGGAGTGGCCGGAATCCCCAGAGCGAATTTCGTTATTCTTTCGGCATTGTTCTTGAGCTTTGGATTGCCCATGGAAGGGCTGCCGGTACTGTTGGGGGTTGACGCGGTGATCGACATGATTCGCACTGGAGTCAATATTTTGGGCCATTGCGTGGCACCCGCTGTGATTACGCGATGGGAGGGTGAAGTTCTTCCCGCAGGGCCGATTGAAGCCTAGTCCAGGTAGTAGCCAATTCTTCAATGTGGACGCGAGTTTCAGCGGTCACACTCATAAAGTTGGCATCGCCGAACCAGCGGGGGACAATGTGCATGTGGATATGGCCCGCCACGCCCGCTCCAGCGCATTCTCCGAGGTTCATCCCAAGATTGATGCCCTGCGGCCCGTAAACCTTGCCTAGCGCCGATTCCGCGTGCCTAGCTAGCCACATCATTTCCGTAAGCGCTTCGGGCTGGGCTTGTGTCAGCGATGGCACATGGCTGTACGGCACGATCATCAGATGGCCATTGGTGTACGGATATAGGTTCAGGACCGCAAAATTGAATTTCGCGCGAAGCAGGATTAGATTTTTGGGGTCGTCTTGCTCTGCCACCATTTGGCAGAAAACACAACCCGCTGGCGAATCACTTTTTGTGACATAGCGGTAACGCCAGGGGCTCCACAAATGGTCCATGGATTTTTAAATTTAGGGCACAGTGGGGGCTACCGGTTCGGTGCCGTTGACCAGATCCTTCAATTCCTTGCTGGGCTTGAAGTAGGGAATGCGCTTAGCAGGCACTTCCACTCTAGCCCCGGTTTTCGGATTTCGGCCTACACGTGGCTGACGTTGCCGCGTACGAAAGCTCCCGAATCCCCGGATTTCAATTTTGTCTCCGCTGCGCAGGCTCTTCACCACGCTGTCAAAAATGGCTTCTACAATCACCTCGGAATCTTTCCGGGTCATTTCCACCACTCGCGATACTTCTTCGATGAGATCTGCCTTGGTCATATAACTTTCAATTATCCTTGCCTTTCATCGCTTCTTCAATAGTGGAGGTAGCATTGGCCGCCTGTTTCTGATAATCATCCAAGCGAGTTTTTTCCTCATCATCGGAAACGGCCCGCAAACTTAATCCAATCTTTTTGTCAGCGGGATTGAGGCGAATTATTTTAAAATCGAATTCCTCATTCAGGGGTAAATCCGATTCCGCTTTCCCCGCCAGTTGCAACTCGGAATTATGGCACAAACCTTCCACTCCGGGAGCCACTTCAATGAACACTCCGAAATTCGCCACCCGGCAAACCTTGCCTCTAACCACATCACCAACCACTTGGGTCTGAAAGAAAGATTCCCAGGCATCTGGCTGCAACTGCTTCACTCCCAACGACAAACGCCGCGAAGGAGCATCAATGTTAATGATAACAGCTTGTACTAGTTGCCCTTTTTTGAGCAGTTCCGATGGGTGCTTCACGCGCTTGGTCCAAGAGAGGTCAGAAATGTGCACCAGCCCGTCAATGCCTTCTTCAATTTCAATGAAAGCTCCGAAATCGGTTAGCTTTCGCACACGCCCTTCCACCACACTGCCCACGGAATAGCGCATGGCGACGGTGGTCCAAGGGTCAGCTTCCAACTGTTTGATGCCCAGCGAAATGCGGCGGTCCTTGGGCTTGATATCCAGCACAACTGCTTCTACCGAATCCCCGACCTTTACCACTTTGCCGGGATGTTTCATCCGTCGGGACCAGGTCATTTCAGAAATATGAATCAACCCTTCCACGCCGGCTTCAATTTCTACAAACGCACCATAATCAGTGATGGAAACAATATGGCCAACCACTTTCTGCCCATGGGGAAAGCGTTCAATCACTGTCGACCAGGGATCTGGAGCCATCTGTTTCAGACCCAAAGAAATTCGTTCCTTGCCGGAATCGAACTTCATCACTTTCAGAGTGAGTTCCTGCCCAACGTGGATGATTTCCGAAGGATGTCCCACGCGGCCGTAGCTCATATCGCTGACGTGCAGTAAGCCATCAATGCCACCCAGATCAATGAAAGCGCCATAGTCGGTCAGATTTTTTACGACGCCGCGGACTTCTGAGCCTTCTTCCACATGTTCCAACACGTCGGTCTTACGGTCTGCGATTTCCGTTTCCACGGCCATCTTGCGCGATACAACCACATTGCCGCGCCGCCTGTTCAGTTTCACAATGCGGACCGGAATATCGGTTCCTAGCAGCGGTTCCACGTTATAAACAGGCCTGACATCAATCTGCGAACCTGGAAGGAAAGCTTCCACTCCCACATCCACAATCAGGCCGCCCTTGGTGCGCGTTAGGCAACGTGCGGAGACGATCAAATTTTCTTTCAGTGCCTGATCCAGCGTATCCCAGGCGCGCAATTTTTGGGCTCGTTTGTGGGAAAGAACGGTATAGCCTTCAGGACTTGTGGCCTGACGGTCTACCATTACTTCGATGACGTCGCCAGGGTTCACCGCAGGCTTTCCGTCAATCATCGGGAACTGGTCTAAAGGAACAATTCCTTCGGATTTATAACCGAAATCTACAATGGCATCTTTCTCGCCGAGCTTCAGCACGGTGGCCATTAAAACTTCGCCGTCAGAGGGTGGAGAAAAGTTGCTGTAATCGTCCAGCATCTGTTCGTAGGCAAGATCTTCCGAACCGAATTCGCCTAGTCCCGCTTGCTCTAAATCCATCTCCATTGAGCCTTCGGGTGTACCCGGAATTGGGTGGCCCGGAGTTCCAGGAGTTGGTTGGTTCGGGTTACTTGCCATGATTGTTTCTCCGCCGCCCTTAGCCTGTGACAGTACCAAGGGAAAAAAGTGCCCCCAAAATTCGTATAAACCGTTGGGGATCAGTTATTTCAGAAATATAGCGGAAGGGGCGGGGGAAGTCAACCTACGGGGTCCCCTGGCAATTGCCGCTAAGCCACTGGTTTGCCTACATATTTACTTCAACAACTTCTTCAAAAACACTGTCTGGCAGCTTAATTCCGCTAATTTTGAGACGATTGAGGATCAGTGGAGTGACCCCGGTATACTTAAACCGGCCCATCACTTTTCCCTCGGAATTAACGCCAATCCTTTCAAACTGGAAGATATCCTGAACTTCCACGCGATCATGCACCACGCCCAAAACTTCAGAAATGGAAGTGATTTTACGGGACCCATCCTGCAGGCGAGCCACCTGGACCACCAACTTAATTGCACCCGCCAGTTGGGACACAATCACTTTGGTGGGGATCTCCACATCGGCCATTAGAATCATCGCCTCCAAGCGGGAAAACGCATCGCGTGGATTGTTGGCGTGGATGGTGGTCATGGACCCTTCCACACCAGTATTCATGGCTTGCAGCATGTCCAACGTTTCCGCACCGCGGCACTCACCCACAATAATGCGATCGGGCCGCATACGCAGTGCTGTACGTACTAAATGACGCTGATTGATGCCGCCTTCTTTGTTCAAGTTCGGCGGTCGAGTTTCAAATTTCACTACGTGCCGCTGTTGCAATTGCAGTTCGGCGGTGTCTTCAATAGTTACTACCCGTTCGTCTTCGGGGATAAAGCGGGACATGGCATTTAAGGTGGTAGTTTTTCCGGAACCAGTTCCGCCAGAAACCAGAATCGTGGTCTTTGCCTGTACGCACGCCGCCAGGAACTGCAGCATGGACGGCATCACCGTCTTATAGGCAATCATCTCGTCCGATGTGATAACGTGCCTTCCAAATCGGCGGATAGAAAGTGAGGGGCCATCCAGCGCCAGTGGCGGAATAATTGCATTCACACGGGAACCATCCAGCAAACGGGCGTCAACAATGGGGGACGCTTCGTCGATGCGACGGCCTACTTGCGAAACAATTTTTTCAATGATGTGCAGTAGATGGGCGTTGTCCCGAAAGCGAACTGGAGTTAGCTGCAATCTACCACCACGTTCCACATACACTTTGTCGAAACGGTTCACCAGAATATCGGAGATGGAAGATTCTTTTAGCAGCGGTTCCAGGGGACCCAGCCCCAACACTTCATCAAGAACTTCCTCCACAATCCGATTCTGCTCGGCTGTGGTCATGGGAATCTTCTCTTGTTCCAGCAGCCGTTCCACGACGCGACCAATTTCGGCGCGAACCCTATCTTTGGGGATCGATGCGACGCGGTCCAGATTCAGCGCAGTCAGCAGCTTTTTATGGATTTCCGATTTGATTTCAAAATAACGGTCCGCAGTGCGAGGTTGAGGTGCACCGCCGCCGCGATTGATTGGTGGACGTGTTGGGCTGCCCATAGGGAACTAAATAGAAACACCGATATGCAATTAAAGTAACGAGTACCATATCAAGTATAGATGCTAAACCGGCGTCAATTTTTAACTTGGGCAGCCGTTGCACTGCAAGATTCTGCACCTGTGCGGAAACTTCCTAACGTTTTGTACATTTGTTGCGATTCGTGGCGAGCGCAGGCGTTGCCATCGGCTGGTGACTTCAATGTGATTGCTCCGAATTTGGCGCGCCTGGCAAGTCAGGGTGTGAATTTTTCGCGCAGTTACGCGGCAAATCCAGTTTGCGGACCTTCGCGCGCCGCCATTCAAACTGGCAAATTTCCCCATGCTGTGAAAATGCCCGTGAACGATTTGTTGCTCTCGTTGGATGAAGTCTGCATTTCCCAACAACTGGTGAAAGTTGGTTATAAGACCGGCTACATCGGCAAGTGGCATCTGGATGGGGAAGAACGTCCAGGTTTTGTGCCACCTGGTCCTCGACGTCGGGACTACCAGTATTGGGCTGCTACCAATCGGAACCACGACGCTTTCAATACAATCTATTTCAATGATGCTCCGGAGCCGATTTACAAAAAAGGCTTTGAGCCCGATATACAAACAGATCTAGCTATTCAGTTTCTTGAACAGAACAAGGCCAACCCGTTTTATCTGTTTCTATCCTGGGTCTCGCCCCATGCGCCGTACACTCCGCCGCCCCGTCATCAGAAGACTTATAACCCGGCCAAGCTTGCTTTGCGGGAAAATGTCCTGCCCGGTTCTGAAGCGCAAACCCGCAAGGATTTGGCTGGTTACTACGGACTTTGTTCTGCCCTGGATGACGATATTGGGCGCCTTCTCGACAAGCTGGACCAACTGAAACTGACTGCGGATACGATCGTCATTTTCACGGCTGATCATGGCAATATGCTGGGGTCGCACGGGCTGATCGGAATGGATGTGCCCTATGAGGAATCGGTGGGGATTCCTTTGATTGTCCGCTATCCTCGAAAACTGAAAGCAGGCACGATGGACGAGGATCTGTTGGTATCGAATGTGGACCACATGCCCACTGTCCTGGGTTTTTGTGGTGTGGAGATTCCTTCCGATGTCCAGGGCCGCGACTTGTCCAGTTTCATGATCAGTGGCGAAGGAGATCGGCCACAGTCCATTTATTGTGAAGGGCAACTGACCACGCCTGAAGAGTGGCGGATGATTGTGCGCGGCTTTGACAAATTGGTGGTGGGGCGTGATATGAAAGTGACGCACCTATTTAACTTAGGGCAAGATCCGTTTGAGATGACCAATCTGGCGAATAGCAAGGCCAGTTCGGTTCTGCAAGATGGGCTGCTTGCTTTGATGAAACGTTGGATGATTCGGACCGGGGATCGCGTTCCTTATCCAATGCCGAAAGTGAGAGCGTAGATGGAACTACGGCCCATCGGGATTGTCCACAACGAAGTTCGACCACCGCAGAAAATGACCCCATTCGGAGTCCCTTCGACGGTTGAAATTTTGCCTCAGTACGAAGAGGCTCTATTGCATATTGAGAAGCATTCGCACATTTGGGTGCTGGCTTGGATAGACCGTGGGGAGCGCGACTTGCTGCAAGTGATCCCGAGATCAGGCAATGAGCTGCGGGGAGTATTTGCGGTGCGTTCGCCTGCCCGACCGAATCCAATTGGACTGACTTCAGCGCGGCTGCTTAAGCGCGAAGGCCTCACTTTGTATTTGGACAAACTGGATTTCCTGGATGGCACGGTTGTACTGGATATCAAGCCCTACTTCCCAGTTCGCGACGTTCACTTTGCCTAGTGGAACGCGCTCCAATTCCCCCTATTCCAACTTCCTTTCGTCCTTCTTCATGCCATCCTTAATCAGCCCGGCCAGCAAAATATTTACTAGTGACGCACCGCCACCGCCTGCCATAATCTGCGGCACAAGCGCCGTCTTCGCCTCAGCCAATGCGCGACCCACTTCAATCACCGCGTAGTTATTCTGACCCACCGCCTCAGTCTTCAACTTAATAACTGAAGCTTCTGCGGTTCCAACCGCCGTGGTCCTTTCCGCCGTCGCGTTACCCACCACCGTGAGCACTTCAGCATCGGCCTTGGCGTTGATTGTCTTCGACTCCGCTTCACCAGCAGCTTTTTTCACCACCGCTTTAGCATTGAACTCGGCGATTTCCACGGACCGCTCGGCAGCCACCACGCCTGCTTGCGTATCTGCTTGCGCTCTGGCTTGTTGCAAACTTTTGCGAGTCTCCTCCGCCGTGCGCTGTGTCTCAAAGGTAGTCTTTTCCTGTTCAGCAATTTTGCGATCCGTCAGCGTTTTCATCAGTGCTTCAGGAGGGGTGATGTCGCCAATCAGCGTATCCACCGCCACCACGTTGTATTCCGACAGAGCTGCGGAAATGCGATTCTTCGCATCTTCCTGCCGTTCCTTGCGACCCCTCAGAAAGTCGATCACATCCGACCCTTGCGCTGCGTTGCGGAAGTAATTGCCGATGGTCGGCTCAAGAACTTGTGTTACAAGGTTGGCCACGCTTCCGAAACGGGCGATCACTTTTGGTGCATCGTTTCGAGGAATGTGAATGATTTGACTGACGTCCAGGTTGAACGTGAAGCCATCGGAGGAACGTACGGTAATTGTGGACAGGTTTTTATCCAAATTGTGAGCTTCACTCTTTCCCGTGGCCCAGTTCAAGACTACGTTGGCCGTCGGCACGCATTCCACCTTGTGTGTGTAAGGGTTAATGGGATACTTGCCCGGATCAAGTGGTTCCACCCAGACTCCTTTCTGTCCTTTGCCGACCAAGTTGCCGTGGCGAAATGTATCGCCAGTAGTGTCCACACCAGGTTGGCCAACGTAGGCGATTACCACGCCAGCGCTTGCGATGGGAACGGAAGTCATTTCCCGGGATTCCACTGTAGCCAACCGCGGATTGATGAAGTAACGGCCGGCCAGGATTACTTGTTCCTGCAGGCCCTTGAACCCGCCGGCGTCGATGAACGATTGCCCATCCTGAAACATGTTGTGCCCAGAAATTTCTTTGCCAGCAATGTCGCCAGTTGGCAGTGACCGGCCTTCTTTGGTAGTGACAATGCCCACCATGTTGTCTTCAATTTCGGTAACTTTCTCAAGCACAACGCTAAACAGAGCGGTATTGATGCGATAGGTTCCTGGGGGAATCACGATGATCTGCGGGCCACGTTCACCGCTGTTTTCAAGAAACGACCGCGCATTCTGGAACGCATCGCAATCTACTTTTTTTGCAAGAACCCGGCCGTTTGTCAGCGGGATGCCGTCACGTGCTTCCACCACCCCAATAAAGCCTTCGTTGACGTTGGTGAACTGCTGTCGAATGATGTTGTACTGCCATGGCCAATAGCCGAAATAGAGTCCCGGGGCAAGGGAATCACCTTGGAATCCGGCTTCACCTTTCAGTGCGATGATCTTGCCGTCAGGTAGTGACTTGTTCGCACCCCACAGGACGAACTTCTTATTGACGATGCCAATTGAATCTTCGGGAATAACTGCGATGCCTAGAAGTCGAAACGTCCACCGATAGAAAATGAAGAAGAGGACGATGGGGATCAACCACCAGAGATATTCCAGAAGTCCGGTCAAATTATTCATTGCGATATTCCTTGTAGTGGTGGTTTCAATGTCTTCTGCTTAGCAGAGTCTCAATCTGATTTCGCCACCTCCACTATACATTGCGCGATCTGCAAGGAAACTGGGTCAACCATTTCAAATAGTCTTTGCACTATTATGATGAAGGACCATAGTTCGGTGAACATCGTTCGGATAAGAATTTATGAGAATGAAAATATTTGGATTGACTCTCGCAGTTGTTGCCACTTTCGGGCAGGATGTTCCCCGTCGAGCTCCCTTGCTGCCGTTACCTGCTCCTGTTGGAGTTCCCAAACCTGGGCCTGTGACCGATGCCCCATATGTCCCATTGCCCATCTTGCAAGGCGGCGTGGTGGTGCCACTCTATCCGCCGAACTCTCCGTTCCTCAAAATGGAAAAAGTTCGCGAGGCCGAGCAATACAATATGAGCCAAGCCGTGCCAGGGCGTATCAATAGCATCGTCAATATTCATAATCCTTCGGTTGAAGTACACATGGTTGATCGCGGTCTGAATACCGGTGCCGCATTAATTCTGGTGGCTGGCGGCGGGCATAATACTCTAAACGTCGGCACAGAGAGTGCTGATTTTGTTCCGTTTTTTTACAACTATGGCGTCAATACCATCATCCTGCGGAATCGCCTGCGACGTGACGGATATAACGCGCAGACCGACGCGGTAAACGATGCGCAGCAGGCGATTCGCCTGGTTCGGGCTTATGCCAAGGAATGGAATATTGACCCCAACAAAATCGGCATCATGGGCTTTTCCGCAGGCGCTGAACTTTCTGCTCCGGCGGCGGTCTTGTTTGAAGACTTTGACAAAAAGTACAGCGACCCTAACGATCCGTTAGCGGGGATTTCATCGCGGCCAGACTTTGTGGGCATCATCTATCCTGGTCCCACACCTTTCGCACGTAATCGCACCGCACCCCCGATTCCGCGAAATGTTCCGCCCGCGTTCATCGCTTGTGCTGGCTCGGGCGATCGCGGCCATGCTGTCTGGGCAATAGAATACTTTACCGCCATGTTGGCAATCGGCATTCCCAATATTGAGATGCATATTTACGGAAGCGGCCGTCATCCTGGCGATGCTTTGGGCGATGGCAGTCGCATGACCGGAGGCTTGACGGATCGGAATGCCATTCCATTTGGGACCTGGCAATATCGGTACATCGACTGGTTCCGCGATCTTGGTTTTTTGCAAAAACCTGGCGTGGAAACAAAAGCCGCAAAAGATATTGCTACTTATTTGACACAGCCTCCTCCACGTGTGGGCGGGCAAGGTGGCACCTCGAATCAGCCAGTCACAGCCCCCGTAAAACCCTAGGATTGCTGACTGCTTTTGCGTCCAGGGAAGAGAGGGAAGCCATAGCCAATCAAGCAAAATTGATCCAAGGCGAACAAGACAATCGAATCTAGTGATCGGGCTTTGGCCATTTCAACTTCCTTAATCCACGTTGTTGTCGAATCACCAATTCCAACCAGGAAGCTTCGTTGGCTTGCCGGGAAGCTTTTCCCTGCGCCGTATTCTATAGAAAACTGGCACTTATTCAAGTTGCGTTCAAATGTGTAAGTGAAACTCTCCGTTTTCAAACTATCCAATTTTGCAGGGGTCCACTCCTGTATAGGAAAATTCACCAAAGTGTTCAACGCGGAATCGTTCACATCGGGGGGATAAAGAACCTCGAATCGACAGTTCGGATAGGAAGTCCGGACATGTTCCATCAACTGCCGCGTGAAAGTACCTAGAAGACTTTGAAGGTGAGCTACCTCCTGTGGAAACAAGCTTGGGTCCGATTCTCTAGCGGGAATCGTTTGCATGCTCACACCATATTGTTGTAGGAAGGTGCTTGTGGTGTACGAATCGTAGAAGGGCATCCCCACTCCATGAAGTGGAAAATACCACCATTGAACTTCACCCAGTTGAAGATAGGGCACAACCCCTGCTGCGTTCAATAGCGCGGCCATTTCCAGATGAACACTTTGCCAATACGCCAAACTGGTGGGTGAAAAATTAGTTTGAATGGCCGGAGTATCCAATAGGACCGCAGCGCCATTGGGATATCGTTGGGCAATACCAGCGGTAACACTTGGGTCACCATCTTTCAACTCCGTACTAAACGCAACCGTCAGATCAATTCCATACTCTTTTAGCTTTCCGCAAAAGCCCGTTGTCCAATCGCGCACGGCTCGATTCAATTTGGGTGAAGATGCTAAGTCCGTTCTCCAATAACCATCTACTCCTCCCTGAAGATTTCCTAGAGCAGGAGACACTAGCAAAGTTGAATCGGTTGTGCTGAGTGAGATGCGAAGGTTGTTGCCTTCGGTTCCCATGGCTCGGGAGTAAATGGTGAGTGTTGTACCTGAAGCGACAGCCCGCACTCCAGTAAATCCATTGTTCAATCTCAGCTCAAAAGCTTTGCAAACTGTTGTTGGGGTGTCACCGAAAAGATGGAGGTGAACAATGGTGGTATCCAGAGCTGGACCAATCTTGAGAGTGGTACTGCTGCTGGGTGTAACTGATCCTGTAATGGAGAGTTGCGCTGACGAATACACTTGGCCGAACTTTTCCATTTCATAAAACACCAACGCTCCAACATAGTGGTTCGCTCTGCCGCGGAATCCCAAGGACCACAGCATCCAAGCTGTTCTTTCGGCAGGAAGCGCCAATGAGTGATCCGTATCCCAATCGGTAGCCAAAGTAATGTCTTCAATGACTGGAAGATGAGTTACAAAATCGACAGGCAGCGCAATCTCAAGGAAATCGAAATAGAAGTAATCGCCAGTTGTTCCAGTGTGGGTGACAGAAAAAGTATGACTTCCAGCCGCGTAGGAACCAACAGAGATGCGGCAAAGTACATCCTCTCCTTTGATCGTAAGATTGAGTGTCTTTGCAATCGCTCCATCCACTCGGACGACGATCTGCGCACCATTTGGAACGTACCGACTTCCCAACAACAGTTCATGCGCAAATGGACACGTATAAGTCACGTTAAGTGAATTTCCTGGAGTATTGCTGTTGACGATTGTTCCACCGGAAAAATTTCCACGTCCATAATTCCACTGACCTGTGTATTGGATTTCCTTTGCGTCATCTTCAATTCTTCGACTTCCAGGTCCTGCGATTCTATGTAGGCTGTTTTGTCCACTGACTACCCAATTCGAAATGTTTACGTTGAACTCATTGCGTTGGAATGGTCCCTGCTGGAACGCCGTTGCGTAAGTCCAACGCATTTTTCTAATCTTCGTTGAGGGCACAATGTGTCCAGTCACATCCAACAAATTTGAAAAGTCGAGAGAGACTCGCCATCTCGTTGGTGAAACGCCCCCAGAGAATATTTCGCTTGAGGGAGACCAAGTCATACTTGTATGTGACGAATGGCCGTAGGCACCCAATCTATTTCCGTTTGCGCCTACGCGGCTATTGATGACAGTGTTTCCAGGCCCCACATAAGTTAGCGTTATGACCGTTCCTTGGAGGCTTGCCCGCATTTGTGTTGAAAAAAAGTTGATGCTCGCCACAATCATACTGGCAATACTTTCAACCGTGTCGGACCCAAGTATTTGATGGGTGTGGTGCTCTTCCAGCCAAGCCAGTCCAACATATTGGCCAACAACAGGGTTGCCAGTTAACTCAAATTGAGCTGTTGGGCAAACGTAGCTACCGACAATTGGAGTGGCATGGTCCAGTAGTGAAACGAAGTAAACATCTTCACGAGTGTCGGTCCAAATTCTTAGAAACGGCCAATCCACAGTGTGGAAAAGATCGGAATCAATCGGGATGCAATTGGTCCTCTCCTCTTCATATACCAATTGCAGCCCACTTAGATCCCCGTCAGGAAGATTGCGGAATAGCGGATGTTCATAGACATTGTCGCGGTTCCATTCCACCACGGCCCAATCAAATTGTTGTCTCCATGAGCCGGACACGACAAACCCATTCGCATTGGCTTGGCTAAGAGATGCAATTGCTGAAGGGCGCAGAAAATATACTTGCAAATCACGATTCGGCTGAAGTTTCGATATCTGTTCCTGCATTGGTTAGAACCTTACTGTTACGGTTAAATCCGCACCAGGTGTAGTGTTCACAGTACTGCCAACTGAAAGGATGTCAAGGGACAAACGTTTTGTGGGATCAAGCGAGTGTAGTCCAAAGCCATTCACAAGGTTCGATATCTTGTCTCCAATCGCAATAGTTAGTGAGGCCAATACCTCAGAATCCTGGCGAACTTGCAGAACAATGGGTGCACCTGTGGGAGCGTCGTTCACCATTGCGTAAATATCACGAATGGCCGTTCTTGATTCCACTCGAATCGGCGGTGCCGCATCATTTTCAATAGATAGGAACCCGTCCACTTGCAGCGTAATCTGTCCCCCTGACAAAGTGCGCAACCCAAAATCGGTGGTGGCCGTATAGTTTTGCAATCCTGGTGCTGAGCTTCCAACACTGTTTGTCAGATACAACGAAGCTGCTGAAATTCTGCTGTTCGGCAAATCCAATGAATAAGCAAAATTCCCACTGCCCGGACTTCCGAAAAAGTTTCTTGAAAAGGGAACGATATAAACTCTGTTGAGCAGCGGATATACTGATGAGCCGGTAGCATGGCTCACCGCAGTCGTACCAAAACTTCCCCGACTCACCATATACTCAAGCCCGCCAGCAACAGGCTCTACAATTTTTATCAGTTCATCGGCGATCTGTAATATGGCACCCGCAGTGAGACCACTCGTCAGCGCCAGTTTGATTTTATTTCCACTAATGGTTAGCTCTTCCGCCAGATGTAACTCAGAACCGTTACCAAGTTCATCCCAATAGTAAGTGGTCAGTGTACCTGATTGAATGGAATGCGTATTGGTGAATGACGTAAAAGCGATTGCACTCAAATAGACTTGACCTGTGCCACTCGTCGTCAACCCGAAGTCAGGTTCTGGGGGTGGCCCAATATCAATCGCAGAACCAGTTGAGCCACCCAACTGCCAACGAGTAAGTGGAGACAGTTCGTAGGCACTTTCCCTCGCAAAAACATTCGCCGA
>JANMWO010000009.1:0-11192 GCA_031394025.1 Acidobacteriota bacterium
AGTCCGAGGCAGGCGAAACCGCCCAATGCCAACTTAGTTTTCCCGCAATTGTGTTATCAGCGTGCATCGGCGTCCATCCGCGGCCAGATTAATTGCCGCCGATGAACGCCGATAACAACAATCCAGGCCAGGGAGCCACAGGTTATCCCAACGAAGGTTGGAGATTCTACAGGATGAGGGAAAACTAAATGACATTGGGCGAAACCGCCTGCCCCTTTACCTGGTAGGCACTTCCGCAAATAGAACCTAAATCGACCCAAAGCAGTAAACGCGACCATCCTGCGATGCGATCACTACCTTTCCATTGCCGATTGCTGGTGACGATGACAAGGCCGCGCCTGCCGTGAACTCCCATAGCTTCTGGCCTGTGTTCAAATCGAGCACATAGAATCGACCGTCGTTAGACCCTATATAAACGTGCCCATTGGCGATAGCTGGCGAAGATTCCACTCGGCTCTTGGTCGCAAACGTCCACAGACCTTTCCCGGTAGCAGCGTCAATGGCGTGAACATTTTTATCGCGCCCACCCAGTACCACTTTGCCGTTGGCTACTGCGGCTGAGGATTGAAATGGAAACTTACGCACTGGATGCTCATACCGCCATACAATCTTCTTCGCTTTCATATCCACCGCAAACACCTCGTTGCCGTAAGTGCCAAAATAAGCCCGAGTTCCGCTGATGGCAGGGGAGGAACCGGTATACGATCCGGAGGGAACATGGTAAACTTCCTGACCATCCGTAAGCCGCACGGCACGGAAGTTTTCATCGCATCCGGCAATGTAAGCTACACCGTCAAGGATGGCTGGAGTAGCATGGACCGGCCCACTGGTTTCATATTTCCAAATCTGTTTTCCAGTTTTTGCATTTAAGGCATAGAGAGTTTGGTCATAAGATCCGATAAGAACTTTGTCAAGAAAAACTACAGGTGAGGATTTAACTTCTGTGCCGGTCTGGAAGGTCCACAAACCTTTACCCGATTGGGCGTCGACGGCGTGGAGCATTCCACCCAAATCCGCCACATAAACGATACCGCCGGCAACGGCCGGTGTGGATTCCCCAACTTCTTTGCCAGTCTTGTACTTCCAACGCAGCTTTCCCGTATTCAGGTCAATGGCAATCAATTCGCTGGCTCCGGAACCAATGTAGACGGTTCCGTTGTCGATGACCGGGGAGGATTCGAACACTTCTCCGCCTTCCCAGGTCCACAACAATTTCAGTTGGCCGGCGATTTTTTCTGAGGAGATGCCAGTAAGCTGCTGGTTACCACGGAACTGCGGCCATTGCGCCGGAAGCGTGGCGATGGAAACGGCGAATAGGAGAAGTCTGAGTTTAGTAGCGATGCCCTTACTTTAACAAATGCCCAGTGGGATAGGCCTCCTGGCCTGTCCTTTCGCGAAATTAGAAGGAAACTCTTCAGCACCTAAAGTTCCCCGCGCGTTCCGCCGATAACTCACACAAGGTAAACTTTGAGCACCGTATCAGTCCCCATCGCCGCCATCCGACCCTGGAACGCCAATTGGATCATCAACCAGCGCGAAGACCTAACCTGGTTCATCGGATCGGGACTGGTAGGCTACCTGGCAATCGCGCTGATGATGGCCGGTTTCCCTGTGGGACCGCTGTACATATTGTGGCTATTCGGAATTGACGGCCCGCATGTTCTGGCCACGGTCACCAGGACATATTGCGATAAGAACGAGCGAGCCCAACTAGGGATCTGGCTGTGGATATTGGTTCCATTTCTGATGCTTGGACCGCTTGCGGTGACCCTCGGCTACACTTCGTTGTTTTACCTGTTTGCCATATGCTGGCAGCATTTTCACATCGTCAAGCAGCACTTCGGATTCGTGATGTTGTATAAGGCAAAGAACACGGATCGCGACCCCTGGGATTTCAAATTGGACCGCTATTATCTGCTGGCATCGCTGGTATTGCCGCTGGTGTTGTTTGTGGTGAATACGCGGCCATGGATCGGACAGTGGGCCGCAGTCCAATTCGCAGCCAATGCTGCAATCTGTTCCTACCTGATATTCGCGGCATATTTCTTCTGGTATCAGATTCAAAAGTATCGTGCCGGAAAGCCCGTCAACGGACCCAAGATGTTGTTGTTAACGCTGGTGGTGCCTCTGCAATGGGTAGCATTCCGCTATGCCACAGAGTTCGGAGCCGATGGAATTATTCGCGCTGGAATCCCATTAGGCATATTCCACAGTTTGCAGTATCACCGCCTGCTCTGGTTCCACAACAAAAATCGCTACCTGAATAACGACGACGCAAAACAAAAATACGGCTTTGCAGCAACGCTAGCAAAAGGCGGACTAGGGACGTATTTAGGAGTCGCCATCGGGCTGAATCTTTTCATAGCATTTGTTCCCGCAATGATCGGCCAGGCAGTAGAGATATTGAAGGCCGCAGTCTGGGGATTTGCCTTTACGCATTATGTGCTGGATGCACGGATCTGGCATGTGCGGAACGATAAGGATCTGGCGAGTGCTTTGGGGATGGGCAGGTAGGGCTTGACGATTCATGGTCACACGCCAACAGCGTCAAATAATCCTGGCCCGACAGACATCGATACTTTTCCTCTCGCTTGGGTAGGAGTTTCCAAAGCTCCCGCAGCAAGTAATTCTTCAGCAGAAATCGTCGGACCTGTACAAACCTTTTCCAGCAACGCTGCCTGTGTCGGTTCAAGGTCCACTAGCCAGCCCAACACGTTCAGCAAATTGATTAATTCAGTTGTGTATTCAGCGAGCCAATGATCCGGTTGAATGAGACCCAAAGTTGATGGAGTACGCCGGTCGCCGATTATCGGACGCTCGCGATTAGCTTTCCGGTAGCTAAACCATTGCAATAGCACCTTCTTACCCGAAACTTCATAGTCCCAGACACCAGGTTCCACATTTTCTACGTATCCTTGACCAACCAATAGCCTTTTCTTGCTGGCATCGAAGTTTATTGAGTCTGGCATCGCTGCAGGGCTTTGAGAAATCTCGCCCGCAGCTGGGATTCGCGGCATCTTAGGAAATGGAAGTCGCGGAGGTTGAGCTGGTCGCCCCCTTTCAGGATTACTCATGCGTTCTCCAAATGTATGGAGCCAGATGATCGTGCGCCCGAGTTCCACAATCTGAGCGAAAAGTTTCTCGTCAGATGTGAGAGGAATTCGGAGTTCCGGTGTTGAGAGATCGTCTTGAAACCGCGCCGTGAATGCCGGATGTGCCCCGATTCCGGCGACGTAGCTCATCAGTGCCTCGGAATCCACTGGGTTTCTATACTTCTGCTTCAATAGAGTTAGAAGGCCCGCCTGGACATTCGGGAAGTTTGCTTCTCGATCACGCCAAAGGGGATATACACGACCGCCGAATGAACCCTTGTAGTGATCAAGATCTGGAACGAGACCCGTGAAAGTGAGAGCGGGTCCTGAAGAGGGCGATGTTCGTGAAAGCGCTGTCAAGTAGATCTGCTGGTCCGACCGTGATTCCCATAGCGACGGGTTGGGTCGGTTGATAAGTCGATTGTCTGGAATAATCCACTGGCGATCAAAAGAACGGAATCCATAGCGTACAGGTTTTAGGCACGGGCCAACCTCATCCGCAACCGATTTAGTCAACGGCTTGTATCCCGGCAAGCCATCTCGTACGATCCGATTAATATGCCTATCACCGAGGAGACCGTTTGTCGTATGGGGATGAAAGAGGTCCTCTTTCTTAGCGGCTGGTGCATGAACCAATGCTTGCCATCTTCGTTCTAACGAATCGGCATCCGGCGCAATGACCCATGTGCGGCCTGGCATCACGCCTGAGCCGTTATAAACAAATAAGTCTTCCAATTTGGGGTAAGTTGACCAAGCACCTTGAGAAGCTGGCAGGAACGGAGCACGCCAATCGGATGGGCACGCAACCCAGGCCGTGCTTTCTATTCTGAGCGCTGCGAGTGCCTTGAATTTTTCAAGGCGATGAACACTCGGTAGGGCCTGAAACATCACTTTCGCCGGAGTATCCCCATGCTTCTTAGAGGTGGCTGAACGAGAAGCCAACACTATGCAAATTGGTTGCTGGACCCCTTGAAATATGCGGGTATTGACTTCCGGTTGATGGCCCTCCGGCGAGCAATCGACAACCCAAATGTCATCACAGGTTCTTCGAAGGTAATCGCGCATTTTCTGAAACCCAGGTCCGTTCAGAAAACCGGCAACACTAATAAAACAAACAATACCGGATTTGTTCGCAATATCATGGTCATAAACTTTCCACGTGGCCCAACGCCAAAAATAGATATACAGGTTTCTTAGATGCTTGCTGTGAACCCCAAGACCCCAATCGCTTGGTGGCATCCAGTCTTCCAAAGGCGGCCGTTCCTTGACATTTGGACTTACCTTTTCAATCCATCCACCACGACCAAGGGCTTTCTCCTTGTAGGGAGGGTTTCCTATTACAACGGTAATTGGCTCGTCTCGTTTGATCTTGTTTGCTTCTTTCCGGGACTTCGCAATCTGGGCGTATGTTCCAGGGATCCATCCCTCATCGTCATATGGATATCCCAGTGTGTCAGTCACAAACATTCTGACTGGTGTTGCTGGGGCAGCCCCAGTAAGATCAAATATTTCGGCGAGAATCCGCAACTGTGCAACAGCGTATGGCCCTAATTGAAGTTCGAAAGCAACGAGTCGAGTCACAGCGGCATTGATTGCTCCTCTGACCGAGCCTTGCCCCTCGTCTGCTTCAACGGTTTCGGCAATCTTTCGAAGAACACCGAGGATGAAAGTGCCGGTGCCTGTGGCGGGATCGGCAAGTGTCACAGAAGGCGAGGCCATACCGGCGTGTTGTGAGAAACGAGGTGTTCTCAATACTTCATCGACTAGATTAACCATTGCTCCCACAACTTCAGGTGGTGTGTAGTACGATCCGGTCTGTTTCCTGAGTTGGTTATCGTAAATTTCGAGAAACTCTTCGTAGAAATACAGCCACGCATCTGGATGCCCCTTGCTGATAAGTGACCAGTCCACTTCGTCGAGCACTCGCGTTAACGTTCCTAATGATGTCTTAAGTGTTTCCTGATTCTCTGCATTATCTGTTAACAATCTGAGTGCCACACCAATTAGCGAATTGGTTTGACTAAGATCCCTGGCCACTTGTGGCAGCCCAGTTTTTAACTCGATGTTTTTGGCACGCGCCATCAGCATTCCAAATGTGACTGCTTGGGCGTATCCATCGGCAAAGCGCTCATCAGTCGCATCTGGGAAAAGTAGTTTTCGCCAATCCGTTGCCAACCCAGTTAGAGCTTCACTTCCCAAGGCAAGTTGCTCAGTAACTTCATCACGCAACAATCGGCAGAGACGAGCAGTGGTGTGAGCCAAATCTTTAGCACTTCGTGGCGGGATAGGATTCCAGCGCAGGAAGCTCTCAAATAGATTCAACAGACCAGGTGGTGCCTCTAGCTTGTTACCTGAAGTCTCAATATCTCCTATCAAATGGACCACTGGGTGGACCAACTCGCCGTTCTGCCAAAGGCTGAACGCATTGCCATCCGTATATAGCAGATTTGGTAGGGAACACAGTTTCTTCCACTGTGCGCTGTCATGGGGGTCCTTGAACTTTCGCGGATCTGCTCCTTTGCCAGGCGCTTTCAATTCAACGAATCCAACAAGTGCGTTATGAACCGTAATCGCGTAATCGGGACGAGTTTTTAATTCGCTGATTGATGATTCTCCTACTGCGGAAACCGCTGATTTGGGTATGTTGAACAGTTCTGCTAGATCCGAGAGCAGATGCTCGAACGGTGCTCGAAGTTGGTCTTCCGGCTGTCCGGTGGCTGCTGGATTTGATAGCTTTTCCTTCGCTTTGGTCCCAAATGCTGCGATCACTGCTTTGATTGTTGGTTTCATCGATTTTTGGACTATCCAAACTCCATAAGCTGCTCGGATGTTTCTCTTTTGGACAATATCAATACTCCCACATGTTCCCTCTTCAACGCGCAATGGGGTGCCGAAATTGATTTTTAATGGTAAGTGTAGAAACCCCAGTCACCACCCATCCGCAACTAAATCCCCCACCAAATCAACGCTCTACAAAATCCAACCATCCGCCCAGCCCTCAACCTCACATACACTCCCAACCAGGAAGACAAAACCGCTGCGCAGCGTGCTTCCCAAACCAAGTCCGCTCAGCAAGTAGCAATACCTGCCGCGGCACGCAGAGCTTTGCGTCTTATGTTCGAAAATCGTCGGTCGTATAACATGGAAAACCCGGAGCGCTCTTCACCGGTTGGGGAACTGGCAAGAGTGAGGTGGTAAAGCCATCGCATGCAGTGTGGTGACTGCAATGAAGGGAGAATTGTGTGCGGCCGGCGGTCTACGGCTCGATCGGTTCCAAGATCGGGATGGAACGGATCAACGCTTTCGCAATGTCGAATACATCATTTGGTGAATAACCACGCCCAAGCTTTGGATGCCAATGTCGTCCATGTGCAAGCCAATGCCTCAGCTTCAGCACGCCGCGCCCTGCGGCCACGATGCTTGCAGCTACGCCTTCCTCTTTCATTGCACCCAGGATGTTTTCGTCTAACCGAATCTTGTCGCCACTCTCTTGCTGCAGTTTCCGGAAACGCCTGGAAAGCCCGTCCTTCCTTCGTGCTCCTACCCGAGCCTTGAAGTCAATTCGCAAGATCGCTTCCGTGATTGCCAGAAGCTCAAACATAATCAGAAGGTCCAATTGTTTTCTTTGGGCTTCGAAAAACTCCTCGACCTCTAAGCCCGTGAGCCCAATGACCTGCGACTCAAGTCGATACTCTCTGCCAATTTCGTAAGTTGGTTGGAGCATTCGCAGGCTACGTTCGCGTTCCTTGCCAATCAACGATTTCTGAAATTCGAACCAGAGCCAGACTGAGTCAATATCCGGGTCATCGTTAGCCACCAGCCAATTCGTCATGGCAACATGACACGCTCAAGGACATAGGTAAGTGAATCCCGGTCGAACTGCACAGTTTTCAACTGCGGTACCCGCTGAGTGATGACAGACCAGCCGCTATCGGCATTCACGACGTCTTTAAGCAACGTGACCGAGTCACGCTCGCCGCGGATGTCCACCCTGCCTTCGGCTCCGATGATAGTAACGCCTTTGGGACGAAACTCCACGCGTTCTCTGCCAACTCTTAGCTCAAGCGCAGGAATGAAGTACGACCCAATGAAGTCCTCGGTGACCTCAATCTGGTGAGTGTGCGCTGTTACGTCATTTGAGGCTATAGAATCGCCAAGCATTTCCTGAATCTGCCGATAAAGATTCTCCACCGAGCTTACCCATGCATCCCGCTTTGCTTCCCAGTTAATGTCAGGCCCTGATACTTTTTCTTTTCTACTGCGGATAAAATCGACCAGTTGATCTGCCATAGTTTGCCCTACCATTCACCATCATATCGGTTTGCAAATCCGCCTACTTCGTCTCAACAACCGCCTCAACCTTCGTAATCTTCCCGAACATTTTGCCGCCGTGCTTTTCTCCGCCCCACATCCCGGCATAGCCGCCATCGTAAAAAACAACACGAGCTGAAAATGTTCCGAACCCTGGCACGGCGTAGTTGGTAAGCGTAATCACCGGAGTCTCCCCTGCAAACTTCACCGGAACATTGATCGCGATTTTCATATCCTTCTTGTTGTACTGAACGCGCGCTTCAAACTTCCAGACGTCGTCCTTCAGTTTGGAAATGCGTTCAATCACATAACGGTCCTCGCGCAGTTCGGCTGCGTCGCCTTGCGTGTAGTAACCCGCCATGACCACGTTCGTCATCTGTGCCTGAAACTGTTTTTCCGCGACGGTCAATTCCTGTCCGAAGCACGCAGCCCCAAACAATCCAAAAAGAAGTAACTTTGACATTTCACCATTCTACTAGAGGAAGTAAACTAGGGTCTTGACGCAAATAAAGTATGGGCGCTGGTTGTTGGTCTTACCCCTTGTCTACTGCACAATTCTGTATTGGCACGGCCTCCATAGCTGGTTCCAACAAGACGATTTCGCATGGCTGGGACTCGGTGATGAATGGACCACATTCCCCCAACTCTTGCGAACTCTGTTCCAGCCCATGGCCCAGGGAACGATCCGTCCCATTAGCGAGCGTGCCTATTTCATGGTGTTTCGCGAACTGTTTGACCTGGACGCTTTTCCCTACCGCGCGCTCGCCTTTCTAACCCAGTTCGGTAATCTGATTCTGTTGAACCTCATTGCCCGACGCTTGACCGGATCAATCGTCGTCGGTTTTGTCGCCGCCATGCTGTGGTGTTCCAATAGTGTCCTTTTCTGGCCACTCTCATGGACATCGGCCTACAATCAAATCCTTTGCGCGTTCGTCCTGTTGCTGGCCCTGCACCTGTTCATGTGTTACTCAGAAACTGGACAACGAAAATATTACTACTGGCAGTGGATGGTGTTCCTCATTGGTTTTGGCGTGCTGGAAGAAAACGTAGTCTATCCAGCGCTCGCCTTTGCCTATGCGTTTTTCTTCGCCCGTAAATATGTATGGCAAGCTGCATGGTTAGCACCAGCAAGCGTGCTTTACGCCATCGCCCATCAGTACTTTGCCCAGTCCTCGCACAAGGGAATTTACACAATGGAAGTTGGCGCCAAAACGTTGCCAGCTTTGCTGCGATATTGGACTTTCTCAATTTGGCCATCCAACTTTGAATCCCCTGTTTCCATTCCAGCAATGGCCATATTATCTATCGCTCTGCTTGCTTATCTGCTTTGGCGCGGACGAAACGAACCCATCGCACTCTTCGGGCTGGCCTGGTTCCTGATCACCGTCGCCCCCTACCTATTGGTCCCTAACCACATTTCTGATTACTATCTGGTTGTCCCAACCATTGGTCTGGCATTGTTTTCCGCAAAGGCTCTTCACACAGCATGGGGACTCAATACGCCGCTGCGAATTTTTGTCGTAATTGTGACGGCGCTTCACGTGTTACCTTCGGCGTACATGGCGTGGACAAGCTGCCTTCATGCCAGAACGGAAAGCACTGTCGTCAAGAATCTGGTGCTTGGTGTGGATCAACTCACCCCAAATCTAAGGAACAAGAACATCTTCTTAGAGGGGATTGACAATCAACTTTTCAGCCTTTCCATCTATCACCATCCGTTCCGTTTGCTGGGCATGACCCGCGTCTACCTTACGCCTGAGGATGCTGCCAAACTTCAGCCCTGGCTAGGCATTCAGGATTTCTCAAGCTTTTCCTTGCCCGCTAATTCGGTCTTGCATAGTCTTGAAAATGGCAACGGCGTCGCACTACGATTTGATGGACAACGGTTGACTAACATCACACCTTCCTACAGGGAACAGCTCAGCAAACTGGTGAAGGCCGATGGCCCACCACGTCGTATAGACCCCGGCCTCAGCCTGTTTGACGAATATTTGACAACTGGTTGGTACCTCGCCGAACAGCGCCATCGTTGGATGTCGCAACGTGCTGTGTTCATAATTGGTAGCGCCCGTAACCCTGGCGAATCTTTGCATATTGCCTGTTCCTGCTCGGAAGTCCAGCAGCCCGATATGCCATTTACCTTAACCGTTACGATTGCTGGCAGGCGACTTCCACCCGTCAAAATTACGCAATGCGGCACAGGTCTGAATTTCAGTTTCCCCCTGCCGTTAGGCTCCGCCGAATCCTTGGAGGTGATCCTGGAACTGGACAAAATATCGAAGCTGGAGTTTGACAAAAGGCCACTTGGCTTGGCCATCCAACGGATTGAAATACGATGATGGATAAACGAAGCACCGCGCTCTATCTCTTCCCTTTGATTGTTTGCGCACTCCTTTATTGGGGCATCTGGGATTCCTGGTTTTTCCAGGATGACTTTTCCTGGCTCCACTTAAATCACGAACTGGTCGGCAGCAATCTTTGGACCGTTCTTACCCGACCTATGGCCCAAGGAACTTGGCGTCCTCTCAGTGAACGGGCACAGTTCATGCTGCTGCCCGCGCTATTCGGACTTCTGGATGCAACACCGCATCATGTGCTGTCATTTCTGACTCAATTTCTGAATCTTTTGTTACTGAATAACATTGTCCGGAAGTTGACCGGAAGCCAATGGGCAGGCTTCGCTGCGGCACTTTTATGGATTGTCAACGCAGCCTTGGCATTGCCTATGGGATGGCCTGCTGCTTACAGCCAAATCCTATGCGGCACCTTTCTGCTAGCTGCATTGTGGCTATGGATCCGCTACACCGAAACGGGGGAACGACGATATCTGGTAGCACAATGGATCGTGTTTCTATTGGGATTTATGGTGCAGGAACTCAATGTTGTATATCCAGCTATCGCTCTGTGCCATGCGTTGTTGTTCGCCCCCAGCTATTGGAAAAAGACCATCAAGCTGTTCGTAGTTTCGGCTGCTTATGCAATTGGTCATAACCAATTTGCACCCAAGGGAAGTGAAGGAGTTTACGGGCTGGACGTTGGCATCAGCGTCTTTTCAACCCTGGCTCAATATTGCACTATGGCCATTGCCCCATTGCCTGCAATCGCAATGATCGGGCTGCTGGTGTGGGCGATTGTTCGAAGGGATAAAGCAGTGCTCTTCGGCTTTGGTTGGTTCGTAATTGTGCTTAGCCCGTTTCTTCTATTGCCCAAGCATGTGGCCGATTATTACCTTTCCGTTCCCACTGCGGGCATTGGCATAGCGTTCGGTTGCGGACTTGCCTCCCTATGGAAAAAGCCCTGGTGGATGCGCATAATCGCCTTGGCCTTACTTACAATTTACGCAGCGGGTAGTGCCAAATTGGCATACAGCATGACCAAGTCAAATCGCGATGCCAGCAACCACGTCAAGAGCCTGGTGTTGGGTGTGCAGCAAATCAGTCAGCGGAACCAGGGCAAGACAATTCTGTTGGACGGAATTACCGACAACCTATTTATGGATGGCTTGTATCATCACCCGTTCGGACTTGTTGGTGCGGAACATGTTTACCTTACGGAGGAAAATTCCGCACGGCTTACACCGTTCCGCGAACACAAAGATTTCTCGCAATTCGTTCTTGCTGGCTTAGCCAATAGTTCCGTGGTGGTCTACCGTTTTGAGAATGACCGTTTGCGAAATATAACCGCCGCTTACCAGGCAACCCATGTTGTCGTTTTGCCCAAGAAAGTATTGCTGGGCATGCCCGCTTTCTCCTATCTCTTAGGACCGGAATGGTATGCCGCAGAAGATGG
>JANMWO010000095.1:0-9701 GCA_031394025.1 Acidobacteriota bacterium
GTTCCAACAAAGACTCTCGGCTTCACCGCAGATGGTGTTTGACCGGTAGCCGCTACTCCATCGGGTGGGGCATTGGGAACGAAACCCTGACCGGTCCCATACAACGAAATGATTCCTTTGCGGGCAATCTGGTTGGATGCCGAATTTATAGTGCCATCCTCGTTGATTGAGGCAATGGGTCCGCGTCCCGATTGGGCAGTGGTGAAGAAACCGGGCGTAGCCGGAGCCATGGCAATTACCGCGCTGGCTAGAACTTGTTGTACCGATTTCTTTTGCACAATGAATTCCGATGTTCCGGAAGTTGGCGCACCCATCGGTATGTAGAAGTTGATCTGAGCAGGGTCCACAAAGTACAGCGGAGCCGCAACGCCATCGACCAACACTTCAATATCGGCCAGTTCTTTAGGAAGTGGATAGCCGGAGAATATTTTCTGCGTATCGCCAAACTTCACACCCTGCGGATACAACGACACAATCAAGCCGGGTGAAAGCGGACGGGACAGGTAGTGGGCGGCGCTCAATCCGACTACTGAAGGGAAATGGAAGACCACTCGATTTGCGGAATCGGCAATCAGCAAATTGCCCAAAGGGTCAAGGGTGAGCGAAAGCGGCTGGGCAGGCATGGGAAGCGTGTAGTTGGCAACAGGATTGACAACCAAGTTGTCAAATTTCGGGAAACGAACGGCGCGACCGTTGGGTGTATCGGCGACCCAAATTTCCCCCGTCTTGTCACTAACCCAAATGCCTTGGGGATTGCGAATTCGATCATTGGGGCCAATCGAACCGATGGAAAACACCGGTGAAGAGCCATTGGAGGATTGCAGGATGCTGTTAAAAATGGCGATACGGCTGTTGCCGGTGTCGGCCACGTAAAGCCGATCATCGCTATCCACTGACAGATGATGCGGAGTATTCAACTTATCATCGCCATTGCCTGGAGAAGCTGTGGTGAAGTCACGCTGGCCTAAAACAGTGATAGCGGCCATGCCGTTAGTAAAATCGCCTGTGGCCAGTTTTTTGTAAAGGAGCACGCGATTGTATTGCGAATCAGCCACCACCAAATGGCCATCCACCGTGAGTGTGACACCAAGGGGGCGGCCCAAATTGGTGCGGGTGACGTCTTGTATTTTGAAGTTGAAACCGGATTGGCCAATGACCAAATTCGCTTGCTGGGAACGGCCTTGGCTCTGGGCCAGGAACGGATTGGGATAGCGCACAACGCGTCCATTCAGACTATCGGCGATAAACAAGTTGCCATTGGCATCGACGGCTAAGCCAACGGGTTGAAACAGCCCAGTATCGGAGGGTTGATTCGCGTCAAATGTGGGCGAATTGGGAGCTGTTGTGAAAAAGTCTGCCTGACCGATTACCAAATCGGCAACGTCTCCAGATTTCACCTTACGAGCATCGGCGAAAGCCAGCACACGATTGTTATAAGTATCGGCAATATAGAGCCGGGGAGGATTCGACTTCTGGTCGGTAACCACTCCGCTGCTTAAAGTTGCCGTGCCACCAAAAAGAGGTAGAGTTTGGGTGTTGGCGGCAATGAACAATTCCTTGCCCTCAACAAAATTTGCGGCATTACGATTGACGGCATTCTGACCCAGAACACGACTGGCATCGGTAAGATTGTTGGACACAATCGGGATAGAAAGAACGCGGTTATTGCCAGTATCGGCCAGCCATAATTCACTTTGAAAAACCACGGCATCGTTCGGTTGCGAAAAGCTAACGCCGCTGGGCAGACGCTGATCGCGATTTTCGCGGAAACTGAGAAAGTCCGATTGGCCGTAAACTGCTTTTGCCGCCGGAGAGGGAATGGCGATGGATTCGGGCTGCCAGGAATCGGCGGGATCGAATTTCACAATTCTGTGGGTGGCTGTATCAATGGCAAATAGCTGGTTGTTTGAGGTGAACAAACCCTCAGCATCGGTAATTGTAAATTCGTTCACCGGCGGCTTGTTGCCGTTGTTTACATAAACACCAAGAACGCGAAGGCCTTCCATTCCTGTTCGGAAAGGAGGCTGAAATACTAGAACCCGGTTGGTGTCAGAAATGTAGAGGCGACCATTGGTATCGAAGGCTAAGGCTGAAGGTATGCGGAATTTTGTTTTGTTGAGATTATCGTCCACCCTGGTGATTAATAATGGCTCACGAGAGTTAAAATCAAGCTGCCCTAACACTAGATCGGCAGAAGGAGCATTGGTAGCGCTATCGGTTAAAACGGAGGCGTTGTAGCGCAAAACCCGATTGTTGCCGCCGTCGGCCAGCCACAAATTTCCATCTGGATCAAAGATCAGGCGACTGCGGATAATTTGGCTATTTGATCGGGAAAACAAAGTCTTTTCATTGGGTGTAGCCAATCCCTGATTAGGATTTTGGGCGCTCAATCCGGTTTGCCCAATCACCAAATCAGGTTGAATAAAATCACCCTGCTGGGAAAGCGGCTTGGGATATCGCAAAATGCGATTGTTGCCAGTATCGAGCACATACAAATTGCCGCGCTTATCGACGGCCACGGATGAAGGGCTGGACAATCCACTGGAAAAACCAGTACCCGGACCTTGCGGGAACGTAGTGAAAAAATCTCGCTGCCCCACCACCAGGTCGGCGGAAGCTCCTGAAGAGCTGCGGGCATTTTTCCAGACCATGACACGGTTATTAAACGTATCAGCTACATAGAGGATGGGCGGAGTGACGGAGGTATCTAAGGCCACTCCCGAAGGTCCGTTTAACTCTTTGCCCTCAACCAGATTCGGACTAGCCGTGGTTAGTTCTCTTTTGGCGTGGCCAAACACACGAGTGGGACTGGGGTTCAAAGTGACAGGCGACTGGGCCCATGCAACAGAAGTTGCGCAAACAGAGGTTGCGATGCAAAATGCGGTAGCCACAAAAGAAGGGCTTATGTAGAAACGACTCTGTATAAGATGTAGAAACGTGGAACCCTTTGCGGGCTTCTGGGAGATTTTCATATGTTTTTCCTCGCGGAGCCTGCGGGAAAGGCCTATTCGAAAAAGTACCACATTTCCCACAGTACTTGCCGTACTTGGCCGTCCGACGTACTTGCCGGAGGCTCTATATTGACTCATCGGCTGATTCGCCGAGTCCTTATAGTACTCTACAACAAAAAGTGCCTAATATTGCAGTGTGGCATCCAATCGTTACAGAGGCGAACTTTTCTTAACAACGCTTACTTCGTTGCTAAACTAGCTATTTGGTTATGCAGAAACCCATTTACAGCGGTTATAAACCTAAAGTTGCTGCAGTCAGTTATTTGAATACGGTTCCTTTAGTTTGGGGCGCGCTGCATGGCCCGCAACGGGACGATATGCAGCTTGAATTTAGGGTACCGTCAGAATGTGCGGATATGCTTCGTTCGGGACTGGCCAGCATCGGCATACTTCCGGTGATTGAAATTGCCCGACAGGGTTTGGAAATTTTCCCTGGAACAGGAATCGCCTGTCATGGGCCGGTGCGCAGCATCCTGTTGATTTCCAAGGTGCCGTTTAACCAGATTCGACGCCTATCCTGTGACTGCGGTTCGCGTACATCGGTCATGCTGGCACGATTGATTTTACGGGAACGGTTCGGCGTGGAACCAGAATTCCTGCCGCCAGTGACGCCGCTGCTGGGCGGTATGTTGCTTTCAGCAGATGCGGCATTGGTGATTGGCGATCCGGCATTGGCCATTCAGCCGGAGACGCTGGGTTACGAATGGCTGGATCTAGGCGAGCAGTGGGTGCAGATGACGGGATTACCGATGGTGTTTGCGATGTGGGCTGGCCCAGCCGATTGGGTGACTCCGGCACTTGAGAAATCTTTTCGGGATTCTCTGGAGTTCGGGTTGACGAACCTTGACCGGATTGTGGAACAGGAAGCTATCAGCCGGCCGTTCTCTGAAGCGGTCATCCGGGATTATTTGACCAAGAATATTGTGTTCCGCCTGGGAGCGAAGGATTACGAAGGCATGCGGACATTTCTGCGCTTGGCTTCGGAGATTGAGCCCGGTTTGAAATGTCCTGTGATGGAGAATGTATTGGTATGAGAATTACTGACGAACAGGCACTGGACATGTTCCAGAGTGACGATTTGATTGGCCTTGGAATGGAAGCGGATGGTTTACGACGCAAATTGCACCCTGGCGGGGTGGCATCGTACATCATTGACCGCAACATCAATTACACAAATTTTTGCACGGAATATTGCAGTTTTTGTGCATTTTATCGGCCCATGGGGCACAAAGAAGGCTATGTACTGAGCCGGGAAGAATTGCATGAAAAAATCCAGGAAACGATTGATTTGGGCGGCACTGGCGTCCTGATGCAAGGCGGTTTGCATCCGCACTTGAAGATTGAATGGTATGAAGAGCTGATGCGGGATTTGAAGCAGAATTTCAAGATCCATCTGCATGCGTTGTCTGCCCCTGAGATTTTGAACATCGCGGAGATTAGCGGCATCACGATTGAACAGACGATTGCAAGGTTGCAGGCATCGGGTCTGGATTCGATTCCGGGGGCTGGTGCTGAAATCCTGGATGACGAAGTTCGCTACAAAATTGCCCGGTTGAAGTGCCGATCATCAGAATGGATTGATGTGCATAGGACGGCGCATAAACTGGGGATGCGCACCACCGCTACGATGATGTTCGGTTGTGGGGAAAATTTGCAGCAGCGGGTGAATCATTTGCGTTTGCTGCGTGAGTTACAGGATGAAACAGGTGGGTTTACTGCTTTTATTCCGTGGAGCTTCCAGCGGGAAAACACGTCGCTGGGTCGGTTTGTGAAAGAGGAAACCACGTCAGTGGAATTTCTGCGGACATTGGCGATTTGCCGTATTTATCTGGATAATATTTTGAACGTGCAGACATCCTGGGTGACGCAAGGGTTGAAAGTTTGCCAACTGGGCTTACGCTTCGGCGGGAACGATGTGGGGAGCATCATGATTGAGGAAAATGTGGTTTCTCAGGCTGGGGCAAGGAATCAGGCGACGGAAGAGGATTTGCGTCGGATAATTCGGGATGCGGGTTTTGTGCCGAAGCAGCGGGACAGTTTGTATCGGACTTATTTTCTGAACTAGAGGTAAGAAAATGATATGCGCAACGAATTCACCGCGATTGTCGAGCGAGACGGACCATGGCACATCGCCTATTGTGCGGAAGTACCAGGTGCCAACGGTCAGGGTGCTTCACGCGAAGAATGCCTGAATAACTTGCGGGAAGCAATCGCAATGATTTTAGAGGACAGGCGAGAGCGAACTTCTCTTTTCCCCGGATCATCAGCAATCGCATAATGCTTGTGGGAGTATGATAGGAACGTGAACTTGACGATTGACATAGACCGTGAAGAAGACGGTAGATGGATTGCTGAAGCGCTAGAGCTTCCCGGTGTTATGTGCTATGGCCAATCTCGTGAGGAGGCCATCAGCAACGCGGAACGACTTGCGATTGAAGTTATAGCGGACCGCATTGCGCATGGCGAATTGCCTTCCTCCGCCCTTAGTGTTGCTTTTACAATCCCAAATGAGCACTTGGCCAGCCAGTAAGTCAAAAAAGGTTCTCATCGCTCGCTCAAATAGTTCAAGCGTTCCCTAGCAAAGCATGGGCGGGTACATGATAGAATTGCCAACGATGACGAACGACAAAAATCCACGCAGAGACTTTCTTACCAAGTCCGCTGCTGCTCTATTCACCACCAACATTTTTACAGGCCAAGTGCGCGGTGCCAACGATAAAATCAACGCTGCTTTTATTGGCGTTGGACGCATGGGACAAGGCAACTTGGGCTCCGCTATGAAACAGGACAACCTGGAAGTTGTGGCTATCTGCGACATCTACAAACCTAACCTGGAGAAAGCAGTGGGCATGACGAAGGGTCGGGCCAAGGGTTTGACAGATTTTCGCGAAGTGCTGGCGGATCGTTCCATTGACGTTGTCAATATTTCTACCCCCGATCATTGGCACCCTTACATGACCATTGAGGCGTGCAAGGCGGGCAAAGATGTCTACGTGGAAAAGCCGATTTGCGTGACCATTGAAGAAGGTCAGAAGATGGTGCAGGCTGCCAGGAAATATAAGCGGGTAGTGCAAGCAGGCACCATGCAACGGTCTGGCACTCATTTTCAAGAAGCCACAAAACTGGTGATGGACGGGGCCATTGGCAAAGTGACGGCGATCAAGACGTGGAATTACGGGCTTGCCGATCCTGCTGGCATCGGAAATCCTCCCGACGGAGCGCCGATTCCTGAGGGCCTCGATTGGGACATGTGGTTGGGCCCGGCACCGAAGCGTCCATTCAACGCCAACCGATGGGGCGTGGATCCCAAAGCGTTTTCACACTTTCGCTGGTTCTGGGACTACGCGGGCGGCATGATGACCGATTGGGGCGTGCACGTTCTGGACATCGCTCAAATGGGGATGAACGATGTGATGCCCAAGTCTGTCAATTCTTTTGGGGGAAAGCTTTGGTATACCGACAATCGTGAGACTGCCGATACCATTATGGCTACCTACGATTACCCCGGCTTTGTGGCAACGTATGAGCATCGCAGTGGCAATGCCAATTCCATGTTCGGCAAAAGCTACGGGACAATGTTCCACGGTTCCAAGGCAACGCTCTTCGTCGACCGCAGCCTGTATCATGTGTACCCGGAAAAAGGGAGTGCAGTGGAAGAGGTGGAAGTTAAGTCATCGAACAATTCCGGGGTGGCACATTGGGCCAATTTCCTGCAATGCGTGAAGACTCGGGAAAAGCCCATCAGCGATATTGAGGTCTGCTATAAGTCCACGGTGACTTGCTTGCTGGCTAACATTTCCCTGCGTTCTGGTAAGAGAGTGGATTGGGATGCAGCGAAGGATACGATTGTCCAGCCTGATCTTAAAAAGTGGATGCGAAGGGAAGAACGGGCTCCGTGGAAGCTGGTGGTGTAAGGTACGCGCCACATTCAAGTACTAGCGCCTTTTTGAACCTGTACTGTGTCGGATTGGTACTTCACCCGTTCAAGTTTGTTCCTTATTCTTGGACATCGAACGGGCAAACCAAAACATGACACAACTGATGTTTCAGTACGGCTACCTTCAAATATTGGACTTCCTCACCACCATTGCCTTCTTGCTCAACGGAGTACAAGAAGGCAACCCGTTGGTTAAGTGGGCCATCAACGCTTTTCCTAATCCGATTATTGGACTGGCATTCATTAAGATTTTAGCGGTGGCATTGGGGATTAGTTGTTGGTATCGGGGCAGGGATCGGCTGCTGAGCCGCATCAATATTGGGTTTGCAGTGCTGGTGGCATGGAATTTGGTTTCGTTGATTATGAAATCGGTTCATGTGGCCGGTATGGCTTAGAGCTCCCTCGTTTATACCCTTCACTTGCAATTTGATTACAAACGGAGGAAGAAATATGCCCCTTACTCATGACTTCAAAGAAACGATTCAGGCACGTGCGCAGACCGATCAAAAATTCCGGCAAGCGCTTTTGCGCGAAGCCGTGGAGAGCTATTTGAACGGTGATCTTGAAACCGGCAAGGCTGTGTTGCGCGACTATGTGAATGCGACCGTGGGATTTAAGGCGCTTGAGGAGCAGACGGGTATTCCGGCTAAGAGCCTGATGCGTATGTTAGGTCCGAAGGGTAGTCCATCTGCCGCTAATCTATCCGGCATTCTAACCGCATTGCAGAAAACGGAAGGCGTTCATTTTGAGCTTTCGCTGCTTTAGATAAATTTTCTTCTTACCGGGGCAAGATTTCTGAGAATTGCCGGCAAAAGGCACCGCTTCCGTTCCAGCCTTTCATGCTAAATCGCGTGGGCTGTCCCGTAAAGGATCCGTTGTGCAACCCGACCTCCTCCTGGTGCTTTTGTATTGACAAACGTCAATTGACATTTTACAGTTAGACAATGATCGAAAGCTTCAAACATAAGGGTCTGAAAAACCTGTTTGAACAGGACGACCCTCGTAGGGTGGGAGCTGATCAAGTTGACCGTTTGCGGTTGATCCTTTCGGCGCTCGATCAGGCCGGTGAGGTGCAGGATATGAACCAACCAACGTTTCGATTGCACCCATTGAAGGGCAATCGTAAAGGTGTGTGGGCCGTGACGATTAGGGCCAACTGGCGGGTAACCTTTCTCTTTAAAGAAGGCGACGCTTACGATGTGGATTTGGAAGATTACCATTAGGAGAGACGATGCGATGCCCATGAAAAACCCCGTTCACCCTGGAGCACTGGCCAAGGCTAACCTTGACGAGCTTAAGTTAAGTGTGGCCGAGGCAGCGAAAACAATGAAGATCACGCGCCAGCAACTCCACAACGTGATGCAAGGCCGAAGCGCCCTTACGCCTCAAATGGCGTTGCGTTTTGAAAAGGCATTTGGTGGCAGTGCCGATATGTGGCTACGAATGCAGGCGGCTTATGATCTTGCCCAGGCCCGAAAGCAACAAGGCACAATGAACATCCCTCGCCTTGTCGAACATCCCTCGCTGTAACCGGCAATGGCGTCGCGCAATGAGTAAGACTTTGTAGACCTACGCTCTACGGGCGTCCAGCCCAAAGTCCCGCTGCACCGCGTCGTACCAGGCATCGTCGCTTAAAGCATTCCAGTCGATCCACTGCTCGTCAGTCATCGACGCTCTCCAGTCGACGAACGGCGCTGCGTTTGGACCGGGCAGGTGACGCAATTGCCAAGTACCGCTCTCAATGACTTGGCGGATGGCAGTGGCCGAGGCATCGGGAGATACCGGATTTAGTAGCGACGCGCGGAACAGGCCGGGAAATCGGTTCACCTGAGGATAGATCGATTGTGGTCCTTTGCCGATATCGCGGGCCATGCGGGTATCCTGAATACCCGGCTCTATGAGAGCAACTCTGATATTGAAGGGCTTCACTTCGCCGGCGAGCGCTTCACTGAACGCTTCCAGTGCGAACTTAGAAGCGCAGTAGGCGCTCAACGGAGAATTGGCAATTCTGCCTGAGATGGATGAGACGTTGACAATGCAGCCAGATTGGCGTTCCCGCATCTGAGGAAGCACAGCCTTGATGCAGCGCACCGCGCCGAAACAGTTTGTGTTCATGACGGCGATCATGGATGACATGGGCAATTCCTCCACCGATCCATGAATCTCGATGCCGGCATTGTTGACCAGCACGTCAATTGGTTCGGCGATGAGCTTGAAGCACGAGCTCACGGACTCGTCAGAATCGACATCCAATGGTAAGACTTTGATCGGCAATTTCTCGTTTGCTGCGGTCTCTTCAAGTAGCGGTGACCGCTCTGGATGGCGCATGGTGGCAAAAACCTGGTGCCCCGCACGAGCGAGCTCAAGCGCAGTTGCAAAACCGATTCCCGAACTACATCCGGTGACAATAACATTTGACATTGTAACAATGTAGCAAAGGAAAGTCCCAGCGTTGGGACTTATTTTGCGTCCCGAAATACGTAGGTTTCGAGACGGAAAACGCGATTGATGACAACAGTGGTTACACCGTCATGACGGTAGCGAGCAAGCTAACGCTTTGGAAAAGCATTGCCTACCACGGGGACCATTGCTACGGAAAGCCGATTGATTGTGCAGTGAAACGCCCTTAGGGCTTTTTGGGCATCGGCTGCCAGAGCTCAATTTTATTCCCATCCAGGTCATAGATCCAGGCAAAGCGACCGTAGGATTCATCCATGCGTTTGGGGTCGATCTTTACTCCCTCTTGCTTTAAG
>JANMWO010000096.1:0-12376 GCA_031394025.1 Acidobacteriota bacterium
CCCTCTCGCGCAATTGTTGCCAATGAACATCAGCGGTCATCCGTTGCCATAAGGCTTGGCGCTTCTCCGCCGATGCAAACGCTAATTGCAGTTGCAGCCCTTGCCGTTGAACCACGCGGATTCCATGGGACTCTAAAAGCAACACGAACTCCACTGCGGCAGACGCGTCACCACTATATCTGCGCACTTCCAAAATCCCAGCATCGCAATCGGATTCCAAAGTGGCTGGCATCTGTTCCGCAGCCATCGCCATGTATATTTTTTTGTTACCTCGGTGAAAAACTGGGGCACTGAGTGCGCCCAGCAAGTGTCGGCGTTGCATAATAAACAGATTACCCTCATGCGGACCTGGTTCATAGTGTGTCTGTCCCTCAGCGGATTTTGGCTGGTGCCTTTAACGGCCCAGAACTGGCGTCCACCGGCTGGCAACCGTCCTGTGTTGCGTCGGCCCGGAGCCGAATCCATCTTGCCTGGCGGGCGCATGATCGCGCCGCTGGGTCGGCAATTTTCCACTGGACCTGGCCCGTGGGGTTTGGCCATCAGTCCCAATGGAAAAACCGTAGTCACCTCTGATGGTGGTCCCAACAAATACTCGCTCTCCGTTCTGCTCAACGAAAAGGAAGGTTGGCGAGGCGTCACCCATACAGCTATTAAGAAAGGCGAGAAAGAGAAAGAAACAGAAGATGATTTCTACAGCGTATTTATGGGACTCACTTTCGACGATGACAAAGACATCTTCGCCAGTGAAGGCAATTCTGGTAACGTGCGCTTGCTTAATGCGCAGAGCGGGCACACCAAACATGTCTTTCGTTTGAACTATGGAAATTTCAAAGACTCCTATTCTGGCGACCTTGTATTTGATCGCACTCAGGGTGTTTTATATGTCGTCGATCAAGCCAACTTCCGCGTGGTGGCGCTGGACGTAAGGAAGCGCCGCATCCTTTCCAGCACTCGTGTTGGACGCCTTCCCTTCGCTATTGCCCTTTCCCCGAATAAGAAACAAGTGTGGGTCACCAACATTGGAATGTTTGAATATTCCCCTGTGCCTGGTGCAGAAAAACAGAACGCAGTGGATTCAGGACTTCCGTTTCCAGCCTTTGGATTTCCCAGCAACGAAGCCACAGTAGGTGCTCGCCGACCCAACGGCAAAGGGGACATGGTGAACGTTCCAGGCCTGGGTGATCCCAACGTTAAGGAATCCAATTCCGTAACGGTGATCAATGTTGAAAATCCTGATTCTCCTAAAGTGGAAGCGTTCATTCCCACAGGCCTGCCCTTTGGCAAGAATTCTCACGGAGGCTCCAGCCCTTCCGGAGTCGTCGTAACAACAGACAAGGCCTACGTCGCAAATGGCAACAATGATTCCATCACGGTCATCGACATTCATTCACTCAAGGTGGAAGCGCAAATTGAAATTCGCATTGCCGGGTTGGAGACTTTGCGCGGTATTCTGCCAACCAGTTTGACTGTCCATGGAGATTGGCTGCTGGTGGCCGAATCGGGGATCAATGCTGTTGGGGTGATTGATCGTAAAAAGAACAAGGTGATGGGCCACATTCCCGTTGGCTGGTTCCCCACTCGAGTTGCGATTCATGAAGGAATGCTGTTCGTATCCAATGCCAAGGGACATGGTTCAGGACCCAATGCCAACATGCAAAGGGCGTTGCCTGTCAGCTTTCAAGGCTTGTTGCGACGCGGTAGTATCTCCATGTTCCCTTTGCCTTCGGCTTCGGAATTGACGGCTCATACAGCCCGCGTAATGGCGCTGAACGGGTTCGTTCCATCGAAAGATAAAGTCGCTCCTCTGCCCGATGCGATCCAGTACGTCGTCCTGATTGTGAAAGAGAATCGTACCTTTGACGAAGTGTTTGGCGATATAGAAAAAGCCTCTAACGGCCCCGTGGAAGGCTCTTACGACCTGGCTCGTTTCGGTACACGCGGCATAGTGTTTGCCGATAAGAAAGAGCTGCGCCAGCGCTTCAGCATGCGCAATGTGAACGTCACGCCCAATCATCATGAGATGGTGCAGCGATGGTCTATGAGTGACAATTTCTATGCCGATTCAGAAGTGAGTGTGGATGGCCATCATTGGCTGGTAGGTTCGTACCCTAACGCCTGGACGGAATCCACATTGATGGCCGCCTATGGTGGGCAGAAGGATTTCCGCTTTCCAACCAACGCTCCAGGCCGCTACCTTTTCACCGGCAGCAACTCTTCCGTGCATCCCGAAGAGCAATTGGAGGCTGGGGCAATTTGGCATCACCTGGCCAGGAATAATGTTTCGTTTCGCAACTATGGCGAAGGCTTTGAATTGGCTGGCGCGGATGAAGGGGAAGGCTTGAAACCCACCGGGGCGCGCTTTCTAACGAATGTCCCCATGCCCGATCCGCTGTATCAAAACACGTCCCGCGACTATCCCAATTACAACACCAACATCCCCGATCAGTTCCGCGCTACACAGTTTATTCAGGAAGTGGAGCGGCTGTATGTGCGCACTGGCAAGGATCTGCCGCGGTTCCTGTTTATCCATCTGCCTAACGATCATACAGCCAAGCCTCGACCTGAAGATGGGTATCCGTTTACGGCATCTTATGTGGCCGATAACGATTACGCGCTAGGCCGCATCATGGAGTTTTTATCCAGCACTCCCTGGTGGAAGAACATGGCCGTGTTCGTCACTGAAGACGATGCCCAAGGCGGTGTGGACCACATTGATTCGCATCGCACTGTGCTGATGGTGGCCAGCCCGTATGCCAAGAAAAACTATGTATCCCATGTGAATTCCAGCTTCCCTGGTTTGCTGAAAACGATTTTTCGACTGCTGAAAATGCCTGCTCTGAATTTATACGACGCCACTGGTGCAGACCTGGCGGACTGCTTCACGATGACTCCAGATTTCACTCCGTACCAGCGTCAGCCGATTGTGAGTGAACTGTTTGATCCAGCAAAAGCAAAGGAGCCGAGGGATGGCGAAGCAGGCCCCCGCATGGACGATCCTAAGTTTTTGAAAGAGCAGCATGAGCGGGAGAAGCGCTAGGAAAGGACCATCATTTCAGCATGAAGTGCATTTCCCAATCCTGGGTTGTTTTAGGCCTAATTCTACTGCTATTGGCCACCAGGCAAATGACCGCAGCTACATCAGAATCACTGTGCTGCGCCATTTCCCCCGCTGAAATGGAACGATTGGACAAAGGTGAATCCATTGCCCGAATCATAAAAACCACCGATCACGACCTGGCCATTCTCGGTGCAGTGAGACTTCGTAAGTCCAAAGAAGAATTTCTGAAATGGTTTCGCAATGTGGAAAACTTCAAACTGAGCTCCATGGTTCCTGAGGCGAAAGCGTTTCACAATCCGCCTAAAACTGAGGACCTCGCCGGTTTAACACTGTCCGATCAGGAACTGAAAGACATTCGCCTTTGCCAACCTGGCAAGTGCGGTTCCAAACTCAGCACGCACGAAATTAACCTTGTGAAGAACAGTGTGGATTGGGCCGCAACAGATGCTTCACAAAAAGCGAATGTGTTGTTTCGCCGTTCCATGCTTGACTACGTTGCTGGCTATCTGAATCGCGGAAACGCCGCCCTGGGCCGCATCAACGATAAGGAAAGCGCCTCTGACATTGCCGAAATCTATTCCTCACTCATTCGCAGCTTCCCTTACCTGCACGATAAATTTCCAGAAGTCTTTCGTCATCTGCAAGAGTTTTCTGGCGCCAAGCCGCAATCCAGCGATCACTTTATTTACTGGTCAAGGGAACGATACGGGTTTGGTATGAAGCCGCTGTTGAACGTGATTCACGTTTCCATTCACAATCCAAACCCGAATATTTTGCTGATCGTTTCCAAGCAAATCCGGTCCACTCATTATTTCGATGGTTCGCTTGGAGTGACCATGCTGCTGGACGCCCCTGGGGGTGCTTATCTGATCTACATCAATCGCTCCCGCATAGATCTATTGCGGGATGCCGGATGGTTCCGTCGCACTTTGGTGGAACATAACGTTCCCGGAGCAACGCGCAAGGAAATGCTGGCAATTCGCGACCGCGTCGAGAAATCGAAATGATTCTTCAGTCATAATAAAAGCTCACCCAAATTAAGGAGCCCCACAATGTCAATCAGCGCCGCCTTGTTGCCAGAATACGATTTGGAAATGGCAACCACCCGTAAAACCCTGGAACGAGTTCCAACTGAAAAATTCGACTTTGCCCCGCACACAAAATCAATGACCGCTGCGCGGCTGGTTTCTCACTTGGCCCATATCCCGTTTTGGGCCGTCATGACCATTGGTCACAGTTCGCTGGACTTGGCTGGAAATCCTCCCATGCCCCCAGTTGCAACCCAAGCCGATGCTCTGGCCGAGTTCGATAAGAACGTTGCCGCAGGCCGCACTGCCATTGCTGGTTGTTCCGATGAAACCTGGATGCAACCCTGGTCTCTCAAGATGGGTGACAAGACGCTGATGACTCTACCCAAGATCGCCGTAGTGCGCAGTTGGGTGATGAATCACAACGTGCATCATCGCGCTCAAATGGGCGTATACTTGCGTTTGCTGGATATTGCGGTGCCTTCAGTTTACGGGCCTTCCGCCGATGAAGGACAACTGGGCTAACGAATTGCTTTGACCTTCAATCGCAGATTCACCACCTTTTTCTTCATCATCGACTCGAAAGAAACTCGGGGCACAGCAATCTGCTTTTGAAAGGAACTCTCGCGCATTTCTTTGCGTGAAGAACCTGGCAAGTAAATCAAGGCTTGTTCAAAAGTCCGCTGATCCGCCGCCTGAAATCCAGCGATGGCGCGATAGTAACCCTGTTGCCCGGCAATCTTGCGACAGCCGCGAATCATCTCATCCAGCACTTCCGCCCGTTCCCCAATTTTTAAGGAAGGATGGGACGATAACAGGCCACCCCAGTCATCCAAAAATGGCCCCAACGGCAGCAATAAATCCGCCGACCTGCGCAACGCTTTCACATGCCGCAAAGGGTAGTGCCGATGCCCCTCAGTGGACATCGCCTCCCGATACAGTGCCGCCGCATGCTGAAACATTCCGTTGTACGGCTTAGTATTTTCATGCGCCAGTCTATGGAACCGCACTCGCGCCGCTGATGTCATCTCTTCCGTGGTCCAAAAGCTGATCGCCTGATCCACATCACCCAGATTGTGGGTCAAGCTTGCGGCCAGCCGAAGCGTGTCCAGTTCCAGGCCATGTGCCGAAAGCGCATAAGCGAAAACATCGGTTTCCCGCTGCAATTCCGCATCAATCGCGACGCCGGTTTTTTCCGCATATTCCGCATCGCCGATTTTCAACGCGCGACCGTGGGCAGCGCAAATTACAGAAAGCCACTCTCCGTTATGACCACTCACCGGACCCCAATCCTTAAGCGTTGTAGCGCGCGTGGAAATGCCATCCAGCGACCAGCCACCCATCAGCAGGGCCAGGTCAATCATCGGACGCAGCACTTCCTGCTGCCGCACTTTGCGCCAAAGCAAACCACGGATTTTGGTATCCACATCGGTAGGGACAAAAGTCGCCACCGTAGCGTGATGCGAGGCCAGGCACACGGCCAAGTAGTTGAGTAGTTCTTCGGGTGGAGTTGCTTCTTTCAGCAGTGCCGCCGGGGCAGATGCCAGAATCCGCAGATGCCCTTGCGGACCTTCCCCCAATTCCCCAAGCGGCTTTTCTTCAACTGGCAATTGCGGCAAAAACGGTGCCGTATTCCGCACCAGTTCTAATATCGCACCAGGCGCGATCCATTCATCCCAAACGTGACTCACAGTTCTCCAATGTTGCCGATTTTACATATCCACTGCAGCGCAATACCGGCAACCTGGGGTATTTCGCAAAGCTTGAATCCTCTTTTGATAAGGTGCATTGCAGGAATCGGCTGCCTCTGTCCGATTCAATGAAGCGGGCATTCCGGCAAACCGCACATAGCCCCTGCCCATTCATTGCGGCTTAGTTTCCGCGTCGAATTTCACAATAGATTCGGCACCAAAACGCTGGTAATCGCTATAGGTGATCTTCATTTTTTGACGAACCGACCCGCCTGAAAATTCCAATACATCGTCGGAAACGGTCACTGAAGGAAACCAGAAGCCGCCCTCAACTTTTTTACGAACCGTCGTGAAGCGAGGGAACAAATTTTCTTCCTTACGCTTGAAAATCTGGGGCATGGCTCGACCTTCGCTGCGGATAATGGAATAATCCGATTTATCCACCCACAGTAGCCCTTCAAACAAACGCTGGCCATCCAGAATCTGTCGTGGCTTAATGGAAATCACCCAGCAATCGATGGAGTCAATAATTTCGTCTCCGCGCGATTCCGCTTTATAAAGCCACAACGATTCCCTGGTCAACAACATGGGCTGTACTTCGCGCATGTCACGAAAATCTTCGTCCGTCAGCCGAATCAGTGCCAGCGTATTCCAAGGCTTGCCCACCATGCGTTCCGTCCGTTCTCCACCAGGGGAAAAGATAACCTCGCGCTGTTCACGATACTCTCCACCGCGCGTCCCACTTTTGCCGATTTCCTGGAACAGCACAACTTGTTTGTAGAGGTACTTCGACCGCACGTCTTCCGTCTTTGATTCGCGCTCAGCAGCTAAACGAACAAGCCCCGGCGGAGCGTCAGCCCCGTAAGCAGCCAACGAAAGGCAAATCAATGGAAGGCCAAGCCGCGTCATACAAGCTACTTCTTAATCCAATCCTTAAACATTGCCTTGGTCTTCTGAACTTTCGGCACAGAGTTCACCAAAACGTAAGGGTGATTCGGATTCAGTTTAACAAAATCCTGATGATACCCTTCCGCCGGATAGAAGGCTGGCAAAGCGGCTACTTCTGTGGCAATCTTCTTGGAAAAAACATGGGCATCGGTCAGTTGCGCAATGTACGATTCGGCAATCTTCTTCTGTTCTTCATTGACATAAAAAATAGCGGACCGATACTGCCTGCCAGAATCTGGACCTTGACGATTCACCTGCGTTGGATCATGAGCTGATCCGAAAAAGATCTTCAACAATTGGCCGTAGCTGATCTTCGATGCGTCGTAGTTGATTTGAATGGATTCGGCGTGATTGGTTCTTCCTTCACCCACCATTTCATAGTGAGCCGTTTTCTTATCGCCCCCGGCATAGCCAGAAATTACCGTGTCCACGCCCCGGATCAATTCAAATACAGCCTCAGTGCACCAAAAACATCCACCTGCAAAAACTGCCGATTGCTTGCCTTGTAATGATTTTGGACTGTCCAGTAATGGATCGGGCAAGGCAGTCTCCGCTGCCATCAGCGCGGTACAGGACAAAATAGCTGCAAATATGAAGCCGCTGGTCAATTTCATGAATTTATGGTCTCCCCCCTCATCATCCCACGCCTTATCCCCTCATTTGAGGGCTAGTCGTAAGGCGGTGTCTCCGAGCATACTAATGAAGATCCGGTCAGACATTTGTATCTCAAAAATATGAAAGTAATTAGAACAGGAAAGATCGTCGCTATCCCACTTGCAATTTTGGCAGTCCTATTGCTGCCCGCTGCTTTTGGCAGTCAGGTAAGTTCCGTTTTCAACAGATCTCTCCCCGAGGTTGATGCCTACTTGGTTGCGGCCTCCGTCCTCATTGGACTGGGAATGTTCCGTAAGCAACGCCGGGCAGATTGAACAATTTATAAAACAAGAAGTGCCCTTAAGCACTCAATCCCGTCCCCCAATTTGGCTTTGGTCTGCAACACAGACCAAGGCCGTCACTTTGACCCGCTAATTCTGTATAACTTCCCCGCAGTCCTGATCAACAGTGAACCATCGTAGATCGCTGGAGTGGCCATGCACATTTCATTCAGCGAGTTCTTACCCAACAATTTATATTCCTTGCCACCAGCCAGCACAAACGTATCGCCATCCTCGCTTAAGGCAAATACTTTTCCGTTGTAGGCCCACGGCGAACTGGTGAACGCGCCTGCCGTTGCATCAATCCGCTGTCTGGCATAAAGTTCATCCCCATTCTTGGCATCGTGGGCAGTGAAGAAGCCACGGTCCAGCAAAGTGAAATAGATGTCGCCATAAACCAACGGCGAAGGGTTGTAGGGGCCCGCTTGCGGCTTGTACCAGGCAAGCTGATCTTTGTTGCCGGTAATGTCGCCTTTGGCGCCAGGCTTGATCACATAAACTGGCCGCTCCTGATCCTGCACGTAGCCGCTAGCCATGTACAACAGCCCGAAGCGCGTGAACGGGGTGGGAATCACAATGCTGGACATTCCTTTGAACTCCCACAACACTTTCCCATCCAAATCATAGGACCGAACTTTGTCCGTTCCCGATGTCACAATTTCTGTCCGCTGCGCATTTTCCCAAACAAACGGCGTGGCCCAATTGCTTCTCTCTTCGCGACTCACTTCCCAAATCTTCTGCCCTGTCCCTGCGTCCAGCGTCAACAGAGTGGACGCTTCGTCATTATCGTTCACCAGGTACAAGCGTCCTTTATGCAGCACTGGCGATGCCGCTGTGCCCCAGCCATAGCGAGTCTTGCGTGCCGGAAATTCTTTCTTCCAGGCCAGCTTCCCGGAAAAATCAAAAGCATACAGCCCCACGTTTCCGAAGTAGGCGTAGACCAATTTGCCATCCGTGGTTGGAGTCTCACTGGCATAGCTGTTTTTCAGATGTCGCGACGATGTTGGAACAGCCCGATGCGTTTCCCGCTCCCACAACTTCTTGCCCGTAGCAAAATCGTAAGCGTAAAGCATCCAGCGATGTTCATCCGTTGGCAAAGACTCGCGGTTGCCGCCAAAATAAAGCCCCTTTTTCGGAGCCTCTTTTGAATCGGCAGCGATTACCGCTGTTAAAAAAATCTTGCCACCCCAAACAATTGGGGACGACCATCCCACGCCCGGCACATCCACTTTCCACTTCACATTTTCGGTTTCGCTCCAACGGTCAGGCAGGCGGGGATCCTCGGCAAATCCGTTCGATCCTGGTCCACGGAATTGCGGCCAAGGGTCGGCTGCAAATGCCATGACAGTGAAAATCAAAAGAGTAAAAGGAATGAAAATACGCATGGTTTCCGTCCTTGAGTTTAACAGGCTGATGCAACGACGCAGAGCTACTTGCAGCCGTATTTATCGCGCAGAATGGCCAAATGATGGAGTTCGTGACCAGCGATCAAAAATGCCATAGCCCGTACCGTCAGTTTGTTGCCGCTGGCTGTTCCGTGCCTATCCCAGACGTCACCTTTGAATTGCCGAATCAGAGATAGCGTGGACATGCGCACAGATTCATAATCTTCCAACAAGTCTTCCCAAGTACGATTGTTACTGTCGGAATTTGCTACGTAATCGTCTTGTTCAAAACCGGCCAGGGGCGTTTGATCGTTGCGGGCAATGCGCAGGAGTCGATAGCTGAAAATGCGCTCGGTATCAATCATGTGGCCAACGCATTGTTTGATGGTCCACTTGCCTGGTGTGTAACTGCTGGTTTGCATCGCTTCGGGGACAGCTTCCAGCAGGTCCAGGGTTTCACTGGTTTGCTCTTCCAGGGTGTCCAGAATGTCACCATCGGGGACCTTGGATATGTAGGATTCGTGGTACGGCGCGTACTCTTCTGGCTTAGGGCGGGTCATAGATTTAGGCTAACACTACCCATCCTATTTCCAAATTTCAGTTTTTGCGAAATGGGCAGTTCCGACCGGTTCTGAAAAAATAACTTGCATATGAGGCGTGGACTTGATATTAAGTCGTTCATTGTCTTTTTTGAGGGAATAGGAAGAATGAATGTCCATTGTTGGAAAAACGAACGTTGCAGGCAAGGGGAGTCTATCCCAACAGGCTTACAATACCTTGCGCACAAATATCCTGCGGGGAGATTTGCCATTGGGCACTCCGCTTTCCCGTCGTAAGCTGGCAGCCGAAATGCGAATGAGCCTTCTTCCAGTTGGCGAAGCCCTGCAAAAATTGGAATTGGAGGGCATTGTGGAGAGCCGACCTCGCGTTGGCACACGAGTTCGTATTCCAACCGAAGACGACGTGATGGGCCATTACATTTTGCGTGAAGCGTTGGAAACCATGTCGGCAAGATTGTTTGCGGAACGGGCCACTGAAGCGGATCGTAAAGAGATGCTGGATCTGGCTATTGCCTTGGATTCGCACTATGAAAGTGCCGTGCAATGTAGGAATGGCGAAGTTGCCGAGCTTGTTTTTACGGCCCATCGGGCGCATGCACAGTTCCATACGCGGCTAGGCGAATGCGGTGGTTGCCCAGCCCTTGTACATGCCATTGACCGTAATCAGACAATGGTTTTGACGTGGCTCTTCAACAGCGCGTCCCAGTTTTACCGCCTTCCTCCGCATTGGCATCTCACCTTGATGGAGTCCTTGAATCAGGGCAAGGTAGCATTGGCAGACCGGGCTATGCGCAAACATATCCGATTTGGATTCGATCATGTATCGCAGCGCATTCAGGCTTTGAATACTTTGCTGCAAGATTCGGAAAAAGGATTCCGAGTCAAAGTCTAAGGCCTGGTTGGCGACGTTGTGGATTCAAGACGGACTATGCACCGCGTTCTGCAAATAGTTCGTCGCCCCACCGTCGGCGCTTGTTCAGCCAGACCACTCTTGCTACAACCACATCAATAATATTCCGCCCGTTCAGCTCAATTGTTTCGCCTGTATCTATGTCAGAACTGTTCCTCATCCACAAGGTTTCCTCGCTTTGGCGCAGCTTACGAACCAAGGCTCCGCGTTCCGATAGGATGACGTAAAGGCTTTGTGATTCCAAATAGGTCCGCCCCATTTCCGATTGGTCCAACAACACTACTTCGCCGCCCGCGAACGTCCCTCGCATTTCAGGATCGAAGCCCAGCCGTGCGGCAACCGGATCAGTTACAGATTTCAATTGTGATTGGGGAATCGTATAAGTTTCGCCCTCTGGTGCGGACTTCGGGATGGCTTGTCCTGGACCCAATATTCCCTCCAGAACACTGACCCTGCAATATCGCTGATCCTGATCAGGCGAATGACGGGAAAGGTGAGCAATCAGTTCCCGGGCATCAAACAGATCAAGCGTGGTGAGCCTCAATCTTTTGAGAATGGAATCCGCTATATCCGGGGAGAACTTGCGTGCCCCTTTGAGCACGTTGTGGACGTGAGGCTGGGATATTCCGGTGAGCTTGGCCAAGCTGCGCTCAGTAAATTCCCCGCCTTGTATTTTTGCTCGCAAAAGGACAAGCAAACGATCCTGTAGTTCATTGAAGAACATAAACGCGTCCTAATAACCTATTTCTTTAAGAAATAGGTTTAGCTTAAGTTTCTTAAATCACCGCAAAAGATATACTACCCGAAAATGGTTGAGAGCGTTGTTGCAATCTTTTACTTGTTCTATTTCATGCAGATAGGCGTCTATTACCTGATTAAGATTGAGTTATGAAGGTCGGCCTTAAAGATATAAGGTTGACGAAAATTTCTTAATCTATATTCTGAGACAGGAACTTGAGAGCACCCAGCAAATGGGTGATAGAGGAAAAAACAAAAACAATGGAATGGACAAGATCAGAAACACTGGCGCTGGCGCTGCATAACTGCACGTCGTGCCGCGGGTTGGGTTTGCGAATTGGAAAGAGGGGAGGAATCAACCCTTGCAATTGCGCGCTTCGTAATATTTTTCGTGCCTGTTACAAACGTTTTCGATATTGCCATGAAAAGGAAAAGCATCTCACCAGGGCAACCATTGAATTCGTTCCAGGCAAAGACAGACGCATGGCCTGGGGTCGCAAAGACGAAGAGTATTGTGCCGATTTCCTATTGGTGGCCAAGCGCACCTTGACGCCTGAAGAACACAAGTTATTCACGTTCCACTACCTTTTGGGCGCAGATTGGAAACTCTGTTGCACCCGCTTGGACATAGATCGTGGATTATTTTTTCATGCTGCTTATCGCGTTGAACAAAAGTTGGGAAAGGTATTCCGCGAACTGACTCCGTACGCGTTGTATCCGCTGAGCGATTATTTTCACAGCACCCGTCCAAACGTGCGGGCCATTCCCACCGACAGCATTGCCACAGGTCAAGTGGTTCCAATTCGGCCACCGCTATCCGGCTATCGACGGGCAAGCCAGCAGGAGGATGTTCCATTTCTGCGCGCTGCGTAGAGTGAACCTGTAGTTCCTTGGAAATCGGAATGAAAACTTCGCTCGCAAGCGAGCGGACAGGCGGAATCGCCTGCCCCACACTAAATGGACTAGCTTTCACTAGACCAGGAGTTGAGTTTGTGGGGCAGGCATTCAGCCCAATGTCATAAGTTTTTACTGCAATCGTACTGCTTTAAGTTTTGGAGCGAAGCGTAACAGGCTTTTGAAAAACCGCTCCCTCGCGGTCACGGCTCGGTAGAATCAGTCCTTA
>JANMWO010000133.1:0-13521 GCA_031394025.1 Acidobacteriota bacterium
TAAAAGACCGCTCCCTTGCGGTCACGGCTCATTAAAGTATTGATTCTACGGAGCCGTGACCGCGAGGGAGCGGTTTTTCATAGGCCTGATACGCTTCGTCGACGCGATGGTATTGGGCAGGGATGCCTGTAGAATCTCCAAACTTTGTTGGGACAACTGTGGTTAAGAGACCGCTCCCTTGCGGTCACGGCTCATTAAAGTATTGATTCAATGGAAGTTAGAAGAGCCCTAGCCCTTCAACGCTGCATTGGAACTTTCCACTTGGGCCAGCACTTCGCAATCGCACACGCCACCGTAATCGCGCAGCCATTCCAGCAACGCTTCTTCATCCAACTCATTGGTGCGGGCGTACTGCAATGTGAACCGATGTGTGTGGTCGCACGGGGTTGCATCCAACTTCTTTTCCAGCCACTCGAACATGGCTCGCAGAACTGGTAGCGGGGCGGGCAGTTCGGCCTCTGCTTTCTCCCGCTCTTCCTTTCGGGTACTCTTCGTTAGATCCTTTGTCTTGGCCACGTCATGAAGCATAGCAGAGCTTGCACTACAGTGGGGCTTCTCCAACAATCAAAGTGTAAATGCGATCTAAATCATCTGCGGAAAAGTAGTCGATCTCAATTTTGCCCCGGTTTGCGCTCTTCTCCACAATGCGCACCTTAGTGCCCAGTGTATGGATAAGTTCCTGGATAGCAGCCTTCACATTAGGATCCACCGGCTTGGGTTCCTCTGGTTTTGATTCCGGTGCTTTGCTCAACTTCTGCACCGTCTGCTCCACCTGCCGAACCGACATGGTCTGCGCCGCTGCCTTTTCACCCAATTCGCAAATCATTTCGTCGGTTGGCAGACCCAACAACGCCCGGGCATGTCCCATACCCAGTTTTTGTTCTGCCATCAGAAGTTGAATGGACGCCGGCAAGCGCAACAGCCGCAGCATATTGGTCACCGTGCTGCGTTCTTTACCCGTGCGCTGGCCAATTTCTTCATGACTCAAACCGTGGTCATGCGTTAAACGCTCAAACGCCTGGGCCACTTCCATGGGATTTAAATCTTCCCGTTGAATGTTTTCGATCAGCGCCACTTCCAGCAAACGGCTTTCGGCCAACTCCTGCACAACTACGGGGACAGTTTCCATACCCGCCAATTTCGCCGCACGCCAACGGCGTTCCCCGGCAATCAGTTGATACCCACCGCCCGCCGCCTTGCGCACCACCAACGGCTGAATAATTCCATTCGATTTAATGGATTGCGCTAGCTCCGCCAACTTTTCCTGCTGGAAAACCGTGCGAGGGTTGATTGGATTGGGTTCAATCTTCCCAATCGGCAAATTCAGAATGGAATTGTGACCAGGTTCGGGCGGGGGCACCGCTGGTTGCACCGCCAATAGCGCAATATTGGGGGGTGGCGGTCCAGTGGGGCTGACTGGGGGATTAATGGGACGCCCTGGGAGCAGGGCAGAAATGCCTCTACCCAGCGCTTTGCGCTGATTGTCGTTTCCGCTGCTCATTGGTGATCATCTCCTTTGCCAATTTCATATAGCTTTCTGCACCCTTCGAGCGCATATCGTAAAGCAATATCGGCTTACCGTGGCTGGGCGCTTCGGCTAAGCGGACATTGCGAGGAATAACGGTCTCAAACACTTCTCCCTGGAAGAATTCCTTCAAATTCTGAGCCACCTGACGAGTGAGGCTGGTACGGTCGTCGTACATGGTAAGAACAATGCCTTCAATGGTCAGGCTGTGCTCAAACGATTCTTTGATGCGCTCCACCGTGTCGAGAAGCTGGGAAATTCCCTCCAGAGCAAAGAATTCGCACTGAATGGGAATCAACAGCGAATTCGCGGCAACAAGCGCGTTCAACGTGAGAAGGTCTAACGCAGGGGGACAATCAATGAGAATGTAGTCGTACTGATCCTTCAGCGGCTCCACAGCCATCCTCAGCCGGTACTCGCGTTGTTCCCAACCCACCATTTCAATATTGGCCCCCACTAGGTTCCTATCGGCTGGCAGAATGTGCAACCCATCGCAGGCTGTAGTCACAATCACTTCGGTAGCAGTCTTTTCCCCAACCAAGACATGGTAGATGGTGGGATTATCGGGATCTTTGGCAATTCCCAATCCTGTTGTCGAATTACCCTGGGGGTCAATGTCGATCAGGAGCACTTTCAACTCATTCGCCGCCAGTGAGGCGGCAAGGTTGATGGCCGTAGTGGTCTTACCGACGCCCCCTTTCTGGTTGGCTATTGCGATTACCTTTCCCAATTGTGATGGTCTCCTAGATTTTGAAATGAGAGGGGGAAGCTTTCCAGCTTGTCCGCTCAGTTCACACCCTGTTAGTGTGCCACAGGATTGTTCCACGTGGAACGTGAATGGTGAAACAGTGAGCCGTCGCGACTATTGTTCCACGTGGAACATCACCTGGAATACTACGCTAGATTCAAATACACGTCCAAAACAGCGATAGCTGCTGGTGTTACACCTGGAATCCGTGCTGCTTGCCCTAAAGTTGTCGGTCGAACGCGCTCCAATTTGTCCTGAACCTCGTGAGACAGCCCTGGAATCCCCCGGTACGCAAAGGTCAATGGGATGGTGCGTCGCTCTGATTCCTTCAAACGCAGCACCTGCCGATCTTGCTGGCCAATGTAACCGGCATACTTGGTTTCCGTTTCAACAGTGGTCAACAGACCAGTTTCAGGCGGTTCACCCAGGTGCGATTCAATCAAAGAAGCAATTTTGGTTAGGGAAGATTCCGTTCTCTTCAACCACACGCCAAGAAATGGACGGTCGTCCGCGGCCAGAGCCAGATCTGGTGTGATCCTGACCGTATTCAATAATTCCAGCAAACGAACTTTCTGCCGCTGCTTTCTTTCAAAGCGAAGCCAACGTTCGTCACTCACCAGCCCGACGCGTCTGCCAATGGGAGTTAGCCGTTCATCGGCATTGTCAATCCGCAGATGCAAACGGAACTCGGCGCGCGAGGTGAACATGCGGTAGGGCTCATCGGCACCCTTGGAAATTAGATCATCGATGAGAATGCCGGTGTAGGCGTCGCTTCGGCCCAGAATTACGGGTTCTATGCCTTTCACCTTACATGCCGCGTTCAAACCGGCAATTAAGCCCTGGCAACCTGCTTCTTCGTATCCGGAAGTGCCGTTAATTTGACCGGCCAGGAACAGGCCTTCCAGCTTTTTCACTTCCAGGGTATGATCCAGCTCACGCGGGTCAATGGCGTCGTATTCAATGGCATAACCGGGGCGGATCATTTCGGCATCTTCCAGGCCGGGTACAGAGGCTACCATGGCGGTTTGCACGTCGATGGGCATGCTGGTGGACATGCCGTTTACGTAGACTTCGTTGGTGTCACGCCCTTCCGGTTCAAGAAAAATCTGGTGACGCAGTTTATCTGGGAATTTGACGATTTTGTCTTCAATCGACGGGCAGTAGCGTGGACCTACCCCTTCAATCTGCCCACTGTACAGGGGAGATCGGGCAATGCTTTCCCGCAAAATGCGATGCGTCTCATCACTGGTGAAGGCGATATGGCATTGGATTTGTTCCCGTTCAATCTTGTCGGTCAGAAAGCTGAACGGGGTGGGAACCTTGTCCCCATCCTGGGCCTCAAAGCGATCCCAATGAATGCTACGCCCATCCAACCGCGGCGGGGTGCCGGTTTTAAGGCGGGTCCATTGCAGGTTCAGAGTGCGGAACTGGTCGGCCAGCATATTCGATGGGGCTTCGCCGTTACGACCGCAACTGTAGGTCTGTTCGCCCACGTGGGCCAAGCCGTTCAAAAACGTCCCAGTGGTGATTACTACGGCGCCAGCTTCGGCAGATCGACCATCCCGCAACTGAACACCGCGCACCCGATTCCGCCCATTGGGCTGGGGTTCAATGATCAACGAAGAAACTTCCGCTTGCAGAATCCTCAGGTTCGGTTCCTGCTCCAGCAGTGCTTTCATGTGAATGCGATATTGCTTCTTATCGCACTGGGCACGGGGGGACCAGACGGCGGGGCCTCGGCTGGTGTTCAACAGTCGAAATTGAATGCCGACTTCGTCGGTGGCTTGGCCCATAATGCCGCCTAAGGCATCGATCTCGCGCACCAGGTGTCCTTTGGCAATACCGCCAATTGCGGGATTGCAGGACATTTGGGCGATCAGGTCAATATTCATGGTGACCATGGCGGTCTTCAAACCCAGCCGGGCACAAGCCCGCGACGCTTCCACACCGGCATGACCGGCACCGACAATGATCACGTCATATTGCAGAGATCGCACTGGTCCTAGTTTACCAGCCATCTCCAAAGGGGCAAGGCAGGAATTTGGGGAAGACCGTATCCAGTGGAAACGGCATTTGAAACTTCATGCAAATTAGTTAATCTATACAAATACTAATGTGATCGTATAGTACTAATAAAACTAAGTACCGTACTGAGGAAAATAGGTAACCCACACATAACTTTGGATCCTCATAAAAACGATGTTATTTGAAAGTCGGAGTAAAAGCGGCTAACCTGACAATTGTTCTCGCCAAACTGGGTGAGTGCTTTTGTGCCCGTCTCACATTCCAATCCTTCTGTACGAAGCCACCAAGGCAAGCATTGTAATCTGGTCCTTGTTTTGCCGTGCTTCCCAGTTTTGGAACAATGCTTTCGCGAATCGACTTATTCCTTGATCTTGCAGCCGCAGCCACTAAGGCTTTCTTTGGGTCTGGCAGAAGGTCGCCTTCTGTAGGTATGAATCTTTCATCAATGCCTAAGAATTTAGAAAAATTCTTTCTGTCTGCCAAAATCCAGGCTTCTACTTCGCGGACTGCAACGCGGAATAGTAGGTTTGGATGTCGAGGTACCTTCAACCAAGTTTCAAGAAGCTTTTGAGGACACTCACATTCATCCAGATCAGTAAGTAAAATGAACGGGATGCCCCGCGCAGCACTGTTCCAACCATCAATTCGATTTCGTAAATAGCCAAATCCACCACGCCTGTTGCATGTGCCAACGGCAAATCTCCCTGAGTGCGTAAGTAGCTTCAGCAGGATGACTTCACTCAGCTCATCCTCAGTGGCAACATTTACAGGAATAGTCTTCATTCAAATAAATTCAATTGAAAGAGATTGGAGGGAGCCGCCTTTGGCAGCGCCGCGTCAGCAATGGATAGCCCAGAATCGAGCATCACCAACACTTCCTTAATTGATGAGCATACCCTTGCCCTTGTCCCCTCCTTATCCGCAGTTAGTAACACCACCTCTTCTGCCCCAATGCCTTTGTCCGAAAGAAGGTCCGAACTGTGAGTGCTTACGAAAAGTTGGCGGTTTCGTCTTTTTTGAAGGCGATAGAAGAGGGATGGAAGTTTTTCAACTATCTTTGAGTTTAAAGATAATTCCGGCTCTTCGAGCAGTAAGGGGGCATCGCCTTCCAGAAGCGACCAGAAGAGGCCAATCAGCCGGATTGTACCGTCTGAAAATTGATCCTCTCTCTGTCGGCCCGCGTTTGGACGCCAGTGCTCATACGTTGCTTCAAGGTGAGGAACACCTGTTTTATCGATGGTGTCGGTAAGATTTCTCAACTGGGGAACGGCGTCTTTTAACGCTGCTTCAATTCGCTTCAGTCTTGATCTTCTAGTTTTTTCTGGAGTCTTAACAATCATTTCCAGAAAGTTTCTACCGTAAGGATCATCTGGAACAGCAGAGCCCTGAAAAACTTCAGGATGCCGGAGCAATTGTGGAACTAAATGAAGGTAGCGGATTTCCTCAAAAAATTTGGCGATTTCCCGAAAGTCTGCGTTTGAATTGACTTGTTCAAGAGCCGTTTGGGTAAGTCGAAGCTCATCTTCGACGTCCTCTTTGTTGGGTCGGTTAATGACAATTTTACCGTTCTTCAAAACTCTTTCGTAACGGAGAATGGCTTGGCGATATCCACGAACCTGTTGAGTAATACCAATTTCGTATCTCCAAATCGACTTCTCGCCTTCAGATAATTCGACGGCAACTTCAATGTCCGGCTCCTTGCTAGCAGCCAGACAGCGAATTTTGGAGATTCCCCCTCGTTGGGCAAGAGCAGGCTGCAATCCGCCGCCGGGCTTGGCTATGTCGCGCAGGAAACGGAAAGCGTCAAGCAGGTTGGACTTTCCTGAAGCATTGGGACCAATGATGAAAACTCGTTCAGTAAGATTGACATCCAGTTCACGAAAATTTCTCCAGTTTTTTAGCTCCAACCTCGAAATGATCATATTGAAGTCGTTCTACAATTCTATTGGCTTAGATATCCAGGTTCCGCACATCCAGCGCGTTATCCTCAATGAACTTCCGGCGCTGCTCTACATCCTCTCCCATCAACGTGGAGAAAATTTGATCGCTCTCCACCAGATCCTTCAAATCGACACGCAACAGCGTGCGCTTTTCTGGATTCATGGTTGTTTCCCACAACTGTTCCGCATTCATTTCGCCCAAACCTTTGTAGCGCTGAATGTTTACGTCCTTCATGCCTTCTTCTCTGGCGAACGCTAAAAGATCGCGCCAGTTGGACAACACTTGCGGCTGACCGGTCTCGCCTTTTTTCGCCGTGAACGGAGGATGATTATGCTTACTCAGCGACTTTGCCAGTGAACGCAGCTTGCGGAAATCGGGGCCCGTGGCGAATTCAATGTTGATCGTACGCCGGGCATTCGTTGGATCAATGTACACGATGGTCCATGCGCCGTGCTCTTCATCCTGCACCAATTCCGCTTCCACTTTAGCCGCTTTCATTGCCTCAAGCAGCGGTTGGACGTTGGCTTGATCGGTGAAGTCCACTTTGGAATCGATCTTCAATTCCACGTTGGTCAGCAGTTCCACTACGCGTAAATCGCGCAGACGCTTTTCCACTTTCCGATAGATAATCTGGAATTCGTCCAAACCATTGAGGAACGTGCGCAGTTCAGCACCTTCCAGTTTCGCTGCCGCAGGAGTTCCATATTCCACCACCAAATTATCGGTGGCACGCTTCAGGATTTCCTTAGTGAATTCCTTATCGTCTTTGATGTAATCTTCTTTCTTGCCCTTCTTCATGCGGTACAGCGGCGGTTGCGCAACAAACACATGGCCGCGCGTAATCAGCTCCTGCATGTGGCGGAAGAAAAACGTAAGCAGCAGAGTGCGGATGTGACTGCCGTCCACGTCTGCGTCGGTCATGATGATGATCTTGTGGTAGCGCAGGCGCGTCATGTCGAAATCGTTGTGACCAATGCCCGTGCCAATGGCCGTGATCATATGCCGAATTTCGTCGTGCCCCAGCATTTTGTCGTAACGCGCTTTTTCTACGTTGAGGATTTTTCCCTTCAAAGGAAGGATCGCCTGAAATTTACGATCACGTCCGGACTTCGCCGTGCCACCTGCCGATTCGCCTTCCACTAAGTAGATCTCGCAACGGGATGGATCTTTTTCCTGGCAATCAGAAAGTTTCCCCGGCAGTCCACCGGAATCAAGAGCACCCTTACGACGAGTCAGATCACGAGCCTTGCGGGCAGCTTCTCTAGCGCGAGCTGCGTCAATGGCCTTGCCCACGATTTTTTTCATCACCGCCTGGTTCTTCTCGAAAAACTCGCCAAGCTTTTCGTTCACCAACTGCACCACTTGACCCTGAATATCGCTGTTCAGCTTGCCCTTGGTTTGACCTTCAAATTGCGGCTGGGGCAATTTTACGGACACCACCGCCGTCAACCCTTCACGCACGTCATCGCCACTCAAATTTTCTTTGACGTCTTTGAACATGCCGCCCGATTGGCCATGGGCATTAATCGTACGGGTCAGCGCGCTGCGGAATCCGCTTAAGTGCGTGCCGCCGTCAACGGTGTTGATGTTGTTCGCAAAACTGAAAACCGTATCGGTATAGCCGTCGTTGTACTGCAGGGCCACTTCAATTGAGATTTTGCCACCAGTGGGCATGTCCCGTTCGCCTTCAAAGTAAATGGGCTTTTCATGCAGCACAGATTTCGATTTATTCAGATGCTTGATGAATTCCGAAATGCCGCCTGAATAATGAAACTCGTGATGGTTGGGCGGATCCACGCGGTCGTCATACAACTGGATGGTTAGGCCTTTGTTCAAAAAAGCTAGCTGGCGCAGACGATTGGCCAGGGTATCAAAGTTGTATTCAGTAACCGTGAAAATAGTGGTGTCGGGCCTGAACGTGATCAGCGTGCCGTGCTTCTTACTTTTACCGGCACGCACCAGCGGCGCCAGCGGCGCGCCTTTGGAATACTCTTGCGTCCAGGTGTAACCTTCGCGCCAAATCTCCAGATCGAACTTTTCGGAAAGCGCGTTGACGCAGCTTACGCCTACGCCGTGCAATCCACCAGATACTTTGTAGGTGTTGGAATCAAACTTGCCGCCTGCGTGCAGTTTGGTCAACACCACCTGCGCAGCGGAAACGCCCTCTTCAGCGTGCATATCCACGGGAATGCCGCGACCATTGTCTTCCACAGAAATGGAATTGTCGCTCAGGATTTTTACAATGACGGTGTCGCAATAACCAGCCAGCGCTTCATCCACGGAGTTATCCACCACTTCCCAAACCAAGTGATGCAAACCCTGTTCCGATGTGGAGCCGATGTACATGGCTGGTCGCAATCGAACTGCTTCCAGGCCTTCTAAAACTTTAATGCTTGTCGAATCGTAATTCCCAGTCGGTGTAGCCAAGTTGACTTTCCTTTCAAACAAAAACAAATCTCAAAAATTTAGATACTGCAAACTGCGTCAAATGCGCATGGGCATGATGATGTAACGGTAAGTGTACGCGGCGTCTCCGCCAGGTCTCATTTCCCCAGCTGCTCCGCCATCTTTGAAGTGGAACACCACTTCCGTTTCAGCAGTAGCCCGCAGAAAATCCACAATGTACTGCGCGTTAAAGCCGATCTGAACCGGCGGCCCGTCGTAGGAAACGGTAAGCGTTTCTTCGCTCTCTCCAGTCTCCGATAGCGAAGAGTGCAACTTGAATTCATTAGCCGCGGCGGTCAGCTTAATGGCCCTGGACCGTTCATCAGCAAACTGCATGACGCGTTCCAAAGCGCCCTTCAACTCATCGCGATCCATGGAAACTGCATGGGCATGTTCCTTGGGAAGCACGCGCTCAAATTCCGGGAAGTTACCGGTGAGCTTACGGCTGATCAGCAAACGTTGACCAAGGGTGAAAAACAGATGATTGTCGTCACCGGAAAACATCAGCTTAGCGTCTGGCTCAGCATCGGCGGCCAGCTTCAGAATTTCGTTCATCGCTTTGCGGGGAAGCAATGCCCGATACGGTGCCTTCAGATTTCCTAACTGCACTTTCTGTTCCACCAAAGCCAGTCGATGGCTATCGGTGGCAACCATCACCATGCCGTCAGCTCGCACAATGAGCAATGCCCCATTCAGCGTGAAGCGGGATTCCTCAGCAGAAATGGCAAAGATGGTTTTCGAAATCATCATGGCCAGTGTCTTCACCGGAATTTCCGCCAGCACTTCAGGCAAGTGTGGCAGTTCCGGGAAACTTTCGCGGCTCATACCGGCAATGCGCGTTTTGCTGCGACCGCAGGTGATGGTGGCCCATTGAGTATCGGCAAACTTGATGTTGATTTCGCCATCAGGAAGCAGCCGCACGTAATCCAGCAGCTTCTTTGCGGGGATAGTTCCAGATCCGCCTTTTTTTACGATTGCCGGGGCGGAACAACGCACGCCCAGCTCCAGGTCGGTTGCTGTTAAGACAATCCGGTCCCCGTCGGCTTCAATGAGCACGTTCGACAAAATCGGAATCGTCGTCTTTTTTTCGACAACCCCTTGCGACAAGTTCAACTCGCGGACCAGATCCGCTTTGTTGATTGCGAACTCCATGCTGGCTTCCTCTCTCTTCCGACTTTCACCGACGGCCTTCAAGTAGCTATAACTTGTCTATAAAATGATTATTTATACAAGTATAAGAACCGTAGGTGCTGTGGAAAAGTTGATTTCTCTCTAAATTATAATAAAACCAAGGCCTTGCTGTCACTGTAACCCTTGGATAACTTCTTGGACAAGGGGTGGAAAACTTGGGTAGCCACTTCTTCCACCGATTTCCAAAGGCTCCACAAAAGGCAAATTGTGGATATCTCAACAAGCCTAACTGATTGAATCAGATAGCCTGTGTATTAACTTGTTCAAATCTACATCATTTTGGCGCAGCGCCTCAATCTTAGAAATAGAGTGTAACACCGTTGTATGGTGCTTTCCGCCGAACGCTTTGCCGATCTCTGGCAGCGATGCGGGCGTTAAATCCTTCGCCAAATACATCGCCACTTGCCGCGGATAGCTGATGTTGCGGGCATTGCTCTTCTGCTTGATCTGGGCTGGCGATAACTGGAAGTGCTCACCCACGGCCTTGATAATGGATTCAATGGAAATACGGCGGTCCTGGCCAGCTACAATGTGCTTCAAAACCTGCTGGGCCATGGCCAGGCTGATGGGGCTGCTGGTGACTGAGGAATAGGCACCCAGTTTGATGAGCGCGCCTTCCAGTTCCCGCATGTTGCTCTTGGTTTTAGTGGCGATGAAAACACGAACATCTTCGGGCAGGTCTATTCCCTGATCTATGGCTTTACGGTCCAGAATTGCCATCTTCGTTTCCAGATCTGGCGGTTGGACATCGACAAGCAGCCCCCATTCAAAGCGACTGCGCAAGCGTTCCAGCAAGCCGGGAGTCTGCTTGGGCGTGGAATCGCTGGACAGCACAATCTGCTTTTGATGGTCGTACAGTTCGTTAAAAGTGTGGAAAAACTCTTCCTGAGTGCGCTCTTTACCACCTAAAATTTGCACATCGTCCACAAGCAGGACGTCGGCAGTGCGGTAGTGTTGATGGAATTCACGCATACGATCTGTCCGGATGCACTGAATCATCTCATTCATAAAACGTTCGCTGGAGGTATAGACAACTTTCATCTCGCTGAAGTTTTGGATAAGGGCACGGCCAATGGCGTGCATCAAATGCGTCTTGCCCATGCCCACGCCACCGTAAATGAACAGCGGATTGTAACTTTGGGATGGCCGTGTGGCCACTGCCCGCGCCGCAGCATGGGCAAACTGGTTGCAGGAGCCGACCACAAAGTTATCGAACGTGAACTTGGAGTTCATTTGCGAGATGGGTGCCTGGAACGGTAAATCGCCGCCCGGTCCTGGGGAAATGGCAATGGGTTTGGGTTGAACGTCCAAGTGTTGTGCAGAGACTTCATAGCGGACGGTACGAATGGGCAAGCGGAGTTTGAGAATCGCTTGGGAAACACGTTCGGAGTATTCCCGCTCCATCCAGGATCGGGTGGATTCATCGGGAACTTTCACGCATAGCCGGTCCGATTCTTCGCGGCTGAAAGTGGTATCGGCAATCCAATTCTGGAAGCTCTCCAGGCTAATACTTGTAGCGATTTCTTGTTTGATTTGATCCCAGCTATTCATGTTTTCACGAGTGAGCAAAAAATTCCCACATGTTTTCCTCAACCTGTGGAAAACGTAGGCCGACGGCTAACCTGTTTAAGGGATACCAGTTGTTGATAACGCTTTCAAGGGAGTTCTAGTACCTACCCTCAAAAAGCAGTGCGAGGTTCAGTCTAACACATTAGACGGTGTTGGTTACAAGCCTTTTGTTCAACTATAAGTGGCGTGTTTTCAATTATATAACATTTTCTATACAATTTGTTTCCACATGTTTTGCTTCGTGTCCCACGGTGCTTGTTAAGATCCAATGACATACGCTTGCCGGGTTCCAGTAGCCAATGAGGTAATCCCCCGGAAGCGTTGAAACAAGTAGGCGCAGGTCTGTGCCATGTTGTTTTTGTAAACCCACAGTACCTTTCAATTTGACACCAAAGCCATTTCGGGAGAGAATAGAACTGACTGCCAACCGTTCCCTCCTCATGAGCGGGAGTAACTCAGTTGGTAGAGTGCAACCTTGCCAAGGTTGATGTCGCCGGTTCGAATCCGGTCTCCCGCTCCATTACACCCTGCTTTTACGACAAAAATCGTAGTCTCCCAGACCACGCACTGATTTAAGTATGTAATTGTGGAGGCTTGCTCTATAATTACAAACATGCTCTCCAGGATCGATCCTTGGGACTCGCATAATACATTCTGACGCGCGCCCACGCTCGCTGAGTCTGCATGAACCGTATCCTCATCCTTGGAGCTACCGGAAACATTGGTCGTCAAGTTCTGTCTCAATTGCCCACCACTGGCGTGCAAGTTCGTGCGCTGGTCCGCAATCCTCAGACGGTAAGTTTGCCGCCACACATCGAAGTGGTACACGGAGATCTGACTCTCCCTGAAACTCTGGATCCCTGTCTGGACGGTGTCGATGCGGTGTTCCTGGTTTGGACCGCCCCGGCAACAGCAATTGCTCCTGCTCTGGAGCGGATAACGAAGCACGCGCGGCGCATTGTCTTTCTCTCTTCGCCGTACAAAACCGCACATCCCTTTTTTCAGGCTGCTCAGCCCAATCCGGTGGCAGCCATGCATCAGGAAATTGAGCGGATGATTGAAACTTCAGGACTCCAGTGGACATTTCTACGGCCCGGAATGTTCGCCGCGAATGTCCTTTTCTGGTGGGCCCAACGCATCCGCGCGGGCAGCCAAGTGGTGCGCTGGCCCCACATCAACGCCCCTACAGCGCCGATCCACGAACGTGACATTGGCGCAGTTGCCGTTCACGCCTTGTGCGAAGAGGGTCACGCTGGAGCGGAATATGTTTTGACTGGACCGCAATCGCTGAGCCAGTCCGAACAGATGGCGACCATCGGCAGTGTGGTTGGCCGTTCTCTGCGCCTGGAGGAAATTTCACCAGATGAGGCTCGATCAGAGTTGCTCACCGTCCTGCCTGTTTCAGTGGTGAACATGCTGCTGGCCGCCTGGAATGGGGCAATTGGTCAACCGGCATTTGTGACATCCACGGTGGAAGAGATTACCGGGGCACGGGCACGAACATTCCAGGAATGGGCCACTGATCATGCTGAGGAATTTCGTGCGTAATGTGACTCGGTTACTGCATCTCAGCAGTTTGAGGAATGTTGCGATTCTTTAAAACGTAAGTATCCTTCACCTGGAAGGCGATCTCAAATCCAATGCGCTGTAACTCACTTAGCATGTCGTTAATCTTATTCTCACCGCGCAGTTTTGCATGAACTTCAATCACGATCAGTTCGGCCATGCTGGCCAGCACAGTAGCATCGTTTTGCACCATTTCTACTTCCGTTCCTTCAATGTCGCAAACCAAGGTAAAGCGTTTAAATCCATTGTTGGTGAGGATGTCCCGCAGACGCACAGCGGGCACTCGAACTTTCCTTCCACGCTTGAGTTCACTACTGCTGGCTAATAAATTGTCATCGTCTACGTGAAATTCGACGAAGTCAGAATCGTAGCCAACTGCTGCGCGTAGCACGGAAAATTGGGCGCGATTTCTATCGCGGTTTGCTTCAAGAATTGGCGCCACATCGGGATTCGCCTCCACCACAACGTGCTGTTTTGGGTTGTTTAAGAGTTGGTTGGTGACACAAGCTAC
>JANMWO010000160.1:0-2682 GCA_031394025.1 Acidobacteriota bacterium
TAGGTATGTTCCAGGCCTTGGTTGACGGACTGGCGCGTCTTGTTCGGTCGCCGCAAGGCGCCGAGGCGCAGATTTTCCTCGACCGACATGCCGCTGAAAACCCGCCGCCCCTCGGGGGCCTGGGTCAGGCCGAGCGCGACGATCTCCGAACTCGAGCGCCCGACCAGGTTCGTATCGCCCAGACAAATGCTGCCCCGGCTCGGCGTGATCAAACCCGAAATCGTGCGCAACAAGGTGGTCTTGCCGGCACCGTTCGCGCCGACGATGGCGAGAATCTCGCCTTGCTCGACGCTGAAGCACACGTTGCGCAGCACCTGAATGCTGCCGTACCCCGAATCGATCCCCTCGATGCGCAGCAGTTCAGCCATGCGCCGCTCCAGCGCCGGCTTTGCCGGAGCGCTTGCGCGCATACCGGTCGGCCGTGGCCGACACGTCTCCCAGGTACGCTTCCCTGACAGCCGGATTGCCGGTGACCTCTGCGCCGGTGCCTTCGGCCAGTTTTCGGCCATTGGCGAGCACGACCACACGTTCGCACAGAGCCAGGACTGCGGGAACAATGTGCTCGATAAACAGGATGGTGACGCCTGAATTACGCACGTTTCGGATCAGCGCGAGCGCATCCTTGACCTCGGTCGGATTCAATCCGCCGAGCGGCTCATCGAGGAACACCAGCTGCGGATTGGTGGCAAGGCATCGCGCCAGTTCGAGCCGCTTCAAACCCGCCGTCGTGAGCGACGATGTCATGCTTGCGCGGGCGTCCGCCAGACCGACCGCTTGCAGGGTGTCTTCGGCTTTTTTCCTGGCCTCGCCGATGGTCAGGTTGCGCTGTGCGCGCCCGAACAAGGCGCCGACCACGACGTTTTCCAGCACCGTGCTACTGGAGAACGGCTGCGGCACCTGGAAGGTTCGCGACAGGCCCAGCCGGCAGCGCTCGTGGTTGGACAATTTCGTGATGTCGCGTCCGTCGAACTCGATGCGGCCGCTCGTCGCCGTCTGTCCTCCGGTGAGCAACTCGACGAACGTGGTCTTGCCGGCCCCGTTGGGTCCGATCAGCCCGATGATTTCGCCACGCTCAATGCTCAAATCGACCGCATCGACGGCAAGCAAGCCGCCGAACTGCTTGGTCAGGCCATAAACGTTGAGAAGGGCCACGGTTACTTCACCAGGTAACGTCGCAAGTTGCCGAGCAACCTGGACGGCGCGAACGCGCGCACGCCCTCGCGCATTGCGCTGGCCAGACCATTGGGTTGAAACAGGACGACGAGACCGACCAGCACCCCCGCTATGACCAGATGGAGTTCGGGGAATTCGACGCCGATGGTTTCATTGATGGCTACGACCAGCGCGACGCCGGCCACCGGCCCCCACAAGGTGCCGCGCCCGCCAAGGAAAACCATGACAATGACGTCGAAGGTGAGCCTGAAGCTAAAGGCCTCGTTGGTCTCCACCGTTCCCAGCCAGAACGCCCAGACAGCGCCTACCAGCGCCGCCATGCCGGAACTCACCAGGAAAACGAACATCTTTTCGCGGGCGGTCGCGATGCCCAATGCCTTGGCCGCGCGCTCGTTGTCGCGTATCGAACGCAGCGCATAGCCGCTACGCGAGCGTTCGAAGGCAACGACTGTCGCCATCGCCGCCACGGCAAGCAGCAGCATCAGAAAATAGAAAAACAGATTGAACTGGCGCGCGTCGAGGTCTCCCAGTCTGGTCGCGTTGAACAGGTTCAACGCAGTGCCGCCGGAGAAACCGAACGCGTTGATATTCAGAACCAGGTTGCGCAATGCCTCGGTGATCAGCAACGTTGCGACAACAAAATAGTGTCCTTGCAGCCGCAGCGAGGGACAACCGATGATGGCAGCAATGACCAGGGCGGCGGCGACGCCGCCGATCACCGCGATTCCCGGCAGGACGCCATTGATCACCAGTACGGCGGTGACTATCGCGCCGGTGCCGAAGAATGCCGGCAGCGCCAGCGACATGAGTCCCGCATATCCGCCGATGAGGTTCCACGACTGGGCCAGCGCCACATACATGAATGCCGTCGCAACCACGCGCTGCGCGTACGATCCGAGGAACAGTGGAGCGCTCATCGCGAGCAACAGGATCGCGAGCGCGCCGAACCAGCGGGCGTTCGCCCAGTCGTACGCGCGCGGGATTGCCCGATTCGCCGGTGTGACTTCTTTGTTCAAATTCTTGCGCGCCCTATTTGACTATGTTTCGTAGAAGCGTTTGCCGAACAGGCCAGATGGGCGCATCACCAACACGGCCAGCACGATGACCGTTCCCACCAGAACACTGTAGGTGGAGCCGAAAAGATTCGCGGTAAGGCTGGTTGCGCCGCCGACGACCGCTGCTCCGACCAGCGGACCGACCACGCTGCCGAGGCCGCCGAGCACGGTAACAATCAGGATCTGCAGGAGAAACTGATCCCCGGTCAACGGCGAGATGCCGTAGGTCAGGACGATCAATGCGCCCATGGCGCCGGCCAGGGCTGCCGACAATCCGGTAGTCAGATCGAACACGCCCCTGACGTTTATTCCAACCAGGCGCGCCGCTTCCATATCCAGGCGCGTGGCGCGTATCGAGGCGCCCAGTTCGGTGCGGTCGAAGAGCCACCAAGCCGCGCCGGTAAGCGCGAGGGCAATGAGCGCTGTGACCGCTCTGGCATAGGGCAGTTTGGCA
>JANMWO010000169.1:0-11617 GCA_031394025.1 Acidobacteriota bacterium
CTGAAAACATCGGCTATCCCGTGATGTTAAAGAGCACTGCCGGCGGCGGTGGTATTGGCATGCGCTTGTGCGATTCCTCAACCGCTTTGACGGAAGCGTTTGAAGCTGCGCAGCGGTTGAGCCAAGCAAGCTTTGGAACAGGCGGCCTGTTCATTGAAAAATTTGTGAGCGCCGCACGTCACATTGAAGTGCAAATCTTTGGCGATGGCAAGGGTGGCGTGATTGCACTTGGTGAACGCGATTGCTCCACGCAACGACGCAATCAGAAAGTCATTGAAGAAACCCCAGCGCCTGGCTTAAGCGATGCCGCGCGAACTCAGCTATTGGCAGCGGCCGTGAAGTTAGGTAAGGCGGTCAACTACCAATCCGCAGGCACCATTGAATTCATTTATGACCATGCCACCAGGGATTTTTACTTCCTGGAAGTGAATACCAGACTGCAGGTTGAGCACGGAGTTACTGAAGCAGTAACAGGGATTGATTTGGTTGAGTGGATGGTGTAGCAGGCTGCCGGTGAATTACCAGATCTAGCATCGGTTACCGTGCGCCCACAAGGTGCTTCCATTCAAGTACGGCTATATGCAGAGGACCCGGCTAAAGACTTCCAACCCTCTGCGGGGTACTTGTTGCGAGTGGCCTGGCCTCACGATACGCGGGTTGAAACCTGGGTGGAATCAGGCACAGAAGTCACTCCGTTTTATGACCCGATGTTGGCCAAAGTAATTGTGCACGCATCGGATCGTACGCAAGCGATCGCAAAGTTATCGGCAGCATTGAGTGCTTGTGAAATTGTTGGTGTTGAAACGAACCTGGCCTATTTGCAGCAAGTGATTGCCGGTCCTGAATTTCAGGCAGGTGGAATTACAACCGCCTTCTTGAGCAGTTTCAATTACCAGCGGCGCGCAATTGAAGTTGTTGATGCCGGTACTCAAACTACCATTCAGGATCATCCTGGACGATTGGGTTATTGGCATGTGGGCGTGCCACCATCTGGGCCGAATCGCATGCAGATGGCTGCGGAAGGCAAGCTGTAGGGTAGCAACATAATGGCTGTTTCCCTGATCAACGCAAAACTCTCCCGGCCTGTAACCATGGCCCTTTCCTGGGCACTTTTCATATTGGGAATTCTGTTGTATCTGAAGATTGCCGAGGATCGGCATCGCGAAAATCCCGAAGATCGCGTCACTCCATCGTTCGTACAGATGGTTATGGGAATGACCAATGCCGCGATGAAGCCTGCTGAAGATGATGAGCAGGGTCAGAATGAAAACGCGTCATTCAGCGACAAGTTTCTGGGCGGCATGTTGTGGAAAGATACCAAAGCCACCGCACGACGATTCGGCATCAGCATTTTGTTGCTGATTCCGGCAGTGCTGCTGGGCCTTCATATGGGCCTATTTCCTGTGGCTGGTGCGTTTCTACTGCGATTTGTGGTGTTTTTCGACAAGATTGTGGCCCTGTCTCTTTTGCCGATTTTATTCATTGCGTTCGGCATTGATGAGCTGTCCAAGATCATGCTGATTGTAATTGGAGTTACTCCCACCATCATTCTGGATACTTACAATCTTGTACGAGGAGTGCCCAACGAACAAGTGGTGAAGGCCTTCACACTGGGGGCTGGTGATTTTGATGTTGCCTATCGCGTGGTGCTGAAACAGATCCTACCGAAAGTGCTGAACAGTATTCGCTTGAACTTGAAAGCCGTGACTCTATTCCTGTTTGCCGGAGAAATGATCGCATCCACCGACGGGTTGGCTTACCGCATTGCCCTCATGCGACGACACATGGGCATGGACGTGATTATTCCTTACGTACTGTGGGTTGCACTGCTGTTGTTCCTTGTGGACCTTGCCATGCGCGTGATGAATCGAAGAATGCACCCTTGGTTCCGAGAGGCATAAACCAACATGGCACTGATTGACATTCAGGATGTGCAAGTGGCCTATGGCTCCCCGCCGCGTACGATTTTAAACAACATCTGTCTGCTCATTGCCGAAGGCGATTTCGTTTGCCTACTGGGGGAAACAGGCTGCGGAAAATCCACATTATTGCGTTTAGTTTTAGGATCGGAAAAGCCCACTGAGGGCCGTGTTTTAATTCATGGTACAGAGCACTTGCAACCCGACCGCAGCAGAGGCTACGTTCCTCAAAAGTATTCTTTGTTCCCGGATAGAACCGTGCTGGACAACATCACCTTTGGACCTGAGGTGAGTGAGTTTAATCTGTTTACGCGACTTACTCCACGCTATTTTCGGAGTCGACGCGAGTTGCAGAGTAAGGCCAGAGACTACCTGCGCAAAATCGGATTGTCGGAAGCCGATGCGAGTAAATATCCTGATGAATTGTCTGGAGGCATGCAGCAGCGCGTGGCCATTGCGCAAGCACTAATGATGGAGCCGCGCATACTGCTGATGGACGAAGCCTTCAGCGCTCTGGACCCTGCCACTCGCAAAGAAATGCAGCAACTGATTCGAAAGTTATTGCGCGATTCGGGCGTTACCGTTCTGTTTGTGACGCACAACATGCAGGAGGCTTTAGCGCTGGCTTCTCGCGTTGTTGTGCTAGCAAAAAGCGATGAAAGTTCTGGCTCACGAGTAGTGTTAGATCTGGGAGTGCCATCACAATGTAGCGAGCAGGAAATTCCTTTGTTGATGAAACGGATTGAGAGTGCTTCCAGCAGCAGGCGTGCGGCGGTTGATGTGCCGATTGCTGTCGGCTAACTACGGTCAGTCAGCACACTACGGCCGCTTGGGTTGACGCGGTGAAATTGTGAAGTCACGAAGAATCACTTTTTGCAATTCACCTTTTTTTATTTCCTTGTCTTGCAGTTCTAATCCCGCTAGCAATTCCAGCAGATGCCCCCGGCTTAACTCAAGCATGTGTTCCCGTGGTTGGTATTTTGTGCCGGTCGGATAATCTACAAACGGGTCCGCCGATTGCTCTATGTGGCAACCAAGAATATGGGCCACAGGCCTGGTTGCAGTGAACTCCACCATATGACGAGTGCTGCGCAAATACTCTAGCGCATCGGTCACATACAGACGTCCGGCGTAAAGATGATCCCCAGTCAGCAGAATCCCAGTGCGCCGATCATAGTAGGCCAAATGAGCTGGTTGATGCCCTGGGATGGCGATCACGTCAATGATGCGATCCCCCAGATCGACAGCCCCAACTTGATCTGGCCACTTTTCAATTCCATAGAACTTCTGTTGAGCCTCAACTGCCGCCGGTACAAACGTAACGTTGGGCATTGCCTGAAAGGCCTTGTCTCCCGCAGTGTGGTCGGCATGGCCGTGGGAATGAGTCACCACCAACGGGATGTCCCTTTGCTTTTGCGCCATCAGCTTTTTCACAGCATCGGCAGCGGTGCTTTCTCCAGCACCAGTATCTACCAGCAAGGCACGTTGTTTGCCGAATATCAAATACAGGAAAGGCTTTTCGTAATGCACGCAGCCAGATTGACGGAGGATGTAGAAATTAGGATTGTATTCATGCACCTGCCATTCCGGCACTTCCAGACAATTGGGTCCACCTGTTCGCCAGGCAGAGGGAAACTGGCCTGGTTCTAATGTCTGAGCAATGCAAGCAATTGAGGCAAGAAAAATAAGTGTAAGTTTCATAAAAAAAGGGCGAGTATGTTTCGCCCGCCCCAGTCCTAATTATAGTTTCGACTGCAGTTTAGAATTCATACCGCAGTGCGAATTGCATGACTCTTGCGGGCATTGCATTTTGGAACTCGCCGAACACCGCAGTGCTGGACCAGCTCAAATTGGGGTTGAAGAAGTTGACGTTGTTAAAAGCATTGAAGGCCTCTCCACGAAGCTGGATACGATGCCCTTCCCAGGGAAGCGTAAACGATTTCGCTACAGATAGATCAAAGTTCTTCATCGGTGCCAGTCGCAAAATGGCCCGTGTGCCAGTTTGTCCAGGATATTGTTCAATGTAACTGCTGGACGCCTTGGTGGTTCTGAAAATGCTTGGCGCGCCTACCTGATCGTAACCAACGCCAGTTTCCGGCCTAGCCACGCCAGGTGCCGGAATTGCCAAAGCGCTGTTTAAGTAGTTGGTTGGGTACAGACCACCGTAGGAGATTGTAGTTGGCAATCCGCTGCGGAAGCGAGAGAGCATGGAAAGCTGCCAGCCGCCTACGAATTGGTTCACCAGCTTTGAAGCTCCAGTTAGAAACTTCTTGTTCCTTCCGAATGGCAGTTCATACAGCACGTTGGCGTTGAGCGCGTGGCGTGCATCAAAATCTGAAGAACCACGGAAGGCTCCGGGATTGTAGGCATCCTGAATGACTGCTCCACCGTTGCCCGATCCTGATTCAGCAGCGGAGGAATTGTCAATTGAATGTGACCAGGTGTAGTTCAAATCGAACGATACACCGCTGGCGAAAGGCCTGCGGACGGTGACCGTCATGGCATGGAAGTTGGAATTTCCAGCATTCATCCAAGTGCGATTTCCGGCGTTTTGCAAGGGAAAAAAGGTGTTGCAACAGTATTCAAGGATTCTGCCTCTGAAACAACGTTGACCGTTTCCGTAACATTGCCGATTTCCATTTTGAAGTTGACAGTGGTTGGCGTGTTCACAAGTAACTCTGCCGCTGACTGCACAGCCACGCGGAAACCTTCTTTTTCCACTTTGATTTCATAAACGCCAGGGTTGATCTGCGGAAATTGATATTGACCGGTACCATCCGCGATCGTCTGCCGCGTGAAGCCGGTTTTGGGATTGGAAATGGTCACTACAGCGCTTGGGATAACCGTGCCAGTATTATCCGACACCAACCCGCGAAGCGATGTTGTTGATTGCGCGATGAGTTGCCCAACCGCGAAAAATGCGGTGAGTGCCAATAGTTGAAATCTTGTTTGAAGCCGTTGCATCTGAACTCCCCTTCTTAAGGCTTTCTAATTCGAACAATCGGATTTGTTTCCGATGGTAAGTACGTTCAACTTGGAAATTGCTTCAGGAGCGATTTGGATGCGCGATCATTGCGCAGGGTTTTCGACAAGCTTGTTGTCGAAATTCTCTCAAGCGTGGGAGAGATTGTTCTAACGTTGAAAACAAATTAATAAGTTACTGCTTAAACGTTAGCCCTACTATGGCATTCTTGCCGCTACAGGGTCAACGGATTGTAACAACGCAGCCGATCAAAGATTTTATACAGAGTGAAGTAATTTGCAATGATGCAGCTAACGGCCTGATTCTGTTGCCGTTTCTGAATCGGTAAAGGCAGCGGACAATTTGATTTCATCGGTTGGCGCAAATACGGTATTGGCTGCCAACAACTCCTGGCTGGTTTGCGACGGTCGTGCCAAACCCACCGTACCGTGCAGTTCCGTGCGCAGCAGAATGTGATACAGCTCATGGGCCAAAACGCGTCCCAGCGCTCTGCCCAGCAGTGCAGCCTGATCGACATCGGTGGTTGCACTCAGATCCCGATCAATGATCTTGTGTACCGCGTCACACTTTAGATCGGGGATAGGGAGCACTTTTCCATCCACCACATGAGTTTTCCCAAGGATTGGCAATGCACGATTGAATCGTAAAGCGGCGGAGATTTTTGCATTGGTCTGGCACTGGCCCTGTAACGTAATCAGGGCAAGTCTGGAATAGGATTGGCTCGCTGCCTGCAACTGTGTTGGCCACACAACTTGAATGCCAGCGGCACTTACCAACATTTCTACTTCACGCCGCATAGCTTGCAGCACGGGTTCCGGGGTGAGCTTTTCACTGGATACAATTACGGCTACAGTTCCTTCCATTGGGGAAGAAAGCTCATCGGCGGAAATTGCCACAGCTTCGGAAATCAGAATCAGCAACAAGGCTGGAATATAACGCATGGAAACCCTCGCACCAGGAGGTACGAGGAAAGCATATCATGCCCTGGCGAATAACAGAATGGGGCCGATGTCATGATTATCGGCAGATCGCAAAGCTTCTATATAGTTCCGCCGAACTGCGCCCGCATCGTACAAGCTTTGACGCCCCCACGAGAACCGCTCAAGGCCCAGCTTCATGATTAAAAGATCGGCCATCAAGCGGGAGTGGCGTCCATTGCCATTCGCGAACGGATGAATCTGCACCAGCCGATGATGGAACCGCACAGCCATCTCATCGGGCAGATATGTGTTGTGTTCAATCCATGTCTTGGTATCGTCAAGCAGTTGGCGCAGACTCATGGGAATTTCCCAGTAGTTAATCCCGATATTCTTTTCACTCTCGCGGAACTTTCCAGCCCAACGCCAAACGTCCCCCAACATGCGTCGGTGCAGCTCTTTAATAAATTTCTCACTTAGAATTGCCACCAATTCCCTTCGCCGACCCATTGCCCAAGTCTGAGCACGCCGAATATTGTCCTGTTCGGCTTCGTTCAAATCACGATGATAGGCAATGTGCGATGGGATCAGACCGCGCATTTCCTGCGCGGTCAACGGGGTAGCAGCATTATCTGGCGGCGTGAAAAGATCAGTCACGGGTTACTCCCAGAACAGTCGCGGGTTTGTCTCCCGAACAAATTCATCGAGTCGCGCTTCTGCATCTTTCGAGGTCACTTTCTGATCCTCCAGCAGCATGGAGTGTTCAATTGGTTCAAGTTGCTTACGGGCAAGCATCCGCGCCCGATCCCTGATGGTGGCTTCCAATGGCCGATTCGGCACCAGCGCATAAACAACCGTGCAATCCAGTGCTTCGGCCACGCGCCTTAGTGTCGCCAGTTCAATTGTGCCCTTCGCCTCTGACTGCTCTAGGGCGACAACAGAAGGTTGCTTGATTCTTAAGCGTTTAGCTAACTGTACAGTGGACATGCCCAGCCCCTCACGAATGGCCTTTATCCATCCTCGTACTGGTGGAGCAAAACTGATGAACGGTCCAAGCTGCTGGAAGCGTTCATCAAGATGCATGCGGGATTGACGAGCAAATCTGGATTTAATCATAGATCACGACTTATTGTAAACTACATAAATACAATAGCACACTCTGTCAAATTATAAAAATAAATAGACTATGAACTATTGAATACTTGCATTACGGAACCGGCTCCCACTTTTGCCAGCTGCGCTCTGCCTCCGCAAAGGCCGCCTTCAAAGTACCCCGCAATGTCCGCAAATCGCCCATTACTGGCTTAACAGTAGCCATTTCAGCCCAAATTTCGCGAGCTGTACCAACAGAAAAAAATGCCCCACCACGACCCAAATCAGACAGATAGTGCGATTCGATCCCGGCGGTATCCACATCCCAACGCATTGTACCCGTGAGATTTAGCAATCGCACGAGGGACCTTGCATTGTTCGTCGCCTCATCGACATGTAACTGCAAGTGGACTTTCTCCCAGGCGATTCCATGCAGTCCCAACGGAAAGGCAATGGCATTTCGCAACTGCCATAGTTGATCGGATTGTTTGCCGAATTGGCGGTTTAGCAATTGCAACCAATCGTCGTCAGTTCTGATTTCTCCGTTCCCATCCAGAAAGCGCAGATTCCGAAATCCCAAATCACAAGCTCTCCCATAATGATGCGAGCTCTCACCCGGACCAGCCCAGGAAGCACGCCTGGAAATTTTCGATTGCTGATTGAAGCCCCTGCGCCAACCATCCCAGGTAACCCACAACACAATTCCATGAGCGCTATACATCCGACGCATTACTTCAATGATTTTCCGTTTGAAGTCGGCGTGAAAATCAGTGTACGCCTGCACTTCTTCCACAGCTTTGGCGGCATCGGATGCAGATGCTTCGAAATAGACAATCCGTGACCCTGGTAATACGCGCAATCCCAAGTATTCATTGGGCAGGGCACTGCGCAAAGCTCGCAGTGGCAGCGGACCTTCCGAAACTTGTTTGTCCCGTTGAAAGGTTGCTATAGCTGCTTTAGTAAGTGGTCCCAATTCCCCATCTGGGCTGAAGTAGATATATGGTTTGCCCGCTGGATTGTGGACCACTCGCAGCATCGCCTGTACCAATAAAATATCGTCACTAACTGACCCAGATGCCCTTAAATCAAAGCAAGCCAGAGGAAACGCCAGCAGAATGTATCGCACGCACCCAAACATTCTTACAGGTTACCGTGGAAGGGTTCCTAAAAGGCTTCATTCCGTAACTTGGCAGGGACCCACAATAGGCTGCCTCTCGCTGACTTAAGCAATTGGTGACAAGCGACAGCGGCATGGCGAGTCGCGATCCCCGGTCTCAAGCTGGATGGTCACGTGTTCGATACCAAAACTCTTGTGAAGCTCCTTCTCAATTTGGATTAAGAAGGCATTGTCGCAGGTAGGTTGGTTCATTACGAGGTGGGTTGTCAGAGCCGTTTCGGTAGTGCTCATCCCCCAGACGTGGAGGTCATGCACCCCCACCACATTTGGCAGAGCTGAAAAGTATGACTCAACAGCCGACATCTCAATTCCTTCCGGAACCGCGTCAAGAGCGAGATTCAGTGAGTCCTTTAATAAATCCCACGTGCCCATGAAAATCGCGACGCAGATAAGAAGACTCACCGCCGGGTCGAGCCAGAACCATCCGGTTCTTCCAATGACGAAGGCACTAACCACAACACCAGCGGAAACTGCTGCGTCTGACGCCATATGAAGAAATGCACCGCGAATGTTCACATCACCCTTGCGGCCCGAAAAGAAGAGAACTGCTGTCGCAGCATTGATAACAATTCCTAAGGCGGCGACCCACATCACCGTTTGCTCAGCAACAACAGACGGCTCACCCAAACGCCGAATAGATTCCCAAGCGATTGCTCCTAGAGCAATGAGCAGCACGACGGCATTCAGGAGCGCTGCCAAAATTGAAGAGCGGCGAAGACCATAAGTTCGGTTTGGAGTCGGAGATCGACGAGAAAGTAAAGCGGCTCCCCAGGCCAGAAAAAGACTGAGAACATCGCTCAAGTTGTGGCCAGCGTCCGCCACAAGAGCCAAAGAGTGAGCGATTGTTCCATAGTAAAATTCGACTACTACAAAACCCAGGTTTAGCGCGATGCCAACAGCAAACGCCTTGCTATAGTTCTGCGAACCGTGGCCATGTGAATGTTGATTGGACATTATTGCTCCTAAGATAGGCTCGGATTGTTCAAAATCTTTTGTTCGATTTTTCGTTCGGTCCATAAGTAAGCGGCTGGGAGAACTAATAGTGTAAGTAGTGTCGAAGTGATAAGCCCCCCAATGACGACGGTCGCCAGGGGCCGCTGTACTTCGGCTCCGGCTCCGTGGGATAGTGCCATTGGCAGGAACCCCAAGCCTGCTACCAGGGCTGTCATCATGACCGGACGAAGACGGGTGATTGCACCCATTTCAACTGCGCTTGCTAACTCCTGTCCCTCGTGTTGGAGTTCACGAATATAAGTCAGCAGAACAATACCGTTTAGAACTGCAATGCCAAATAGCGCGATGAAACCGACTCCGGCAGAGATGCTAAAGGGCATGCCACGAAGAAGTAGCGCAATTAATCCTCCTGAAGCGGCAAGCGGAATATTCAAGAAGATCAGCGCGGCAGGGAGCATCGCCTGGAAATTGAAATAGAGAAGCACGAAGATGAGCAGAAGTGCAATGGGGACAGCCAGCGCCAACCTCCGGCTTGCACTCTGAAGCTGCTCGAATTGACCTCCCCATTCAATGGAATAGCCATCGGGAAGGTGAACTTTGCCCTGCACTTCGCGTTGCGCTTCTGCTACAAAACTGGCCAAGTCTCTACCGCGAACGTTCATCTCAATACTGATGCGACGCTGTGTCCCTTCTCTGCTGATTTGCGCCGGGCCTTCCTGATTTTCAATTTCCGCTAGCTGCGCCAGAGGAATGAAGTGCCCGTCGTTGTCTCCAACTTTGAGATTGCGAATCGCCTCTTCTGTTGAGCGCGCAGGCTCCTCGAAGCGAACTTGGAGAGCGAAGCGTTTGTTTCCTTCAACCACTTGCCCCACCGGCTTACCGCCAATCGCGTCGATGGTGGTCAACACATCAGCCGCATCCAAGCCGTGCCTCGCAATGGCGTCTCGACGGATTCGAATTCGAAGATACGGAAGCCCCGCAATGCGCTCGGCCCGCACATCAGCGGCACCCTGTACCTTGGAAACAATGGTTGCAATCTGGTCGGCTTTCTGGCGAAGAATGTCCAGGTTCTCACCGTATAGTTTTACGGCAATGTCGCTCCGCACACCCGCCTCCATCAGTTCCTGCATCCGCATTTGGATGGGCTGCGAAAAGCTATAAGAGGCACCGGGTGCGTGCTCTTCCAGGCGTTTCTTCATGGCGGCGATCAGGTCCTCTTTGGAACGCCGCTTCGGCCACTCCGATGTGGGCTTGAGCGAAACATAAACATCGCTCTGGTCAATGGCCATGGGGTCGGTGGCTATCTCCGGACGGCCGGTGCGGCAAACCGCACTGGCTACCTCCGGAAACTCGTTAAGAACTGTTTCAATGATCTCGTTTCCATGAAGGGATTCCTTTAGCGAAATACCGGGCACGCGGTTCATCATAACTACGATGGAACCCTCGTCTAGAGTCGGGATAAATTCCGCCCCAAGAAATGGGATCGTGATTAGTGATCCAACGAAAACTGCAGATGCGATTCCTGCGGTGATACGTGGAGCTCGCATAGCCCGTTTCAGTGCCGGAGCATACATGCCCTCCAGCTTCCTCATTAGCCAGGTGTGTTTCTCTGAAGCTCCCTTCCGAAAGGCAAACCAGCTCAATACAGGCATAAGCGTGAGGGCAATAACCAGAGAGGCAAAAAGTGCGAACAGCACCGTCATCGCCATGGGCTTGAACATTTTGCCTTCCACTCCGCGAAGAGTCAGAATGGGCAAGTAAACAAGAAAGATGATGGCCACTCCGAAGAAGATTGGGCGGGCCACTTCGCGCGCTGCTGAACCCACCAACTCTCGAACACTCCCCTCCCCCTTTCGCTGCGAGACTCTTCGAAGGATGTTCTCAACCATAACCACCGAGCCATCCACGATAAGTCCAAAATCAATGGCTCCGAGACTCATCAAGTTTCCTGAGACTCCCGTGTAAAGCATTCCGGTGAATGCAACGAGCATGGAAAGCGGGATGGCTAATGAGACGATGAGTCCTCCCCTAAAACTGCCGAGCAGAAGAAGCAGCACCGCCGCCACAAGAATCCCGCCCTCCACCAAGTTTCGAGAGACGGTGTCAATGGTGCGTCTTACGAGGTCGGTTCGGTCATATATTCCAACAATCTTGACGCCGGGAGGAAGAGATTTTTGAATGACGGCGAGCTTCTCTTTTACCCGATCAACCACCACGCGAGAATTCTCGCCAATGAGCATCATGGCAATTCCAATGACGATCTCCCCTTTTCCGTCCTGGCTTGCAACACCCTGCCGAACTAGTGGGGCAAACCGAACTTCCGCTACGTTTCGAATCAGCACAGGCGTACCCGTTGAGGAAACTCCTACCACAATGTTTTCGATATCCTGAAGGCTTCCAATTAGCCCCTCTCCGCGAATGAGAGACTGTTGTTCAGCCCGTTCCAAGTAGGCACCTCCGGCGTTTGCATTGTTCTTTTCCAGTGCCTCAATAATCTTTCGAAGGGGAATGCGATAGCTTGTCAGTTTGTCGTTATCCACTTGCACTTCGTAGGTCTTCACTTCGCCGCCGTGTG
>JANMWO010000194.1:0-4939 GCA_031394025.1 Acidobacteriota bacterium
CTGAAAAATGCTTCTATCTGTTGGAATAGCTAGGGTTATCACACTAGAGGTTTTCGCTCTGGAAAACAGCAAGCTGTGGAAAACGCCTGAAAATTGTCCTTGAATTCGCTGTAAGCTTGAGATTCTTCAAGATTTATTTTCGAGGAGCACTCAGATTCAATGTGGTCACTTCTTCGTCCAGTTCACCCGTCTTCACCCCTCGTAAACGGGCTACTAAAAGACGAAAACCTCTCAATCCAAAGCCAGCTAACACAGAGAAGGCAAACAAGATACCGGAAAATTTCACACCCGTCAAAACAATTTCACCTATTTGTGGTTCTTTGACGTCTGGCTTCACATTTATGGTGACATTTGTCTCGTAGCGGACCTCGGCAAGTAATCTTTCCGCTGCATCTGCATTCGCAACATCAGTAATGACCGCCAATAAAACGCTACTCCGTTTCACCCGCACACCCTTCAATCCCTGAAATTCGGCCAACCGCTCCTTGGCGATAAACGGCGTGGGGTAGCTGAGCAGAGTTAGGTTTATTTCGCCCTCAGGCGTCTTGTAACGCGCCGTTTGACCTTCAGCGCCCATGGAGAAGGCGGCCATCGATGGGCTGATTCCTGGGGCAAATTTGGCCAGACTCGCCGGACCCAGCAAATATCTTTCAGAGTTGTGAATTTTGCCGGTTTTCGGCAGGAACCTGGGTAGCACGGGGAAGGCAGCTTGTTCAAAACGGGGCAGGGAGAGGATTAACTGCGCCATAACGTCGTCATCTGTCGGCTTAAAACCATCAAAAATCAGCAAATAGTTGCCAAAAACAGCCCAAATTGTGACACCTTTTTCGGCGGCCATCTTGGTCAGGTCGCTGGATTTGGAATCGGCGGGTCGCAAAAACTGAAACGCTTCTACTGAGGATGTGGTATCAGTAAACCGCCAAGCCGTGATGCTGAACTTCTTACCAGCCTTGTCGTATTCAGCGTATTCGGAATCCTGGAGACCACATTCCTTCCAAATCGCCTCATCGGGAACCGGTGCTTTGCGGGCTAACGTACGTGCGGCACCTTCAAACCCTTCAGGCAGCAATCCGGCATAGGTCATCGTGCCGGATTGCAGCAAAAACAGGATTGCAGTTAGCCGTGGCATTTTTTGAACTTCTTCCCACTGCCGCACCAACACGGGTCATTCCGGCCAGGGGTCTTTTTAGCAAGCATGGGATGTTGTGGTTCGGAAGCAGTACTTCCTCCAACAAATTGCAATGCTTCCATCTCTCTTTCTTTTTTCTTGGCGATGTTGCGGGTGAAATCTTCAATGCTCGATTGCGCCGCTGGATTTGGCTTTCGATTGTTGGAGCCCACTTCCACTGCCACTCTATCCTCTTCGTCATCGCCGGGTTCGCCGTCTTCCACATCGGGATCAAAAGGCAACAGGGACTTGGCCGTGGAATTATCTTCGACCTGCAAGAAGTAAAGATAGCGCACGGATTCATCTTCAATCCGATCCATCATGTCCTGGAACATGGTGAAGCTTTCCTTCTTGTATTCAATCAGCGGATCTTTCTGCCCATAGCCACGCAGGTTGATCCCTTCTTTCAGGTGATCCATAGAAAGCATGTGATCTTTCCACTGATCGTCAATCACCTTCAACATGATCATCTGCTCAGCTTCGCGCATTAGGCCAGCGCCCACTACGCTTTCCTTTTCGTCATAACGGTTGATTAGCCTGTCTTTGATCATTTCCTCAATCTGGCTGCGATTGAGGGCCTTCATCTCTGCAACAGTGCATTTAACTCCGAAGCGCGAAAGAACGTCACTTTCCAGTTCGGCCAGTTCCCAGGCATCGGGATGCGCCTTCACCGGAATTCGTTCGTCTACCAGGAAACCTACAATCCCTTCCACAATTTCCATCACCCGGGCTTTTTGCTCCACTCCTTCGAGTAAGCTGCGGCGCATGGAATAGACTGCCTGGCGTTGCTTATTCAACACGTCATCGTATTCCAAAACGTGTTTACGACTGGCAAAATGCTGGGCTTCCACGGCCTTCTGGGCAGATGCGATGCGTTTGCTAATCAGGCGCGATTCAATTGGCACATCTTCTTCCATGCCCAGCCTCAACATCAGGTTTTGCATCTTATCGCCACCGAAAATACGCAGCAGTTCGTCCTGCAACGATAGGAAGAACTTGGAACTTCCAGGGTCTCCCTGACGTCCGGAACGACCTCTCAACTGGTTGTCAATGCGGCGGGATTCATGGCGTTCTGTGCCGATAATGTGCAGTCCGCCGGAAGCAACCACTTCATCGTGTTCGGCGTCGGTCTGTTGTTTTACTTCCTTATAGACTGCATCCCACTGTTCTTTTTCACAATGATCGGGATCAATCCCCTGCTTACGCAACTTTTCACGCGTCAGAAAATCAGGATTTCCACCCAACAGAATGTCCGTTCCACGACCCGCCATATTGGTGGAAACTGTTACGGCACCCTTGCGACCAGCCTGCGCCACAATCGACGCTTCGCGTTCGTGGTTCTTGGCATTCAAAACTTCATGCGGAACCCCCATTTTCTTGAGGATATCGCCAAGTTTTTCCGATTTGACAACGGAAATGGTACCCACCAGGACAGGCTGACCCTTTTCGTTTTTATCTTTGATTTCCAGCGCTGCGTTACGGAACTTTTCTTCTTCCGTACGGTACACAACGTCGTTTGTATCGGTGCGCCTGCGAATGCGATTCGGCGGAATAATGCTGACGTCAATTTTATAGGTCTTGCCGAACTCAGCCGCTTCGGTTTCGGCCGTACCGGTCATCCCGGCCAGCTTCTTATAAAGTCGGAAATAGTTCTGGTAAGTAATGCTGGCCAGGGTCTGGGACTCCCGCTGAATCTTTACGCCTTCTTTGGCTTCAACTGCCTGATGAAGGCCGTCGGACCAACGTCGACCAGGCATGATGCGGCCAGTGAATTCGTCAACAATCATCACTTCCGGCTCACCATCTTCGCCCGGACGCACAAGGTAATCCTTATCGCGATGGAACAGCACATGGGCTTTTAGGGCTTGCTGTACGTGATGATTCGTTTCAATGTTTGCTGGATCGTACAAGTTGCCGCATTGCAGCAACCGTTCCAATTTGTGAATGCCTTCTTCGGTAAGTGCCACACCGCGATGCTTCTCATCAACGGTGTAATCGCCCGTAAAATACTTTTCGCCGGGTTCCTTGCCTTCAATTACTTCGCCACGAATCAGCTTTGGAACCACACGATTTAGCTTGTAGTATTTGTCCGTTGATTCTTCGCTAGGTCCGGAAATAATCAGCGGAGTGCGCGCTTCGTCAATGAGAATGGAATCCACTTCATCGACAATCGCGTAATTATGGCCCCGTTGGACACAGTTTTCCAAGCGAAACTTCATATTGTCGCGCAGGTAATCGAAGCCGTATTCGTTATTTGTGCCGTAAGTAATGTCTGAGGCGTAGGATTGCCGCCGTTCGGCATCGTCCCGCTCATGCACCACAGTGCCGCTGGATAGGCCCATGAAGTTATAGAGCCGTCCCATCCACTCCGCATCGCGCTTGGCCAGATAGTCATTCACTGTGACCACGTGGACGCCCAAGCCGGATAGGGCATTTAGGTAACAAGGCAAAGTAGCTACCAGCGTTTTACCTTCGCCAGTGCCCATCTCTGCAATTGATCCTTTGTGCAGCATTACGCCGCCGATCAGTTGCACATCGAAATGGCGCATGTTCAACACACGCCGTCCAGCTTCGCGAACTGCTGCGAAGGCCTCTGGGAGTAGGTCGTCCAGACTGGCGCCACGCGCCAGCCGCTCCTTAAAATCAATCGTCTTGGCTGCCAACTCGACGTCGCTCAAAGCCTTCATCTTTTCCTCTAATCCGTTTATGGCGGTGATTAGAGGCCAAATGGCTTTGATCTCGCGCTCAGTCTTGGTGCCGAAAATCTTGGCCAGAATCATGTCAAGCATAGGTTTAAACCGCTACCACTAGTTTAGCGCACCGCAAATTGTCGAAAGTACTAGAACTCTTATCTAAATTAATGGAGAACATCCATGTTGCGCCAGTAGACCGGTTGAAAGGCGATACTGGAACCATGAAGCAATTTTGCACTGCGGGACCGGTTCAGGCGGATATCCACTATTGTCTTTCCCCATTGCAAAGGATGGATAGGGACGAACTCTTCGGCTTAATTGAGGCGCGCAAGTATTTCATTTTGCATGCTCCCCGTCAGACGGGTAAGACCACTTGCCTGCTGGCGCTGGTCAAAGAGCTGAACAAAACCGGCAAATACCGTGCCGTATATATGAACATCGAATCCGCGCAAGCAGCCCGCGAGGATGCTGATGCTGCAATGCGCGTCATCGCCGCTGAAATTGCTTCGAGGGCTCAAACTGGGCTTAAGGATTCCTATCCAGACAGCATTTGCGATGAGATTTTGGCGCGCAGCCCCATGCGGGCAATGCAAACGATGTTCGAAAGATGGGCGGCGCACAGTCCTTTGCCTTTGATAATCATGATTGACGAGATCGATTCCCTGGTGGGCGACTCGCTCATTACCGTGCTGCGGCAATTGCGCGCCGGTTACGAATCGCGTCCCGATGGTTTTCCGCAGAGCGTTGTTCTGTGCGGGTTGCGCGATTTGAAAGACTATCGAATTCACGGGACGAAGGAGATCATCACTGGTGGAAGCGCGTTCAACATCAAGGCGGAATCTCTGCGATTGGGAGATTTTACACAAATCGACGTGCGCAACTTGTATGAGCAGCACACCACCGAAACAGGCCAGCGTTTTGAAGATGATGTGTATCCATTGGTATGGGAATTGACCCGTGGCCAGCCGTGGCTGGTGAATGCACTGGCTTATGAGGCCTGCTTCAGAATGGTGGAGAATCGCGACCGGGCGCGCCCTATCACGGCGGCGATTATCATGGAGGCCAAGGAACGGCTGAT
>JANMWO010000405.1:0-9296 GCA_031394025.1 Acidobacteriota bacterium
GGAGATTCGCCGATTCGGCTTCAACCTGGATCATGGCGGCGTCAACGGCGGGCTGAAGGTGATGGTGGATAATGTTCAGCAGAATCAGGGGACGCAGGGTCATGGGCAAGGCTATCTGGGTTCGTTGAAATCTTTGAGTCCGGAACTGATTCAGCAGGTGACCGTGATCAACGGACCGTTCAGCCCCGCTTATGGGGATTTCAGTGGTCTTGGAGTGGTGCACATTCAACAACGCGAATCGCTGCCAGAGCAGATTACACTGCGGTTGCAAGGTGGCAACTTTAATAGTGGTCGTGGCTTTTTCGGTTACAGTCCCAATGTCCAAAAAGTGGACAGCTATCTTGCTTATGAAGGCTCTTACACAGATGGTCCATTTCAGAATCCAGGGCGATATCGGCAAGACAAGGTGAACGGAAATTATACACGGCAATTGAGCAATGATCAGAAGCTGGGCTTTCGCTTTCTGTATGGAAGAAACAACTTCTACTCATCCGGCCAGCTTCCGCTTGACTTAGTAGACCAGGGAAAACTGGATCGTTTCGGCGCACTGGACCCTAGCGATGGAGGGCGTGTCAACTTAGGAACCGTGTCCACTTATTACAGTCGCACTTGGACCAATGGAGCCGCATTGAAGGCCGATGGATTTGTAAGCCGTTCTTTGTTTGATCTGTACTCCAATTTCACTTACTATTTGACTGACCCGATTTTGGGTGACGCGTTCCAACAGCACGATTCGCGACTTCAAGACGGTGCGAATATCCAATACACCCAACCTCACAAATTGGGGGGAACCACTGTACTATTTTCCGCAGGAGCAAACTTCCACGACAATCAGATCAACGTCGGTTTGTATCCGCGCATCGGCCGCAATCCGTTCGATGTTTCAACGCGTGCCAATGCTCATGTTACGAACGAAGCGGGTTACGGGCAGGAAATTATCACGCTGTTGCATGGTCGCTTGATTCTATCCGCCGGCTTGCGTTTCGACGAGTTCCGCTTCGGAGTGAACGACCGCGTCAATCCGTTAAACGGCGGCGTGCAGTACGGAGGGCGTTGGCAGGGCAAGGGCGGTGCCGCATTTACACCGACCCACAAGTTGCCGATAACCTTTCATGCCAACTATGGGCGGGGGATCAATTCGATTGATGCGCGCGGCGTGGTGCAACGTCCCGATCAGCCACGGCTTGCTACTACGGATTTCTATCAGGTGGGCGCCTCCTCGCATTTCCGCAGGTTTTCGTTCAGTGCCGATGCTTTCCTTATTGATCACTCCAATGAACAGGTCTACATACCCGACGATGGCAGCTTTGAGTTAAAAGGCCCATCACGAGCGTATGGCTTTGAGTCCAAGGCTTCTTACGAACTAACTCGTCACGTATCGTTGAATGCCGGAATTACAAAAGTGAGTAACTCCTTCTTTAGAGGCGGAGACCATCGGGTGTATGTGGATAGTGCCCCGCATTTTGTCGCGAACGCAGCTTTAACAGTGGCTCGTTGGAACGGCTGGAGCGGTTCCGCTCGTATGCGCACCATCAACCACTACCGTCTGGATGGGGATGATCCGTCCATTGTTGCCGCAGGTCATACCGTGTTTGATATGGGCGTGGCTAAAAAGATCCGTCACGGGATGGAACTGAATTTCACAATCGACAACTTTACGAATCGCAGTTACTATGAGACGCAGAATTACTTTGAGTCCAGGGTGACGCCATTTTCTCCGGTGATTGCGCGGATTCATGCCACCCCTGGCTATCCATTGACAGTGGCGGCTGGGGTCACGTTCCGGTTGGCTGGAAAGTAACTGTTGTTATAGTAAGGTTACTGTGCCACTTACTATTCTGCTTCTGCTTGCGCTGCCACTCTTTGCGCAAACCACTCACAAGATTACGGCCTCGGCGAGTACTGTCGTAGTAGGCTTCTACGACGGCGCGGCCACGCCTGTGCTGCATATTCAATCGGGTGATGTGGTGGAATTGGAAACGCTGGCCGCCGTTTCCCTGCGCAGTTGGCAAGCGCTCAATGTTCCTGAAAGTAAATATCTAAAGGCCTTGCGCGATGTGGTTGCTGCCAATCCCAATGCCAGCGGTCACAACTTGACCGGCCCTATTTTTATTGAAGGTGCTGAACCAGGAGATACGCTGGAGGTGCAGATTTTGAACGTCCACCCGCCAGTGCCCTACGCCTATAACGGGCTGGGTCGTTCCGGCGTGCTGGCCGATCTATTTCCGCAGCCGACTTCTAAATTGATTCCGCTGGACACTGCCCGGCACGTCGCAAAATTTGCCCAGGGGATTGAAATTCCACTGCGGCCGTTCTTTGGCAGCATGGGTGTGGCCCCTCCCGCTTCCATTGGGAAAGTGAGCAGTGTTCCTCCGGGGAATTATGCCGGTAACTTAGACAACAAGGAGTTAGTGGCTGGAGCAAAACTCTTCATACCGGTTCATGTAAGAGGCGCTCTGTTTTTAGTGGGCGATGGACACGCCGCTCAAGGAGATGGGGAAATTGATGTTACTGCTTTAGAAACACACATGGATGGTCGCTTCGCTTTTGTGGTCCACAAAGCAATGACCTTGAACTGGCCACGGGCAGAAACTCCCACCCACTGGATTGTCATGGGTTTGGATGAGGACCTGAACAAGGCCATGCGCTTAGCCGCAGAAGAAGTAGTCAATTTCTTAGTTGAGACGAAGAAGATGTCCCGTGCTGATGCCTACATGTTAGCCAGCACAGCAGTCGATTTCCGAATAACTCAGGTTGTGGATCGTACAAAAGGTGTCCATGCCATGATTCCTAAGGCATTGTTCGTAAAGTAGTGCACGCTTAATGTTCAAGCGGATAGCCGAAGGCATACACATTGCCATCATAGCTGCTCAGATACACTTGGCTACCTGAGCCTGAAATGCCTATGCCTTTAACATAGGATGTGATGGTCTTACCGCTGGACCACATTTCCTTCCCCGTTGCCGAATCCAGCGCGTACAACACTGCTGGTGCTGTACGATTGCCGCCAGCTACCGCGAAAACAACGCCATTGAGGATTGTAGGAGTAAGTGGCGAAATCATCTCCCGTGAAGTCCAGCCACTGACTAACGAACCATTTTCGCCTAACCTCCAAGCAGAAATACCGGAGGTTGTGGTGATCAGGAACCAGCGCGTCCCAGAAGCATCCTGCCAACTGGAAATAGCGCCTGCCGCTTTAACGGACGTTTTTGAAACTGCATTGGTGAGCGACGCGGCATCAAGAATATGTAAGCTACCATCCTTGCTTGCGACGGCTATCATTGACTTATTGTTATGTTGAAAAATTAGCGGAGAAGAAGTAAGTTCCTGTCCACTGACATACTTACTTTTCACGACCAGCGTTTTGGGTTCCAGCGCCACAAGATCACCCTTCTGCGTCGCTGCATAGACCGTTCCATCAGGGCCAAAGGCAGGTCCCATTGCACCAACCACGCCACCGCTAGTGGACTGCCAATTGGCAACTTTGCCAGAGGCGATATCCAAAGCCCATACGCCATCGGATGCACTGCCGCACCCTTCCGATGTTGCCACATAGGCGAATTCGTCAATCACGATCAAGCCGTTAGCATTGGCTTTGGCGGGCAGAAATGGAACAGCGGGTTTGGGTTCTTCCCCATTTGAAACGTACATGGAGTGAAATAATCCATCACTGGAAAGTGCATAAACGTAATTGGGCAGACGTCGCGGTGGGCCACCCCCGGCAGGTCTGGGACGCGGTGGACCTGCTTGCTGTGGTTGGTTGGGCAGCACAACAGACAAAGTGACCGCACCTTCGTTCGGTTCACCAACTCCACTCTTCGCCGGACCTCCACGGCCACCTCCTCCACCCTGAATCCCACCACTAACAGGGAAGGCTGTTGACGATGTCCGAGCTAAGTTAGAAGTCATACCGCCGGGACAATTTGGAGAGTTGCCTACCATGGTGGATGGGGCAATACGCTTCTGCCATTCAATACGGCCAAGGTCGGTATCAAAGGCCACTACTTGATCGGAACTGCCGCCGACATAGCCCATGGAACGGAAGCCACGATAGCCAATGTAACGGTCCATCAGCATCATGGTGGAGGGTGCATTGCTATTGATTTTAATCTTCCATAGAAACTCAAAGCCTCCTTTTTCAAGGCCCGCTTTGGAGATCTTCGGGTCTGTTCGAACCCAGGAAGAACGATGGGCATCGGCACCGCTGGTGACCCAATCATTGCCACCGCGACCGAATTGGGCGGAGGCTGGTTCCACGCCGAAGAAGGCGCAGGCGGCTACTATTGCTGAAAGATTTCGCATCACTGAAGAACTCCTTTACTTGTTACCCACCGCTTCGGAAATCGCTTTTTCAGCGAGTGCCGCCATTACTTTGTAGCCAGCCGCGTTGGGGAGCAAGCCGTCCTCTGTTAGAGACTTGTTGAAATCACGGCCAATGGCCAGTGCCGAATAATAGTCCAGATAAACGCAACCACTGCTTTGGGCATAATCCTTGATCCATCCATTTAGGCCAATGATTTTGCCTTGCGGTGGAATGGCATGTTTGCCTGCATAGTAAGTAGAGGCTGGAGTAACTGAAGCAATCACAACTTTAATGCCGTTGAACTTAGCTAACTGGACCATGGAAATATAGTTATCGGCAATGACCCCTTGCGTCGCCGATAGTAAGTCGTTCAACCCGGCTTGAATCACCACCACTGCAGGCTTAATTGCGATCACGTCCTGTTGAAAGCGAACCAGCATTTGCGCCGAGCTCTGGCGCTCAATCCCGCGATTTAAAAAAGCTTTGCCGGGAAAGAAATCGGAACCCCAGTTTTGTGTGATTTCATCACCCAGGAATACTACGCGAATTTCCCCAGGCTTAAGCTTAGGCAGCTCAGAGTTTTCACTGCCGTACCGATTCAGCCCACCCCAATCCCACAGTAACTTGCGCTGTGCTTCAATCCGTTTCTCAAGGCTTTCCGTGGACTGCGTCCATGCGCAGCAACTTGCCCCGATAAGAATCGCAATGAACCGAGTAAGCAACATGATGGCTATTGCTTTATGCCGTAACAATACAGAATATTATCGAACGTGGCAATATAAACGCGACCGTTGGCAACGGAAAGTCCGCTCCAATGATTCCAGGATTGAATATCATTGCCGCTGGACCATAGTTCCTTTCCAGTTACTGCATCCAACGCATAGAGTACGGCTTTGGTGGAAGCAGGAATGCGCCGTTCAGCCACATCATCCAGGCCGACGTCGGGATAAGCCTGATCGGTATTTTCACCATTTCCATAAGCGAATATTACGCCATTAGCAATCACCGGCGGTTCAGCACGATTCATGTCACGGGAGATCCAAGCCGGAGCAAGTTGTAACTTACCATTCTTTTCTTCCATCTTGAATGCGACAATGGCACCATCTTTTACAAGGCCATTTTCAATGGGCGCTTTGAACTTGGAATGCTTGGCACCCCAGATAGGAGTAAGTACCCAACGCGTTCCTTTTGCATCTTCCCAACTTGCCAGCGAACCCCAAATTCCAGCCGAGGCAAAGTTTACGTCTTCATTGCAAATTAGCGGACCACGGAAGAGCGGGGTGCGGTGATCGTCACCACCAATGGAATCGGTATCCATCAGAAACAGGCGGCACTCTTTACTGGCATCCACCATTAACTCTTTGCCCTTGTAATTGAAGATGACCGGTGTAACTTGCATGTCTAAGTCACGTTTCACCAACCATTCGGCATTCGATGGTCCATAGTAATCCTTGAGCTTCATCGCTTTCGTGATGGGATCCTGTTTGACACCAATCATGCCATTGCCGTAGACGCCATTTTCAGGGTCCCAACGGCCATCGCCGGTCCCAGTGTAGAGGGTGCCATCTTCGCCCATAGCGGGACCGGTGCGTCCCCACATGCCACCACCAGCAGGTCCCCAGGTGCCTACTTTATTCGTCGCCAAGTCGTAAGCGTAAACAATGTTAGGGTTGCCCCCACAGCCTTGGGCGGTGTGCGTGTAAATGACATTTTTATAAAGGTTCAGCGCATAGGGCTTCCCGTTGGCGGGCATGAACTTGGCCGGAGTTTTTACATCTTCTCCGTCAGCGACATTCAGTTGATGCAGCATGCCGTCCCACGATGCGGTGTAGATAGTATATTTGCCAGGAGTTCCGCTTGGACCGATGACAGGCGTGGCGGTAATGCCACCAGGGCATAGAATGCCAGCACCACGACCACCCACTGTTGGCGTGTAGGAACTTTGAAAATGCTTCTTCCAGATAACCTTGCCGGTCTCTACGTCAATACCGTAAATGTTGTCAGAAACGCCGGTTTCAATCAGGATCTGCTTCGGTCCGGCAGGAGTATCGACTCGGCTGACGATGAGTGGAGGAAACAGCGAGTGCATCTGGCGGGGTTCGTTATCCAGCTTGATCTTCCACAGCAGCTTCATGTTTTTGACGGTACTTGGGGAGAGGAGTTTTTCATCCTTTTGCCAGGCAGTACGTTTGGGGTCACCACCATCTGTAAGCCAGTCTGCTGCAAAAACATTTGCGCAGCTAAACGTGATCGCCATCATGACGATGAATCGCCGCATGCCTCACCTCGTGTCGAATCGATATCTGAAGGGCTACTTGAGAAAATAGAGTAGCCCGGGACAAGCATATAACTCAAAGATAGGGTGAGTCAAGATGCTGGTAACAGTGCTTATGGCTGAATGAGTTTGCGCACTAATCGTGTTGCTGGATAGGCTAAAAGCAGAAGGCAAGCGGCAATCAAACTGTTTGTTTGATCGTTCCAGGCGACGCCAACCAGATAGCCTCCGCTGGCCAAAATGACGATCAAAATTGTCCAGGGAACGCCCCGGGCTTTGAAGGGTCGGAACAAGTCTGAAGCTCTGTGACGCATGACTAGCAATGCAATGAAGGATGTGGCGTAGTTCACCACGAACATGAAGGACCCAATGGCTGATAGTTTTTCAAACGTGCCGGTGGCGGTGAAAAAGACGATTAAAGAAGTGCTCAGGATCAACCCGTAAGTGGGCGTTCCTGCAGCGTTTACATAAGACAGTTTATGCCACAACAGCCCGGAGCGACCCATGGAAAATGCCAGCCGCGAATTCATTAATATCATGGGATGGATGACGGCCACGGCCATGATCAGTGATAGCAAAGTGACGATGCGCGCCCCAGTTGGCCCAAGCAATTGTTGTGCGACATCGGCTGCGGCTAACTTTGACGATGCCAGTTGCTGTATGGGAAGCACATAGAGGAACGCGGCATTGAGTGTGATGTAAAAGACAATGATTACAAGGACTCCGTAGATCATGGACCGTTCCAGGGTGCCGTCTGATTTGCGATTTTCCTCAGAGAAGTAAATGGCGCTATACCAGCCGTCGTAATCCATGATGATGTAGCGCATGGCGAGAAACGCACCACTGAGGGCAGACCAGGAAGGATCGTGATGGATGGCAACAGCGGCAGTTGTCTTGGCTGATCCTCCCCAAATAAAACAACAGACGATGAGAAAGATCACCGCACCGGCTTGGAGGATGGAAGTCCATTCCTGCATCCGTCCGCTGGCCCGAATGCCTTGCCATTGAATGACAGCGAAAAACAGAATCACGCCAATGGAGAAAAACGTTTCTCTACCAGAGAGGCCGGGCCATAGGGCAACGGCAAAGTCTGAACCAGTGACGGCAATAGAGGCAGCGGCGGCACAGGTTGCAACCAGATCGCTCCATCCAATGGTGACGCCTGCGGCCTCTCCGAAGGCTTCTTTGGCGTAGATGTAGAGTCCGCCAGCTTCAGGGAACAGCGCAGCAAGTTCAGCCACGGCCATGGTTCCGATGAGCGCGTAGAATCCACCGATGGCCCACAAAGCCAGCATCATTGCGGGGGATGCCGCCTGTGCCGCGACGAAGCCGGGAGAACGCAGAATTCCGGGTCCGACAGTTCCGCCGATGGTGACGGCCACACCAAAAGCTGCGCCCAGGACACGCTGAAGGGTTGGCCTTGGACTGCGAGTTTCCGATTCAGGGAGCAAGATTTTCAGTATACGAGCTTGTGGCCCATTCCGAATTTACACAGGCGCGGAACCCTAAAATGGGCGCACCATGACGCTGACGCCACAGCCAATAATCATTGCGTAAATCGACCCAGAAATTTCCCAATAACCAGGTGTCCTGGTTTGTATCCAGCGTGAAATGATGGGCGTATTCATGGGTCAACGTTGTTTCCAGAGCGTTGTCTAAACCAATGAACGTTTGATAAAACGGACTCGGTGCGAATCCGGGACGACGCGGGCCAGGACCCATGGAACAGCCTCCTGTGCGATCACGGTCAATGTCGTAACCAAGACTGTCTGTCACAAATAGGTTGATATTTCCTCGTGCAAGAAATTGATCGGGGATCAATGATCGTCCTTGTTTGCGGAGGTAAGCTCCTTCGATAGAGGTCACATGAAAGACAATGCCACTGGTCAAAAATTCACGACGAGCTTTTTCCTGGTGAGCGTAAAACTTGGCCCGCTCGGCTTCTGTTAAGCCCTTGCCGGAGTGCGCGCCCTGGTCGAACATCAAGTGAACACGAATTACAATAGGCGTCATTTGCTGTCGATTATTTAGCTGGGATACACCCAGCGCAGAGGCGTTGAACGCCCTTCGGGTAGAGACAGGAATTAGCTTGTCCGCTGGCATGGATCTTAAGCCCCCATTCTATTACCAGTGTTGAGTCAAGTTGGAAGCTTTGGTACGAAGCTTACTTTTCCGGCGGATTTCTCTATTAGAAAGTATTGGAAATCCGTCTCTGGGGGCGGTCTAGCCTATAATTAGGTCTATGAGGCTTTGAAATGAAAACGATCTCCACCAAACAACAAGTCCTTGATGAAGCAGGTTACACCTATAGCTTTGACCGCGAGATCTACTTTAATCGAAAGACGAAGAAGGTTTTCAGTGCAAATTTCGTTGACGACCATAGTGAAGACGAACTTGTAGATTCAATCCGTGAGGATTCTGATGAGAGGCGGTGGCGTTTTTATTTCAATGGTGAGCCGAGTACATCCATTCGAAGTCAATTAGAGAGATTGCTTGGTTAAGTTAAATCGTACGATTGAGGATCGACTAAGGGAAGAGTATTTCGACCTTCTGCCAGAAATAATTCGGGTAGCGGATCAACTTGAAACCGAAGTCAGATACCACTTACTACCCATTTCCAATCAACTCGATATGTTCGAAAGATTGATCGTCAAATCCAGGATCAAAGCATGTGAGAGTTCTGTTGCCGCTCTGCAGCACGGCAGGAAGGAAAATATT
>JANMWO010000223.1:0-5230 GCA_031394025.1 Acidobacteriota bacterium
TTGGAACGGGCTGCCATCCAACACATGGGTGGAAAGTTTTGGACGAGTGGATTCTTGCGGCGCTTCAGTGAAAACGTAGGGGAAGCATCGGCGAATAGCGGCAATGCTTTCTTCCGAACCGAACACGGGGATCACTGTGCCTTGCCGGAAATTGAAGGGGCGCACATCGTCCAAACCCATCACGTGATCAGCATGGGGATGGGTTAGCAGAATAGCATCCAGCCGGGGCATGCGAAAGCGTAAGGCTTGGGTGCGGAAATCAGGCGTTGTGTCGATCACAATTCCCTTACCGTCGAATTCCAAAAACACCGACGGACGCATCCGATTATCACGCGGATCGGAGGAGGTGCAAACGCTACAATGGCAGCCAATGCTGGGGACACCCACACTGGTTCCAGAGCCGAGAACTGTCAGTTTCAACGCCGCCATTATTCCTGCGTGGGAATTTCTACAATCGGAGAGGATCCCAGGTTGACGATTCGAAAGCGGAGTTCGGTGAGGGAGTTATCAATCAGCCGCTTTTCTTCCAAGTTCAAATTGTTCGCCGTTTTTTCCTGAATCATTGCCAGCAAATCTATGCTGTGTCTGGCGGCGGTAAGATTGACGGGTTGCTTGTCCGTTTCGCCTCCGAAACGGAGCAGTCCCAGTTGCATTTCGGTCTGCATCTTTAAACTCACGACAAGAAATTCAAATGTGGCAGGAGGCAAAGGAAATTCTGAATCACTCATTTTTCTATTGTAACGTTCGCAAACCACTTTTGTGAAAGGTCATGTTGACAGTGCTGAGAGGTGGTTAAAGCTTCGTAATGGATGTATTAGCAAATAAACTAGATTGTCATAATACAGGGGTATTTAACACCACGTATAGGTGGTTAGCTATTTTCAGAACACTCCTGTAAAAAAGGCTTGCAATTGTTCCAGCCAACGATGTAGAATTCTATTTCATGCATCTCGTCAACACAAATCTGGCCAACACAATTTACTGGCCCCGATTTTGGTACCAAACCTAAATCGTGAGTGGTGTTGGCAAAGCGTCAAGCAAAGTTTCTAACCAACCCACTCGAAAGAGTGGGTTTTTTATTTTTCAACGCAGGAAAGTTAATCGAAAATGATCATCTCTATGAAGTTACATGCCACCAAAGCGGAAATTGAAGAAGTTTGTGAGAGGGTTCGCGAACTTGGTTACAAGATCCATGCCATTGAAGGGGAGGAGCGTTGCGTCATTGGCGTAGTTGGCGTAGGCGACGTGACCAACTGCCTGGAATCCCTGGAAGCAATGCCTCAAGTGGAAAAAGCGGTTCGAATTTCTGCGCCCTATAAATTTGTCAGTCGCGAATTCAGGGAAACAAAAACTGTGATCCGCATTGACACTCCACGGGGTCCGCTGGAAATTGGCGGGGACGAGTTTGTGATGATGGCTGGCCCGTGTTCCGTGGAATCTGAGAAGCAGATTTTGGACACAGCGGAAGCCGTTGCCAAAGGTGGCGCCAGAGTGCTTCGCGGCGGTGCCTACAAGCCTCGTACATCCCCTTACGATTTTCAGGGAATGGAAGAAGAAGGGTTGAAGCTTTTGGCGAAAGCCAGGGAATTGACCGGCTTGGCGATTATCACCGAAGTGATGTCGGATCGTGATGTGGAACTGGTCGGCGATTATGCCGACATTCTGCAAATTGGTGCCCGTAACATGCAGAACTTTGCCTTGCTCAAAACTCTAGGCAAGTCTAAGCGACCCATTTTGTTGAAGCGTGGTTTATCTTCCACCATTAAAGAACTGCTGATGTCCGCAGAATATATTGTGGCCCACGGCAATCCTAACGTAATGCTTTGCGAACGGGGCATTCGTACCTTTGAAACCGTCACCCGCAACACTTGCGATATTGTGGCCATCCCGGTATTGCATGAAATGACGCACCTGCCCGTGATTCTTGATCCCAGCCATGCCACTGGTAAACGCAGCCTTGTTCCTGCACTAACTCGCGCCGGTGTGGCGATTGGGGCGGATGGTGTGATTTTAGAAGTCCACCCATGCCCGAATAAGGCAGTTAGCGATGGAGCACAATCGTTGGACATCGCCCAATACAACGCCATGATGAAAGACCTGCAACCTTACCTGCAACTGTGGAAAGCATCCAGAGTTGAAAACGCTGTGATGGCTTAAAAGCCTCTACACTATATTCATGGCAGTGCGCCAGGGTTGGATAACTCGTCTGTTTCTAGTAGCGCTCCTTGTGGGTGCGGCGATTGGCTTGGGTGCCATATATTATTGGCGGTTCCGACTCCCGGAATCAATGGCCAACATGCTGCGACGGTTTCCACAGAAAGATTCCGTAATCATCCAAATTGATCTTCGTTCCCTGCGCCTGGCAAATTTGCTGGAAATAGTGGCTGGTTCTCCGGTTGTAGAAGAGGAAGAATATCGGCGCTTCGTTCATGAGACCGCCTTCGACTATCGCACTGACCTGGACATGGTCATCCTCTCTATATCGGGGGACGACAGGCTGGCATTGGCCACGGGGCGCTTCGATCTTCCAGCGCTTAAAAAATATGTGATGGTCCATGGTGGCAGATGTCAAAACGGACTTTGCAGCCTGAAGAATTCGCGGGGGGACCGCTATGTTTCGTTTGTTCCTCTGCGAAGCAATCTAGTGGCTTGGGCCAGCAGCAAGAGTGACTCCGCTGCCAACCAATTAATGGGCGCGGCGAAATCTGCTGACCCAATCTCACCCCCAAGCGCACCCTTTTGGGTTAAGGTGCCGCGATCTTATTGGAAGTCTTCCGTTGAGCTCCCTTCCGGTACAAAACTGTTCGCAAAGGCGTTAGAAGATGCCGAAATGTCCTATTTTTCTGTCTCGTTAGACAATGCTTTGCCTACGGCAACTTTGGAAGCCTATTGTGCAAGTGACAGCGCAGCCGATTCCCTACAGACGCAATTACAGGGGATGACCGATGTTTTTCGCAAGTATCTGGAACGAGCCAAGGAGAAACCGAATCCTGGCGATCTTGGTGCTGTGCTAACTCACGGTACTTTTGTCCAACAATCGAATAAAGTTGTTGGGAAATGGCTACTGGAAAGGCAGTTTCTGGAGGCAATGATCGGCGGTCGATTGTAGTATGCCAGTGGATCTTTCAGGCGGCGTGCTGTGTTCTGGAAACATTGTTTACGACATTGTTGTGAGGCCGGTGGAAGAGATTCGTTGGGACGCGACGACGTGGGTTGACAGCATTGAACCTCACGTCGGGGGAAATGGCGCAAACACCTCAATTACATTAGCCAAACTGAAAGTTCCGGTGCGGTTGCTGGGCGCGGTTGGTCCCGATGATTTCGGTCGCTTCACAATGGACGCCCTTCGCGATGCTGGTTGTGACACCAGCCGCATTACCAAAGCATCGTTACCGACGGCCACCAGCGTTGTGCTTGTCAATCAAGCAGGGGTGCGTAGTTTCCAACATCGTCCAGGAGCCAGCCGTGAAGTATTTCTGGCACCAATCCCTTTTCATGCGGATCTGGTAGGCAAACATAAGCACTATCATCTGGCAAATATTTTTGGGCTTCCTGGTTTGCGACCGCATGGCGGAGAAACTTTGCGACGCGCCAGGAGTGTCGGCCTGAGCACGTCGCTCGATACCGGTTGGGATGCCAAAGGGGAATGGCTTACGGTATTGGGTCCGTGTCTTCCACATTTGGATTTGTTGTTTGTGAATGAATCTGAAGCCAGAATTTTAAGTGGCCAGCCAGTGCCTGCCGATGCTGCCGCTTTTTTTCAGGATCATGGGGTGGAAACGGTTGTAGTGAAACTCGGCAGTAAAGGCTGTGCGGTTTTTAGCGGGGCAACTCACCATGAAATTCCTGCTTTTAAGGTGAGCGTGCTGGATACCACAGGTGCCGGGGACTGCTTTGCCGGAGGCTTTCTGGCTGGGCTGCACGCTGGACTGGATTGGATAGATGCAGCCCGTTGGGGCAATGCCGCAGGTGCCCTGAGTGCTTCGCAACTTGGTTCCACTACGGGATTGCTGGCGCAGAATGAGTTCCTGCAATTTCTTCTAACGGCTGAGTTACTTTGAATTCATTGAGTTAAAATAGAGAAAGTGACTGGCCATCAGATTCGTAATACTTTTTTGGATTATTTTTCCAAACGTGGACATCGTGTTGTCCGCAGTTCTTCCCTGGTTCCATTGAACGATCCCACATTGTTATTTACCAATGCTGGGATGAACCAGTTCAAAGATGTTTTTTTAGGAATGGAGCAGCGCGATTATAAACGCGCCACCTCTTCCCAAAAATGCGTCCGGGCAGGGGGGAAGCATAACGATTTAGAAAACGTCGGTTACACCCGCCGTCACCATACTTTCTTTGAAATGTTGGGGAACTTTTCCTTCGGCGATTATTTCAAAGCGGAAGCCATTGAATTTGCCTGGGAACTGATCACCAAAGATCTTGGACTGGATAAAAACCGTCTTTACGTGACTGTGTTTCGCGAAGATGACGAAGCGGAAGAACTTTGGCTGAAGGTGACCGATATAGCGAAAGACCGTATCTTTCGGCTAGATGAAAAAGACAACTTTTGGCAAATGGGCGATACCGGACCTTGTGGACCTTGTTCGGAAATTCACTACGATTTGGGCGAAGGCACCGCGTCCCCAGGGCATGAACATGAGCAATTCCCGTTGGATGGTGGCGGTCGATTTGTGGAAATTTGGAATCTGGTATTCATGCAGTTTGACCGCGGCGCGAATGGGATTATGAGCCGACTGCCGCGTCCTTCCATTGATACAGGGATGGGTTTGGAGCGTGTTGCGGCAATTCTACAAGGCAAGCTTTCCAATTTTGAATGCGATTTGTTGCGCCCCATTATTGATCATGCTGCGGCGAGATTTCGGGTGGACTATGGTGCCGATCCACGAACCGACACTGTTCTACGCATCATTTCTGATCATGCCCGCGCATCGTCATTTTTGATTCATGACGGAGTGATTCCGTCGAATGAAGGCCGCGGCTACGTGTTGCGGAAAATTATGCGAAGGGCCATGCGCAACGCCCGCATGATTGGAATTCAAGATCAGTTTCTGTTTCAGATGACCGGCTTTGTCGCCCAACTGATGGAACCCGCATACCCTGAATTATTGGAAAGTGTGGGACGTGTGGCGCGGGTTGTGAAAGAAGAAGAAAATCGCTACGCCACCACCTTCCAAGTTGCCGAAAAAGTATTTGCTGATGAAGCAAAAAAGGCTGT
>JANMWO010000247.1:0-5788 GCA_031394025.1 Acidobacteriota bacterium
CTGAAAAAGAACCCCGATCATATTCCAGCATTGCGCGCCAAAGCCATTATCCATGCCCGTGCCGAGCTGCTTTACTACGACCCCAACCTGGCTTATGCAATGGCATCGCGCGTCGCGAAATTGGAGCCGAATGCCAATGCTTATATTCTGAGTCTGACGGAGTGGATGTCAGGCGAAGTACGCTTCAATCAGGAAAGTGAACATCGTGTTCCGCACGATCCACTGCTGGGGCTGGACCGGTCTATTGAACTGCTGGCACATGTCATCGACAATGCCATGCCCTTCAGTAACGAAGAGACCGGCGCTTACTTTGCTATGGGTAAAGCCCTTTCCCGACGCGGTAATTTTGCTGATTCCATCACGTACTTTAATCAGACGCTGACCCGCACGCAAGAGCCAAGTCAACGCAATGAAGCGCTTCGGGAAATCGCCACCAGTTACTTCCGCATGGGCGAATACGCACAAGCTGCCCGCAATTTTTACGAAGCTTTGCAATGGCGTGCCACTGACGTGGATCGTTGGTTGCTGAAAGCGGCAATGGATTTGATCCCAGGCGAAAAGCCCGCATTGCCGAAAGAAGCTTTGTTCCCAATGGCCGCGCCGAACCTGGCTGCGAATAACATGGCTGCAACCTTGAATTTGGAGTTCAAAGACATTGCCCCGGAACTTGGGGTGAATCGACTGGATGGCAATGGAACCTGCGCCTGGGGCGACTTTGACGGCGATGGCGACCTGGATCTTTTCGTTTCCGGCAGTGGAACATTCATGGCTGTGTATCGCAACGATGGCGGCAAGTTTACCGAAGTTACAGCGGAGGTGGGCCTTGCCAACGTGCCGTCGGGCTACAGCTTGAACCTGATCGATTACGATAACGACGGCAAGCTGGACCTGTATATTTCGCTCAACGGCTGGAGCGGTCCCATGAAGAACAAACTGTTCCACAACGTGGGTGGTCGCTTTGAAGACGTGTCAGCCAAGAGCGGTGCCGATGACGCTGGCAATGGGTTTGTTTCTGTGTGGGGTGATTTAGACAACGACGGCTGGCTAGATTTAGTGATCGCCAATGGTGTCTTGAAAGATGGCAGCGTTCCGCAAATTTATCGCAACAATCGTAATGGAACGTTCACCAACATGACCAAGGCGGCGGGGCTGGATGAACCACCGGCGTATGGGGCCATTGGCGTGGCGCTGGGCGATTACGATAAAGATGGCAAGCTGGATATTTTGATCAACGGTTTGGGTAGCGCGCCGAATCGGTTATATCATAATGACGGCAACTGGCACTTCACGGAAGTATCGAAAAAAGCGGGCATAGTGCAGCCTCCGCACAACGGTTTTGTCTGTTTCTTTTTCGATTACAACAACGACGGTTGGCCCGACATTCTGACCACCAGCCTGGCGCCCTTCCCTGCCGTAGTTGAGGGCTTGAAGGAAGGTTACAACCCAGCGGTGTTGCATCCTGATACCAACCGTCTGTTCCGCAATAATCGCGACGGGACGTTCACCGACGTCACCAGGGCGGCCAAGCTTCACTATCCAATGGGAACAATGGGTGCAGGTGTGGCTGACTTGGATAACGACGGTTTCCTGGACATCTATTTCGGCACTGGAGATCCGCAATTGACGCGGCTGGAGCCCAATCGCTTCTTCCACAATAATGGGGATGGCACGTTTACCGATCGGACGGCGATGACGCCTTTTGCGAGGTTGGGAAACAAAGGCCACGGGGTAACTTTCGTGGACATTGATAACGATGGTGATCTGGACGTCTACGCGCAATTGGGCGGCCACTACCCTGGCGATATGGCTTACAACGCGTTCTATAGAAACTTGCGTGGGAATCGCAATCATTGGTTGGAGATTGAATTGACCGGAGTGAAGAGCAATCGCTTCGCAGTGGGCGCGCAGGTTACGGTGAAGGCAGGCGGGGTGCTGTTTTATCGGGAAGTGAAGGGCAGCGAAGGGTTCGGGTCAACCGATCCGTATCGAGTGCATATTGGGTTAGGGAAGGCTGAAAAACTGGATTCAGTGGAGATCCGCTGGCCCACCGGAACGTCGCAAACATTCGCCGACGTACCGGTGAATAAAATTATATCTTTGAGAGAAGGTGCGGAACGTTGGAATCAGCTAAAGTAAGGAAAAATTAGTTATTTGCTGCTTTAGCAAGCTGCATAGGGTAACGTTCGCGCAGCCATTTTTCCACGATTTCGCGTTGGGTAGCAAGCACCACCCGCTGCCATTTTACCAGCCCGGTGCGCTCACTATATTCCGCCATAACGTACGACCCTTCATTGAGAACCTGGATGATGCCATCCGTGGTTGACCGTCTGAAGTGGAACGAAGAAAGAGTGGCCTGATGTTTTTGCATCTGACTCCTAGGATAGCAAGTCTGATGAATAATGGCTACTATAACAGAACAAAAGGCGAAACTCGTGTCCCTTGTATGGTTTAGCGCGATAACGCTGATGGCTGGCGCTGCTCCAAACTTGAAAGTGGGCGAAACGCTCCCGGAACTGAAGGGCGAATTCTTAACGGGACGCGCGGCCGTGCTTCCAACCGCCGCATCGGGCCGGGTGGCTCTACTACTGATCGGCTTTTCCTATGATTCCCGATTCCAAGTGGAAGCCTGAAGAATCCACAAGTGACCTTCTACGAGGTCCCGATGATCAGCGGCATGGCCCGCATGGGGAAATGGTTCATTGATAGCGGCATGCGCAAAGGGACTTCCAAGGCCGACCAGGAGAACGTAATCACAGTGTACGGTGGCGTAGATCCGTGGAAGCAACGGCTGGGGTTCAAGGATGCGAAGGACGCCTATTTAGTGGTGATTGATAAAACGGGAAAGGTGGCGTGGAGCCATGCTGGAGAATTTGATGAGGCGGTTTATAAGTTGATGGCGGAGCAGGTCAGACGATTGGCTCGGTAGGTAGGAAGTATGGCGGAGAGAGATTCGAACTCTCGGTAGCACTATTAGGTACTACGCCGTAGCTTTTCTTCCGTTTGGGTTGCAACAGGGTTGCAGTGTTGGTAAGCCCCCAATTCCACGAGGATAGAGAGATACGAGGGTTCGGCTAACAAGCTGCGGCACACATGTAGCATATTCATACTAGATCACTTAAATTTGTACGGATTACTACTACCCTGACATGGATTGTACTGTTTGATGTGGACATGATTGAAAAGATGACTTAGTCAATAGCAGCGGTAGTCAAGTGCCTAAAAGGCTGTCCTTATGGCGGTGACAGCACAGGCACATACTTAGATTAAGGTTGTAATGAAAAAAACAACCTCTAGCGATTCTTGTCGAAGTAGTAGACACGGGCAGCGGTGTCCTTTAAGAAGCGTTCTACCAAAGACGTCAAATAAATAGTTTGATTCTGCGAGCCGATTGCACACCTGAGATAAATATCATCGGGTCTTTGCTGGCCAGTGGACAGGAGAAATAGAAATCCAGGAATATGGAAGGAATATAGCCAAGAGCCTCCCGCAACACGACCGCCACTAGGAGTAATAAATGCTTCAGACGGATTGGTATCGTCAGCTACCCATATAGACCAGGATGCATGTTTGGGGAAGGATTCTAACCCAAGAAGATATTCGCGCAGCTGCTCTTCATAAATCCCTAGTTTCAACTTTGGCTGCTCCTTTCCGGTCCAATCGTGCGCCGCCGCTCGCCAGAAAATACTAGCGCCAAAGTAACCGAGTTTTTTCACATCCAAGCCTGAGATTGTCGAACCATCAAACCCTAAGAGCAGTTCGCCCTTGCCGACGGTCGGCTCTGCGGCTTTCAGCGCTATTTGCAGCGGAAACCGCCCAGACTTCTGTAATCCATTGGATAAAACCCAGCGTTCTCCGCCTGAGTTGAATCGCTCCTCGCATCCATCGCACAGTAAGCGATCTTTGATCTGCTTTGTAGTATATTTCTCGGAGACTGAATCAAACTGAACAAACTTAGGATCAACATTGCCACGAAGCAGCGCATACATAGCCCTTGGAAAGAAATGACTCTCTCTGATCTCGGATCTCTGCTTACATAAACGACATGTTCCGAGATTGCCCATAAAGCTTAACTCTATTTTATCTAAGAAGTCGTTGAACTAACTACTTGGACGGTCGCAGCGGCACGTGCGCACCAAGTCATCGGTCAGAGCATGGCGTCTTGGCGTTCCGCAATGTAGTAAATGTTCCTCAAAGCATCACTGCTAATCGGCTTTTCTTAGGTCAACTTGCCGGACTCTTCAATTTAAGACCTTTCTTTATCTTGATTTTCGAAAGGGTCATATCGAATGTCGCTTATGACGATCAGCGTCTATTCAATGAAGAATCTTGCTGAAGTCGACTTCTTCCTTATGCCGGTTACCATCGCCATCGATCAAAATCACGGACCCACGTTTCTTCATTTGGTCCGGCGAAAGCCGGAAGACAAATTCCAATTCGGCTTTCGCGCCGCTGAAGCCCAAGGATCCGCCCGTAAGCAGACTTACGTTACCGACCTCCCACCAAGTGAACAAGGCGAACGGTAGCTCAATACTGGCGTCACGCGCGTTCTTGAGTTCTTTCGATAGAGGTTGAACAACGTCCTCCTCAAACTGAACAACCAGATGCGCAGAGTTACGGACATACCGTTTGGCGACTTTTCGCGTGGGGATGTCCCCGCGGCCGTGTACTTCGACATGAGCGTAAACCAGACCCGTGAGAGGCAATTTCTCAGCATCCGCCACGGTGAAGGCGCGCATTTCTTGTCTCGCCTGCGCTGAAGCGGATGCCACCGCCTCAAAATCCGTAAAGAAGGTCACGTACTTGCTTATTCCGTCTTTCGCCCATGCGGACGCAAGCTGGACTTTGTTGCCCTTCAGTCCCTTTTCAAGGAACTGGCTCCTCGATTTGAATTGACTTCCGAAGTCGATGGCCTTCTTGAAATCAACCTGTGGGCTTGAATCACCACAATAAGCAAACACACAAATTGCGAAAAATCCCACTGCTATTCTCACTCTGATCTCCGATAAAGAAATCATATCAGGTGGAGATTGTTTTATGTATGGTTTGCTCTAGCGATCCTTGAATTCAGTCGTGTACTGTGAGGGCGTTCGTGTGGACACTGGTTGGATATCATAGTGAATGGGAAGTGCGAGCAAATACTGCGGTTAAAAAAAGGCCGGGAAGCGGAGCGCAAGCTCAGGAGGTAGGATGTCAGGCAGCGAATTGGTCGCGAAAGTGGTTGAATCATTGGACGTTCGCAAACTAGCCGGTATTATTTCGATTGCTGGATGCTTCGTGCTTTTTGGCCCAAAGTTTCTATTGGACCGAACCGGACTCACGGCCTTGGCGTCCCCTCACCTTCCATTGATAGCTCTCATTGTCATTGCCGCCTTGGCGTTATTGCTCATCGAATTAGTAATAGTGTTAGTTCGAAAAAGAAAGGGCAAGAGATCCGAGAATGCTCGTTGTAAATTTCTTCACGGCCTAACTGTTGAAGAAAGGGCGACTCTCTTGCAGTTCATGAATGGTCAGAATACTGCGTCCTTCAACATAAGCGATGGCGTAGCGGGAGGCCTCGTGCGCAAAAGAATACTTTATATTGCCGCTACTGCCTTTCACCCATTCTCGGTTCCGCACAATCTTCAGCCATGGGCGAGAGATTATTTAGAAAAAAACCCTTCATTGCTTGACTGCTAATTTACGCCCTCTCCATACAAGAGCGTGGAGAGGGGGAAAACCAACATAATTCTAGGTGAGCACGCCGATTGGCCCGGTAGAGCCTTAGGTAGGAAGTATGGCGGAGAGAGAG
>JANMWO010000368.1:0-23843 GCA_031394025.1 Acidobacteriota bacterium
GTCGGTTAACGCCGAAAAAAGTAATCATCTACGAATTCACAATTCGCGATTTGGCCAGCGGTGATTGGCGACCTATTCCCTTGATGGACCCACCTACATTGGAGGCGCCAGTTCTGCCCAAGGTCACTTCAAAACCGTTGCCGCCCCACAAAACCGATCCACTGATTGTTCGTGGAGTGATTGAATTTCTTTCTGCTGCGATTGATCCGGCCAACGCATCTTACAAAGAAGCTTTGCAATTTGGCAAGGTGCGCATCACCGTCGTGGAATCGGGGAAGTACGCGGACAGATACGTAGTAGTGGTATTCCGCGCTATGGAAGATCGACAATTGTTAGTAGGCGGGCAGCATCGGCAAGGTGATTCCGTTCATTTGCAACTGGTCCCGTTATCGCAAACGTCGGCAGAGATCCGAAGCATGCAACGTTCCGATGAGACCACGGATTACGACTTGACGCCGATGTTCGTGGTGAAGGAATTACCGTGATCTGGGCCTGTATGCAAACAAGGTCAGTAGTAGAACTCTTACAATTAACAATGCTTGTGCCAGACAAATTAGTGAGTCGATAGATGGCGGATACAACGGTATTAATCGTCGGCGGAGGCATTGTAGGTTTGGCAACGGCCTATAAACTGAGTCTTGCGCGTCCGGGGATGCGCTGCATTGTTCTTGAAAAAGAAGATTCGGTAGGCATGCACCAGACGGGGCATAACAGCGGTGTGCTGCACGCTGGGCTCTACTACAAACCCGGTTCTTTGAAAGCTCGATTAGCGGTGACGGGCATCCGTGAAATGGTGCGTTTCTGTCTGGAAAATGCCATATCTCATGATATTTGCGGCAAACTTGTGGTTGCTGCAGATTCGAGCGAACTGGGTCGGTTAGAAGAATTATACAATCGCGGCGTGGCCAATGGTCTGAGTGGTCTCAAGAAAATGGGACCCGCGGAGATGCATGAAATTGAGCCAAACGTAGGTGGCGTGCAAGCGGTTCGCGTTCCAGAAGAAGGCATAGTGGACTACCGTCGTGTGGTGGAAGTGATGGTTGAAAAACTGAGCGCAAGTGGCGGCGAAGTCCATACAGGGGCTTGTGTGGTAGAGCTTCGCAGACAAGGTGGAGGGTGGCTGGCGCGAACTACTGCCGGTGAATTTGAAGGTGACTTTTTAATCAATTGTGCAGGCTTGCAGTGCGACCGGGTTAGTAAACTTGCGGGAGAAAGGCCCAGCGCTCGCATCATTCCGTTTCGTGGTGAATACTACACGATCAGGCCTGAACGGCAGCACTTAGTTCGCCATTTGATATACCCCGTGCCCGATCCAAAATTTCCGTTTCTGGGGGTGCACTTCACACGCATGATTCATGGCGGTGTGGAAGCTGGGCCAAACGCTGTGTTGGCGTTGAAGCGCGAAGGCTACAAGAAGACAGACTTCAATTTGACCGACGCATTGGACACACTATTGTTCCCAGGGTTGTGGAGGTTCATGGTGCAATATCCATCCATGTGCTGGTGGGAAATTCGACGGTCGTTCAGTAAGAAGTTGTTTTGCGAATCGCTGCAGAGGTTGGTTCCGTCAATTCAGCCGGAGGACTTGTCTCCAGGTGGTGCGGGCGTGCGAGCCCAGGCCATCACCCATTCCGGCGAAGCAGTTCAGGATTTCCTTTTTGTGGAAGGGGAGCGGGCCTTGCATGTGTTGAATGCGCCAAGCCCTGGGGCAACTGCTTCATTGGCCATTGGGGCGGAGATTGCAGCCAGGATCCCGAAACTTTAGCAGGCTATTCAGCCGCGTAATATCCAGACCGAGCCCGCAACTGAGCCTTTGGAAATTTTCTTTCTGCTAATGGCGAAAGGGTTACTCGAATCTTGTGATACGCGCCTGGCTTTCCGTTTGCCGGAGCTGAATATTCCAGGGCGTAACGGTTGCGAATTCGTTCAAATATGGGGGCCAGCGCAGTGTCTACCTTGTCTGGACGGAATGCTTCTCCGCCGGTTTCATCGGCCAATGCGAAAACATTGGAAGGAGTGAAATCCGGGTTGGTATAGCGAGCTTTCGATTCCACTTCTGGTCGTTTGGCACGACCAGTAACTATCGCACTCATCACGGCGTTGGCTGAATGTAATTTTCTTAAGACTTGTTCGTCGTTGAGCTGATAGTTAAGGCCAAGATTATCTGTAATGACAAGAATCGCGCGGCGGCCGCTGGTAATATTCGCTTGCAAATATTCCGAAGCGGCCACCACGGCGTGATTGATCAGCGTACCGGAGCCTAACGATTTGTCTCCTACTGCGGAGCTGATTTGCCGTGACACTTCCTCAAACTCACCAGTGAATTCCTGGGTGACTTTTTGCTCACGGGCGAATAGCATAACGGCAACTTTATCGCCATGCTTAAGGTTGGACATGGCCTGGCGCGATGCACGAGAAACGGCATCAATCGATTTCGACATGCTGCCACTGACATCCAGCAGTAGCAAAAGGGAAAGCGGTTCCACGTCATGGGCGAAGTAAGTTACCCGTTGCTGCGTGTTTTCGTCAAAGATCAGAATATCGTCTTTGTTCAGGGTGTTGAGTAAGTGACCCGAATCTTCCACCTGAACATCAACACGCACCACGTTCGCGCCTGCTTTGAACAGCGGCTGGTCATCTTGTGCAGACACGAGTTGCGCAGACAACTGCATCTGCGCGCACAAGGATGCGGCAGCGAGAAGAGAGAGGAAGGCTCGCATATTTGATTGTCGCCGAATGGGGGGAGTGCTTGTCAGAAGGGTTCTTAATGTGACCGCCTGACCCTGCTACAACTAAGAGAATGATTCATTCCATTATCGTCGGCACGGCTGGACACATTGACCATGGCAAGACTGCTTTGGTGCGTGCCTTAACGGGCATTGATACGGATCGACTCGTAGAGGAAAAGAAACGTGGAATTTCCATTGAATTGGGTTTTGCTCATCTGGATATTGGCGAGACACGCATTGGGTTTGTAGACGTTCCGGGTCATGAACGTTTTGTCAAAACTATGCTGGCCGGGGCCACTGGGATCGACTTACTGCTTTTTGTAGTTGCTGCTGACGAATCAATCAAGCCGCAAACGCGTGAACATTTCGACATCTGCCGCCTGCTGGGCATTCCTCAAGGCATTGTGGTGCTGACCAAGATGGATGCCGTGGATGCGGACATTTTGGATCTAGTCAAGTTGGAAGTAGAAGAGTTTGTGGAGGGAAGTTTTTTGGAGGGTGCACCCGTAGTTGCAGTGTCAGCCAAGACTGGGGAAGGAATTGCAGAATTGCGGACCAGCATAGCTACCGTGGCAGCGCAGACTCCAGCGAAGGAGGCTCAGCGATATTTCCGGCTGCCCATTGATCGCGTATTTAGTATGAAAGGTTTTGGAACAGTGGTGACAGGCACAGCCACTTCGGGTGTAGTTACTGTGGAACAAGACGTGGAGTTACAACCTGGAGGTGCCCGCTTCCGTGTGCGCGGTGTTGAAGTGCATGGAACGGCTGCAAAACGGGCACGTGCGGGGCAACGAACGGCATTGAATCTCGCCGGGGAAGGTGAACTTTTGCGCGGACAAGTAGTCACTGAACCAGGGCGTTTTGAAACCACACGTCAAGTGGATTGTAACTTTCAGTTACTAACTGGTTCGAAGCCATTGAAGCATCGCGCACCCGTCCATTTTCATGCAGGGACGGCGGAAACGATTGCCGAAGTGCGGCTGTTCGGGGACTCTGTGCTGGCCCCGGGCAGTTCAGGCGTGGTGCGGTTCCACCTGCGTGACCCAATGTTACTGTTGCCGGGGGATCGTTTCATTGTGCGAAAGTTTTCACCAGTGGTGACGATCGGTGGAGGGCAGGTTATCGACAGAGATGGCCCCAAGAAACCTTCGCCGGAAAGGATTGAGATTTTCCGTCATGGGTCATTGACAGACCGGCTGCGGCAATTGGTGAAGGAGGCGGATGGAGGAATGGATTTAGCGGGATTGGTGCGTCGTACTGGGGAAACTGCGGCGGAAATTGAGCGTGCTATGGATCCAGTAGGTACGCTGAAGTTGCAGCAGTGGTTCGTGAATGCGGAGTGGTTTGCTGCAGCTCGCCAACGGATTGAAAACCGATTGGCAGCATTTCATAAAGAGCAACCGTTAGCCCCTGGAATGCCTCGTGAGGAAGTGCGATCCCGTGAGTTGGGGTCGGTCCCAGTAACGGTTTTAGATGCCATTCTGAACTCTGCGAAAACGGTGGTGAGTGAAGGAGAGAACTTGCGCCTGGCATCGCATAAACTGCATTTGCAGCAGGATGAAACACAGGCCGTGGCCAAGATTGAAGCAGCGTTTGTGACTGCCGGATTGGCGGTGCCCTCAGTGAATGATGTGTTGGCGGCGAGTGGCGTGGAACTAGCGCGGGCACGTCCGTTACTGCAAATTTTGTTGCGGCAGCAGAAGCTGATCAAGATTGGGGATGAGTTGGTATTTCACCACTCGGCGTTGGAGCAGTTGAAGCAGATTCTGGCGCAGCATAAGGGCGAACGGTTCCCGGTGGGAGTGTTCAAGGATTGGACGGGAGTGTCCCGTAAGTATGCGATTCCGCTACTTGAATATTTGGATAAGATGCGGTTGACTCGGCGTGAAGGTGATGTCCGGGTGGTGTTGTAGGCGTGAGCCTATCCACATCCTAACGAAAAGCGAATCGCAACGCAGACTTCCTGCATACGCTCTGTACTTAGACTGGTCACGCGTCGCACTAAACGGTCTTGCGACAACGTCACTAGATTGTGGAGATTGATCGCGCAGGTCCCCTTCATTCCATCCTCAGTGTTCAAGAGCACCTCCGATGGAACGCCACGGATGGTTGAAGTGATTGGTGCCACGGTTATTGTATTTAAATGATCAATCGCCGCATGGCGAGTGATCACAAGAACAGGCCTCTGTTTGTCCGGCGGAGTGAACCGGCAAAGGTAGACATCCCCACGGATTAATCTTCGGGCCATACTGCCGCATTCTCCCAAATAAGAAACTCCTTCTCACGCTGGGGTTGGGCCAAGTATCCCTTCCTATCCTTTTCCTCTAATTCCAATTCGTGCAGCCGCTTCAAGTGATGCCTTAATGCTTCGCGAATCAAGGCGGACCGATTCATCTTTTGACGCTTCGCCGCACTATCCGTTGCTTTTAAAAGCTTTAGTTCAAGTACGACTTGGATTGTTTCCATGTGGAGTCTCATCCACAGTATACTCCACAGTGTTGAACTGACATAAATGGCAACTAAGCAATGAGTATGATTGTAGTGAACAAATTGTAAAAATGGGAATGCACATAAAATCGTTGGCGCTAGTTCTGGTTGCGATGGCCAGCGGCACACTCGTCTATGCCGAGATTGACTACACTCGCGAAGTGCTGCCTATACTAACTGCGCGTTGCCAGCCTTGTCATCAACCGCAAGCACTGTTATCGCAAGGGGCCAAGTTGGTTGGTATGATCTCTGGCATTAAACCGGCCATGCCAAAATCTGGAGCACCACTAACGGAGGCGCAGGTGAAGACCATCAGCTCCTGGGTCGCGGAAGGGGCAAGGCCGGGTGACCAATGGTGGTCCCAACGTCCACTTGCCAAAGTCACGCCGCCCACAGCAGGGCATCCAATGGATTCGTTTATTGCTGCCAAGTTGAGTGAGCTGAAGCTGTCCTCATCGCCACAAGCTGATCGTCGAACTTTGATCCGACGGTTGATTTACGATCTGCATGGTTTGCCACCAACGTTGGAACAAACAGAAAGTTTTCTAAATGACAAATCAGCAAATGCTTATGAACGACTAGTGGACCGGTTGTTAGCGTCGCCACGTTATGGAGAGCGCTGGGCGCGGCATTGGTTAGATGTGGTGCATTACGGCGATTCCCATGGATACGATAAAGACAAGCCACGCCCCAACGCCTGGCCTTATCGGGATTATGTGATTGCAGTTTTAAATTCCGACATGCCCTACGCCCGCTTTGTAGAAGAACAATTGGCTGGTGATGTTCTTCATCCGAATGATCCTCAAGCCATCATCGCTACCGGATTTCTGGCAGCGGGACCTTGGGACCTTGTGGGCCACCAGGAGTTGCGCGAAGATACCACCGATAAAAACATCACCCGCCTGTTGGATCGCGACGATATGGTGGCGGCCACTATGTCCACCTTTGTAAGTCAGACAGTGCACTGTGCCCGTTGTCACAATCATAAGTTTGACCCAATCCAGCAATTCGATTACTACGCGGCGCAAGCCGTTTTTGCAGGGGTTGACAGAGCGGATCGTCCATTGGATGATGACCCGGAAATATTTGCGAAGCGGCGTGAGTTACTAAGTCAGCGCCGAAAGTTACAAATAGTTCTGCAGCCACTCGCAGACAAATTAGAAAACGCTGCAACCCCGGAACTGGATCGATTGGACGCACGAATCAAAGATGCCAAACTGTTGGCGGCACACATTGCGGAACCCAAGACCGCCGAAGAGTCCGTCCGCAAGCAAGCCTTAAAGGATCGGGCCGATGCCGATACAGCCATTCGCCAGAAACTTTTGAATGAGTATATGGGTCTGGAAAACATGGCCCAAATGACAGGGTTGATGGAACAGGCGAAGCAATTGGAGAAGTCAATTGCGACGTTGCCCAAACCGAAACAGGTTTATGCCGTGTCCAATTATTTTGCGCGAACGGGGACTTTTGTTCCAGCGTTGACCCCGCGCCCTATCCATGTGCTCCTGCGAGGTGATGTGAATTCCCCTGGAGAGATTGCCGGTCCAGGAGCCATCGGCGTGCGGTTTTCAGTAGCAGATCCAAACGATGAAGGGGCACGGCGATTAGCACTTGCCCATTGGATCAGCAGCAAGGATAACGCACTGACGTGGCGCAGTATTGTGAACCGTGTGTGGCACTACCATTTCGGACAAGGTATTGTGGATTCCCCCAGTGACTTTGGACGCATGGGTGCCATACCGTCGCATCCTGAACTGCTCGATTGGTTAGCGGTCTGGTTCCGTGACGATGCAAAGGGTTCACTGAAGCAGTTACACAAGTTGATTGTTACAAGTAAGGCATATCGTCAAACATCGGCCAATCGACCCGATGGCGCGACCCTTGATTCCAGCAATAAATACCTGTGGCGGATGAACCGCACGCGACTGGACGCCGAGTCACTTCGCGATTCTATGCTGGCAGTTACGGGCAAGTTAGATTTGGCGATGGGTGGCCCGGCGGTGCGTATGTTTGCTTTTAAGGACGATCATTCGCCGGTTTATGACTACGCTGGTTTCGATTCAAACAGTGCGGGCGCGAACCGGCGGAGCATTTACCGCTTCCTGGTGCGGAGCGCGCCTGATCCGTTCATGGATCGTCTGGACTGCCCCGACGCATCGTTATTGACTCCTAAACGATCAACCACGATCACTGCGATTCAAGCGTTGGCGGTGCTCAATAATCCGTTTGTACTGCGAATGTCCGAAGCGCTTGCGGATGGCCGTGGGACGGTGAAACAAGTCTTTCGTCTGACATCGGGTCGTGATCCTGGGGTTGAAGAATTGGCGGAACTCGAAGCCTTTACCAAAAAACATGGGCTGGCGAATTTGAGCCGCGTGTTACTCAACAGTAATGAATTTCTATTTGTGGACTAGTAAGTGGATTGGAAAATGAACAGACGACACTTTTTATGGAACTCTGGCGGTGGGCTGGGCGGGTTAGCGCTGGCCGAACTGCTGGCTGCAGAACAAGGTCCGCTGCACCATCCAGCAAAGGCCAAGCGGGTAGTGCAACTGTTCATGTCGGGCGCGGCCAGCCAGTGCGATTTATACGATTACAAACCACTGCTGATCGCTAAGTCTGGTGAAGTATGGGATCCCGGTGAAAAGGTTGAGTTGTTCCAAAGCAAGCCCGGCGTGGTGATGAAGTCGCCGTGGAGTTGGAAGCAGCACGGACAATCTGGCAAATGGATCAGCAGCCTTGCGCCGCACGTGGCTTCTTCAGTAGATGACATTGCATTTGTGCATTCGATGATTGCCAAATCAAACATCCACGGTCCGGCGACTTACATGCAGAATACAGGCTTTGTGTTGCCTGGATTTCCCAGCATGGGCTCCTGGATTTCCTACGCCTTGGGAAGTGCGAATAACAATTTACCGACTTTAGTTGTGCTGCCAGATGTGCGTGGTTATCCACCCAACGGGCCAGCGAATTGGTCGGCTGGATTCTTGCCTGCCGCGCATCAGGCCACCATGATTCGAGCAGGAACAGCGAACCCTATTTACGATCTGTTTCCGCCGAAGAGTGCGAAGTTTATTACTGCACAAAGTGATCAGGATGCCTTTGCGGAAATTGCCGCGATGAATCGTCGTCATATGGTGGGACGCGAAGATGATTCCCGCCTTGAAGCTCGCATTGCGTCCTACGAAATTGCTGCCAGATTGCAGTTGAGTGCACCAGAGGTGCTGGATCTTGCAGGTGAGACCGAGGCCACTAAGAAGCTTTATGGCCTGGATAATCCAATCACGGAAGACATGGGTCGGCGCTGCCTGACGGCTCGCAGATTGTTGGAAAAGGGAGTGCGCTTTGTGCAAGTTTGGAGTGGCGCCGATAATGGCCATCCACGACGCAATTGGGATAGTCATGAGGATTTGGCGAAGGACCATTTGGAAATGGGAACCAGCATGGATCAACCTGTGGCAGCTTTGATTAAGGACTTGAAGTCGCGCGGAATGCTGGACGATACCATTGTTTACTGGACCACTGAATTCGGTCGCATGCCCTGCAGCCAAGGAAGCTTGGGTCGCGATCACAATCCATTCGGGTTTACATCCTGGCTTGCTGGTGGCGGGATCAAGGGCGGAGTAAGTTACGGTGCCACCGATGAGTGGAGTTACAAAGCGGTGGAAATGCCTGTCTATTGTTACGACATCCACGCCACGGTCTTACATCTACTGGGGATTGACCATACTCGATTGACTTTCCGAAACAATGGAATTGATCGGCGGTTAACCGATGTGCACGGACACGTGATACACGAATTGTTGAGCTGAACTTAGCGCAACGATTTTTCTAACAACTCGAAGGCATTCAGCAGTGTGTTGGGATGGGTGACCAATAGAAGGCCCAGCGTTATTGGGCAAAACACGATCAGGGCAAGAACCCAACCAGTTGTGGGGCCAACACGCTTTGACTCAATATTACGGCCTAGAAGGAAATTCACTCGGGCGGAAAATTCTAAACCATCGGTGATGATGCAGCTCAACAAAAGCCCTGGTTGAGCAGGCCGCTTCCATTTTGCGATTCGGACTAAAGCTGAAGCAAGCAGCAAACCACTTCGCGGATCACCTTCAATGGCAGCTTCATCGGCAGAGCGTTCCGAAATGCAAGACCAGGCATGCTCCAATCGCGCAAAGCCATCCATTCCTGGAGGCAGGTGGGGCAGCGTCAATAATACTAAACGCTTCAGGTTGTCGCAAGACGCAGTGTGAGCTCGTTCATGTTGTAAGGCAACTTTCAGTTCGTCTAGTGAGAGCAACGCAAGCAGTTTATCCGAGGCAATCAGTTGCGGACGAGTGATTCCGGCCACGGCCAGAAACGGCGATGGTGCAGGGATTTCCCATACAGCAGTTGGCTCACCCTCAATGATTCTGGTTGTGGCTGCGCGTTGGCAGGCAGTTCGATAGCGCCAAGACCGATACACAGCGCTAAATCCACGCTGAAGTGCTCCCAGAAATTGCAGCGCAAGGGTAATGGTGAGTCCGACGCATACGAAGCCAACCTGTTCCACAGCATGGTCTGGTTCCAACAATAAATAACAAGGTAGGCAGAGGCAAAGGACAACGAACAGGCTTGCCAGAAACGGAAGCATGCGCATCATGAACAGGAAACTTGCTCCCTGGCGAGCCTTCATGCGTTCGGCTAACAGCAATGCGCGGGGAGTCAGCAAGTGCAGTAGCAGTCCCAAGGATAGGTGCACCAGGAAAAATACTTCCCCACAGAGTAGGAACAAGCGCAATTCATAAGATGCGTTCATCGACTTGCTCCAGAATTTAGTTCTCTGCGTTTTTTACGAATTTCCTCTTCCAATTCATCCAGCATGTCTGGTTCAAACTGTTCTACTGCGTCAACCAAACAGGAAATCAGTAAGTCATTTGGAAGGCCAGAAATGAAACGTTGGGCGCGGTGTTTGTCGAACTGGTCGCGGCTGAGAACTGGCGAATAGAAAAAAGCTCGGTCAACTTTGCGGCGACTCAGAACGTTCTTCTTAAACAGACGGTCCAGCGTCGTCATGGCGGTAGTATAGGCGCGCGGGGTGTCTTCTGCTTGATTCAAGTGATCGACAATATCGCGCACGGCGCACTCCCCGCGCTGCCAAAGAATTTCCAGAATCCGAAATTCTAAATGACCAAGCGCAGGCGTAGTGTCTCTATAGGAGGGCTGTTGTGAGTCGCTGCCCCTAAATTGTCTGATCAGTCCGCTGAGAATCCCGATAGGCACAATAAAATGGTCTGATCTGTAAATATAACGCGCTGTTAACGCTCATTGCCAGTACCGATAGTACTGAATGAATACCCGCATTGGCGCAACCCCCTAAACGCCTATTCCGTGTAATTCTATCCATATGCGAACCTTTGAATCACTAACCGCATGCGGTCTTGCGTTGCTTATGCTGGCACCCCAGCCTTCCATTTATGGCCAAGCTGCTGCTCCCAAAAAAACGAAATTGGAATTGACCATCGACAACATTATGCGTGGGCCGGGGCTTGTTGGCTATGAGCCGCAAGGGGTTCGTTGGTCTCAGGATGCATCGAAATTATATTTTCAATGGAAGCGTTATTCCGACCCCATTGAGGCCCCATTGGACACTTACCAGATTGAACGAAACGGTTCTGGACTGAAGAAATTGAGCGATGAAGAAGTAAAAAGCGTCCCCCCATTGGCGGGGAATAGTAGCAAGGATAAGCTATGGACTGTCTATGAAGAAAATGGCGATTTGTTCCTTTACGATCATGCCAAAGGGCAGCCCCGGCAACTGACGAAGACTGCGGATGTGGAGTCAAGACCTCGATTTTTGCAGGACCAGAAACGGATCAGTTTTGTTCGAGGTGGCAACTTATTTGTGATGTCTTTGGATGTCCCCTTGGTCACCCAAATGAGTGATATTCGAACTGCTGGTAGTGCACCCGCTGTAACTGCTGTGGCAGGACGAGGTGCACGTGCAGCCGCACCTGTAAGTGGAACAGATCAGCAAAAAGGAACGGACAGTCAAGAATTCTTAAAGAAGCAGGAAAGCGACTTACTGGATGTTATTCGGGATAGAGCGAAACGTCGCGAAGAACTGGATGCAAAGCGTAAGAAGGAAAATCCGCGCAAGCCATTTCTTCTAACTGCCCGGCAAACACTTGGGACGTTGGAACTATCGCCCGATGAAAAGTATGTGGTCGCAACAGTGAATGAAATCGCAGAGGGTGCTAAAACGACCATTGTTCCGAATTATGTAACTGAATCAACTTACACTGAGCAGATTCCATCGCGAACGAATGTTGGCGATACTGAGAGTCGCGCACGGATCGTGCTAATTGACACGACCACGGGGGAAACTATGTGGGTGGATCACGGCCTGACTAAGATCGTACCTGTGAAAGATGGGGAAAAGGCAAGCGCACCAGTGGAGCGATCTGTGCAGCTTTCAGTGCCATTATGGAATGAAGACGGATCAAAAGCTGTGTTGCTGGCGCGGGCAGCAGACAACAAGGATCGTTGGATTCTTTCGCTGGATCCTAATACTGGGAAGACAAAAGTTGTTGTTACGATGCATGACGACGCTTGGGTCGGTGGTCCTGGGGTATTCACTCTGGGATGGATGAAATCGGGTAACGACATTTACTATCAATCGGAACGTGATGGTTACTCGCATCTTTACACAGTGTCGCTAAGTGGAGACGAGCCTCGACAGCTAACTCGGGGTGCCTTTGAGGTAACAGGTGTGCAACTGTCTCGCGATAAGTCAACATTCTATCTGACTACAAGCGAGGTATCGCCTGCAGAGTTCCACTTTTACTCAATGCCAGTGGAAGGTGGCACACGTACTAAGTTGACATCTACCCCGGGGCGTCATGGGGTAACTCTATCGCCAGATGACAAATGGATGGCGGATATTTATTCTTACGTCAATCAACCACCAGAATTGTTTGTTTCAGAAAACAAGCAGGGTTCAGCAGCGGTGAAGTTGACTGACTCTCCGGCACCTGAGTTTTGGACTTACTCTTGGCTGGATGTCCCGATTGTTGAAATCCCAGCCAGCGACGGGGCCAAGGTTCCTGGCAAGTTGTTCAAGCCGACTAATTTCAAGAAAGGCGGACCTGCCGTGATCTTCGTACACGGTGCGGGCTATGCGCAAAACGTACATCGCGGATGGTCTGCCAATTATTACCGTGAATATCTGTTCCACAATTTTCTGGTGGAACATGGCTATGCAGTTTTAGATCTTGACTACCGGGCGTCATCAGGGTACGGTCGCGATTGGCGTACGGCGATTTACCGCTTCATGGGTGGCAAAGATTTGGAAGATCAACTGGATGGGGCAAAGTGGTTGGTGGCCACGCAGGGAGTGGATGCAAATCGGATCGGCATTTATGGTGGAAGCTATGGCGGGTTCATTACGTTGATGGCGATGTTCACCAAGCCAGGGACGTTTGCAGCAGGTGCAGCGCTTCGGCCGGTTACCGATTGGGCGCACTATAATCACGGCTACACGTCGAATATTTTGAACCAGCCGCAACAGGACGCACGGGCGTACCAGCAGTCCTCCCCCATCTATCACGCGGCGGGACTTCGGGGTGCCTTATTGATTTGCCATGGCATGGTGGACGTGAACGTGCACTTTCAAGATTCCGTCAGGCTGGTGCAAAAGTTGATTGAATTGCGGAAACAAAATTGGGAGACGGCAATCTATCCGGTGGAAGACCATGGGTTTATTCAGCCAAGCAGTTGGACTGATGAGTATACCCGAATTTTCAAGTTGTTCGAGCTGAACTTGAAAAAATAGTCAATGGCGGTTTGTTCGCTGGGGTGCTATGAGTAATACCACCCCAGCGAGCATTCCTGCGTTACAAGTGCAACATGACAAATTATCAAAAAGTTTGAAACTGCTGGCTGTACCACTACTCCAAAAACAATCCACTACGTTTCTGTTTCAATGAACGGCTAACTTTGTTAACGCTTCGTCCTTAAGTTACTGTAATTACAATCCCAAAAAAAAACTATTTACTTTTGTCTGGTAGTCATGTTACCTTTGCATTCGGCTGTGCAGCTTTCTCCCCCGCTTGCACCGGGCCAATGCGGAGGAGAAACGTGGAAAGCCATAATAACTGGCGTTCCGGCATGATGCTGGGACATATTACCATTCCTATGTCTTTTCACTTTCTCCTTCCGTTATAACTTGCCGTTCTAACTTGGAGGAGGAATGTTGAAAACTTTTCGATTAACTAATTGGCATCTATATGCCATTGCTTTGTTCGCTTTGTCAGTTACCCCGACCTATGCAGCAGCGATTGTCAATGGGGGGTCGCTACTGAACGTAGCCAACGCCAATCAACTAGCAAATTGGGTTGGAGTGAGCGGGGCAGTCTTCACAGACATCTACACATTTAAGCCAGGCGATACAACCATCGCATGGCACTCAGCCGTTGATAACAAAGGTCCAACCTTCACATTGATCACTGCAAGAATTTCCGGTTCTTCAGATGCCTTTCAGTTGATCGGGGGCTATAATCCGCAGAGCTGGTCGTCTACCGGCGGATTAGTAGTAACTCGAACCGCTTCAGACAGAACCGCGTTCATTTTCGACCTCACAACCAATGTCATTCAAAGACAAGTTACCGATTCAGCGGCAGGGCAATACCAGACCTACCGGGATATCAGTTACGGGCCTGTGTTTGGTTGGGGTTATGATATTGGCGTTACTGGGAGTAACTTGCAATCCGGGGCTATAACTCAGTACAGTTATTCCCTGGGAAATCAAACAGGGGTCAATCTGTTTGGGGCAGTTGGGTCCACTAGTATTGAAATTGGAAGTATCGAAACTTACACTCTCACAACAGTTGCCGAATTACCGAATTTGGTTAGTACAGCATTCGGAATTTGGCTCTTGGTGTGGATGCGTCGCAAGAAAATCTTCCCACGACTTACTAATCAGAAAGCGTAACACACAGAGTATACTGCCACTTTAAGTCCTGTTCAACATGGATGTCGATGAGGACAAATTAGAAATTGAATCATTCAACAAACCGCAGCCACCAACTGGTGGATGCGTAAAAAAGGATACTTACTATGAAAAAAGCACTATTAGTTCTTATGCTAACCAGCTCATCCTGGGGCGCAGTGATGTTTAACACAAGCAACGCCAGCCCAGGCCCTGGTTTTTCAATCTTTACGATTGATGGAGTCACTGGCAGGATCCTGCTCTGTGACGAATTCACACCCAACATCACGACCAGCCAATACAACGCTTCGGTGATTTCTATCGCCGACATTGTGAATGCCATCAGCATTGGCAACAACAACGCCATCAAAGATCTTACTTTGATTCGCAAGGGAAAGACCGCCACTCAGGCCTTGGACATCTATCGCAAAGTGGCAATGCTGGATCTGATTGCTTACGCATCGCCGCTGGATTTGACACTGGTTGCGAACGTGGTGTGGGCAAATCGTTTTCTTGTGGATGGGTCCGGCCCATTACCAAATGGCGCTGTAACACTGCTAGCTCAAGTGAATGGTCAAGATTATAGAAATTTCAATCTGACTGGCTTCCGCATCTATGCCGGTCCGTTGAATCTTGGTCAGACAACAAATCTGACACAGGAAATGACCGGTGACGGTGGTGGTGTAGTAGGAGCTACTCCAGAACCTGCAACCGCATTGCTTCTGGGTGCAGGCCTGGTCAGCATCGCCTTGTATCGCCGCAAACAAGCTGCTTAATTTAATCACAGCGGGCAAGGGGCGGAATAATATCGCCCCTTACTTCTTGTTATGAAATGGAAACTAATTCCTGCGTTACTGTACGCTTCAACTGACCGCAGGCTGCGTAAATATCTCGCCCCCTAGGTTTGCGAACGTAACAGGGTATGGCCTTCATTATGATCTGTTGAAAGGCATTGACGTTTTCAGCGGAAGGAGTCTTGAAGGGAATACCTGGGCCTGGATTTAGCGCGATCAGATTGACCACGGCCTTCATGTTCGCCAACAGTTTCACCACGCGATGGGCATCCGCTTCGGAATCGTTCACCCCGCCCAGCAGCACATATTCAAACATCAACTTTTCACGAGGCTTTAATGGATAGTTACGGCAGACCTCAAGCAATTCTTTTAGAGGATACTTGCGGGTGATCGGCATGATCTCGCGACGCTGTTCGTCGCTAGATGCATTTAACGATATGGCCAGGCGAGGCCGAATTTCGGCACGGCCCAACTCTTCAATCTTAGGAATAATGCCTGAAGTGGAAAGCGCAATACGGCGCACCGCCATACTTACCCCACGCTGATCGCAGAGAATGCGGATGGCTTTCAATACATTGTCCAGATTCAGCAACGGTTCGCCCATACCCATCAGCACCAGGTTCAACTGTTCCGATCTTGGATCCAGGTTATGTTCCCGCAATAGCACCAGTACTTGACCAACTATTTCGCCAACGGTTAAGTTGCGTTCCAACCCCATGGCTGCGGTTAAGCAGAATTGGCAATCGACAGGACAGCCAACTTGAGTGGAGATGCAGATGGTGTGCCTGGTTTCTTCTGGCATCAAAACCGTTTCTACAGTGCGACCGTCCAGAGGCAGCTTAAGTAGATAGCGCGTGGTGCCGTCCACTGAGCTGAATCGGTTGTCAATTTCCAAACGACCCAGGTCTTCCTTAGCTGCCAGATCGGCACGCAGAGCATCGGGCAGCATTGTGGCTTCCGATAGATCATTGATGTTTTGCCGGTACAACGCTTCGTAGACTTGCTTGGCACGGTAGGCCGGAACGGTGGGGCCTAATAGCTGTTGAAGATCTGGAAGTTCCTTGCCAGTGAGGAAAGTATCGGCGGGCCTAGGATGTACGCGCGCCATTATTCCTTAAGTTTAGCACCCGGTTCCGCTACAATCGAAGACAATGGCAACGAAAAAAGCGATGGTGGAACAAACCCGCCTGTCTAACGGTCTTCAGGTGATCACAGAACGGATCCCTTCAGTGCGTTCTGTATCGGTAGGTATCTGGGTGGCATCCGGCTCACGACGGGAAGCGGAATCTGAAAGTGGCATTTCCCATTTCATTGAACATATGTTGTTCAAAGGAACAGCCACTCGCTCAGCCGAAAAAATTGCCCGTGAAGTGGATTCCATCGGAGGCAATTTAGACGCCTTCACTTCGCGTGAGCTGGTCAGCTTCAACACCAAAGTATTGGATGAACATGTGGGCCGTGCCTGGGATGTTTTGGCCGATCTGGTTTCCAATCCAATGTTTCGGGAAGAGGACATCGCCAAGGAAAAGAGCGTAATTCTTGAAGAAATCAAGATGGATGCGGACAATCCTGAATATGTGGCGCATGAAATGTTTAGTAACTGCTTTTGGAAAGGGCAAGCTTTGGGGCGGCCGATTCTGGGTAACCCAAAGACGGTGAAATCCTTCACCCGGACGCAGTTGGTAGATTTTTTTGAACGCGTGTATGCACCTAAGAATATTGTTGTCACCGCAGCCGGTCAGTTGAAGCACGATCAAATTGTGAAGCTGGTGGACGATAGCTTCCGTGGATCAAAGCGTAAAGGAAAGCTTGCCGGAACTGAGCAAGCCGCCCCCACCACAGGAATTTCGTTGAAGCATAAGCCGTCGCTGGAACAGGCCCACGTCATTTTGGGAGTTCCGTCTTTTGCCATGCCGCATGCCCGACGCTTTGATTCTTACGTGCTGAGTACCATTTTGGGTGGTGGCATGAGTGCCCGTCTTTTCCAAAACATTCGAGAAAAACATGGTTTGGCATACTCCGTGTTTTCCGAACTGAATATGTATCGCGATTCCGGATGTCTGGCGGTATATGCCGGAACCAGTGCCACTTCCGTTACCAAGGTAGTGGATCTAATTCTCGCTGAATTCCGCAATCTGAAATCGGAACTGGTGCCAGAAGAAGAACTGCGGCGGGCCAAGGATAACTTGAAAGGTTCTCTCATGTTGGGGTTGGAATCTACATCCAGCCGCATGGCCAACCTGGCCCGACAGGAGATCTTTTTCAAACGCTTTATCACGATGGATGAAATGTTAGAGAACATTGAATCGGTTACTGCGAAAAGTGTGATGGCCGTAGCCAATCAGTTCTTGAAAAAGGAAAATATCGCGCTGGCCGTGTTGGGACCAATTGGGGACTTGAAGATCGGACGAAATAATTTAGATTGCTAATGGGTTTCTTGTAAGTATGCGAACTTCCCGGCGTACCTTTCTGAGCACCATCGGCGCGGGAACCCTTACCTGGGCTGCTCCAGACGCAAAGCCGTGGGCACTTTGGTTCAACAAACCTGCCGATCAATGGACCGATGCATTGCCCGTCGGAAATGGCAATTTGGGAGCAATGATTTTTGGTGGGGTCGATGCAGAACGGCTTCAACTCAACGATAGCTCCCTGTGGTCTGGCAGTCCCAAAGATTGGAATAATTCAGAGGCCAAGCGCCACATTCCTGAAGTGCGCCGTCTAGTGCTACAAGACAAGAACTATGCCGCTGCCACTGAACTTACTAAGAAGATGCAGGGGCCGTACAACCAGAGCTATCAGCCGCTGGGAAACCTGCTATTAAAGTTCACTCAATCTGCAGTTAAGGAATACCGCCGCGAACTCGATCTGGATACCGCTGTAGCTGCGGTTAGTTATGAATCCGGCGGCAGTACACACCGGCGTGAAATGTTTGCCAGTGCGCCTCATCAGTGCTTAGTAGTTCGGCTCAGCGGGGAAAAGTTGCGACTTACGGTCTCGCTCGATTGCCCATTGCCGTTTCAAGTTACAACAGAAGGATCGAACACGGTAGTGTTGCGCGGTAAAGCCCCCAAGCATGTTGACCCCAACTATGTGCGTAACACCAAAGAGCCTGTAATTCACAGTCAAATAGATGGTGAAGGCATGCGGTTTGAAATTCGGCTTCGCGCTATTACTGAATCAGGTACCTTGCGGGCCAATGGCAATCATCTTACGATTGAGGGGGCCAAGGCAGTTACTCTACTGTTGGTTTCCGCCACCGGCTTTCGCGATTTCGATAAGTCTCCGGACCTACCCGCAGACAAAATCACCAACATCGCGAAACGAAAGATGGCCAGCGTGGCAAGCAGGAATTACGCCGACTTGCGGCGTGAACATATCGCCGATCATCAGCATTTTTTTCGTCGCGTAACCCTTGATCTGGGCCTGCTTGATCCGGCGCCAACCAATGAGCGTATCAAGAATGCCACAGCCGATCCGCAACTGGCCGCACTCTACTTTCAATATGGCCGGTATCTGCTGATCGCCAGTTCACGCCCCGGTGGACAGCCTGCAAACCTTCAAGGGATGTGGAGTGACTTAGTGCGTCCGCCATGGTCTTCCAACTGGACCGTAAATATTAATACGGAAATGAATTACTGGCATGCAGAGACCACTAACTTAGCGGAAATGCATCAACCGTTATTCCACCTGATTGAAGGCCTGAGTGTGACGGGTGCAAAAACGGCCGATGTGAACTATGGTGCACGTGGTTGGGTGACGCATCATAACGTGGATATTTGGCGTCATTCAGCTCCAGTAGGAATGGGCACTGGTGACCCAACTTGGGCCAACTGGCCAATGGCCGGGCCTTGGCTGTGCCAACATCTTTGGGAGCATTATCTGTTCAGCGGCGATGTGGAATTTCTTAAGAAGCAAGCCTATCCATTGATGAAGGGTGCCGCAGAGTTTTGTCTTGATTGGTTAGTGGAAGATGGTCAGGAACACTTAGTAACATGCCCCAGCATTTCTCCTGAAAATCCGTTTGTAACCGCCAACGGAGAACGCGCCGCAGTGTCTGCTGCGTCCACTATGGATCTGCAATTGATCCGCAATTTGTTTCTGCATGTAATTACAGCCGCCGATAAGTTGAACCACGACGAAGAATTCAGCGAGAGTCTGCAAACGGCACTGGTTAAGTTGTTTCCACTGAAGATCGGCAAGCGCGGACAGCTACAGGAATGGTGGGAGGACTTCGAGGAGAAAGAGCCAGGTCATCGTCACGTATCGCACATGTTCGCGGTTTATCCCGGTGAAGAAATCACCATGCGTCGAACTCCGGAATTGGCTAAAGCCGTTCGCAAATCCTTGGAACTTCGTCTATCGGCAGGTGGTGGGTATACAGGTTGGAGCAGAGCATGGATCACTGGACTTCTAGCGCGTTTCGGTGAAGGTGCCAAAGCTCATGAATCCTTGCTGGCGCTGTTCAAAGATAGCACTGGTCCCAATTTATTTGACACTCATCCGGCTGGACAATCCTCTATCTTTCAAATTGATGGGAACTTTGGCGGAACTGCCGCGATAGCTGAAATGTTGTTGCAGAGTCACGATGAGGAAATCGAATTTCTGCCTGCCCTGCCGCCCGCTTGGTCTACTGGCAGAGTAACTGGATTGCGGGCCAGAGGCGGGTTTCAAATTGGAATAATTTGGAAAGATGGCAAGGCTACTACAGCAACTTTGAAAGCCAGGGCTACTGCTGAAAGCCAACTCCGCGCCCCCGCTGGACAGAAGATAAGCGAGGTGGTTCGCGGAGGCGTTGTGCAACGCGTGAACGCAGCCGTTCTGCCACTTACGTTTAAGGCCGGCGAAATAGTGGAACTGCGGTTTGTGTAACTACCAGCGTGTCTCATCGCGAATCAGTCCCGCTAACCGCTTGGCAACCACAACTTCAAGACCGTTGGACATCTTCAACAACCAGCGCTTGCTGGATAGAGGGGAGATCTTGCGAATGTGATCTGCGTTGATGATGGTCTTGCGATGCACGCGACGGAACCGTTCGGGATCCATGCGTTCTTCCATTGCTTTGAGTGAATGCTCAGCATAGAATCGACCTGAACTGGCGATGATGATTACTGTTTCACCTTCGGCTTGAAAGGCAATGACATCGGCTGGATCCAGCAGGTGCAAATCAGATCCATGACGCCCCACAATTCGGCGTGCAGTCATTCTCTGCACCTTGGTTTCTGCCGGTTTTAAAGCGGCTGCGGCTAGCAGCAGACGAGCTTTTTGGATGGCCGCCGCAAGCCTTTCCTGGCGCACCGGTTTCAACAGGTAATCCACCGCACCAGCGTCAAACGCTTCCAAGGCATGCTGTTCAAAGGCGGTGACAAAAATAATGAGCGGCATGCGTGGACCGCGCAAATTCTTGGCCACTGCCAAGCCACCCAGTTGAGGCATTTGCAGATCAAGAAACAGTAAGTCCAGATTCAAAGTTTGCACCTGCTCCACAGCGGTAAGGCCGTCGGCGGCTTCACCAACAATGGTTACTTCGGGGAAGCTCTCCAGATGCTCTCGCAGAATCTGGCGCGCAATGGGTTCATCGTCCACGATCAGCACCCGCATCACACTGAAACCTCCAAAGTGGAAGCATGGGCGGGAATGCGGAAGGAAACCTCGGTCCCCTGGGCATCGTGGTGCATTTGCAAGTGGGCACTTGGACCGTAGCAAAGCTCTAATCGCCGACGGACATTTTCAAGGCCAACGCCTTCCCCTTTATTGCCTCCCGCTATAAATCCCGGGCCAGTATCCTGCACTACGACTAACAACATTCCATCCTCGACACTTGCCGAAAGTCGAACCAGCCCGCCCTGTTGTTGACTGGCAACACCATGCTTGACTGCATTTTCGACCAATGGTTCCACACTTAAAATTGGGATCTGGACGGCCATGGCTTCCGCTGAAATTGTAATTTCTGTTCGCAACTTGGCACCCAATCGCAGGCTCTCAATTTCAAGGTAAGCCTGGACAATGCGGACTTCCTCTTCAAGAGCAATGTAAGTTTTTTCTGATCGTAAGAAGTAGCGAAAAATGTCGGCCAAATTCAGGACAGTTTGCCGTGCTCCTTCTGCCTGACGGGGAATCACACCATAAAGAGTATTCAGCGCATTGAACAGAAAGTGTGGATGAATTTGAGACTGCAGCGCGCGTAGTTCAGCTTGCGTCATCAGCTTGCGTAACTCTGCATCGCGAAACAGTTCAATTTGTTCTGAGGCCTGTGAAACCAGCATCGCCAGCGCTTCGAGGTCCTCACTAAGATAGGGTCGACCTCCCCTTCTGCGGCCCAATAGAACAAATTGCGGAACGCCTGCGGCAACTTTCAACGGGGCGATAGCTTCAACGCCCAGTTCTTCCAATTCGCGTCGTACTTCCGGTAGAGCAGCGGCAAGGGTAGCCAGCGGTGGACCCAATTGGCTGATTCGTTTTGTTAGTTCAGCAGAAGGCAAGCCGGTGGCAGTGGCCTGGAAAAAGTCGGCAATTTTTAGCCGAACCCAATGCTTATATTGTTCCTCATTTAGCGGTGACTCGGGTCCGGCTTTCAACTGGCGTAAAGCCTCTGCCAGATCGCCACGACGGAAAACGAGCTTTGTGAGTAGTCGCTGAACAGACCCGCGGGCAATGGCAAATAAGATGAATAGCAGTGCTCCGGTAGGGATGCGCAAATAAGCAGCGGGAAGCCATACCATAGCGCGCAACAACAGCATGGCGAACGCGCACGCCAACAACAGATTCGCTAGAAAGCGCAATAGTGCGTCGGCCAGTACAGAGCGATAATCCTGCAATAGGACAAATAGGGAAAGCGGAATTCCTGCATGGTGAAGAAGCAGTTCAACGGTCCAAGTGCTATGTGACACGCCAGTTTGTAGATGAACGAAAGACATCGCAAACAGGAATAGCGCCATGCTGGCAAGCAATCGAGGTCCACCCTTAACGGCGGCAAGAATCGTCAAACCGCCGAAGCCAATGGTGATGAGGATCAGGGCTGGGCGGTGAAGATCGGCGAATTGCCCAAACAATTCCGCAGTATGGGCAGTAATGGCTGAAGCGCTGAGCAAGTAACCGGCGCGCTTGATCCAAGGAAATTTACCAACAAGTGAAACGTCCAATAACACTGCTGGAAGCAGGCTAAGTGCGGAGCTGGAAATGGCAATGAGGAACGCATTGTTTCCTAACATCAACGACAGGGACGCCAAGCTCCAAGTGAGGGCTAACGCTGTTGCGGCAATGGCGCGCTTGCTATCGGTGAGTCTTGCGCCACCGCGATCTCGTAGCAGCAAATATAAAAAGATAGCAAAAATTACCGCTCCGGCAGAGTGCCCCAGAGCGTTGACCAGCAACGGCTCATGAACTTCCAATGTCTCCCGCAACACCCCTCCCACAAAGGGTCCCAATACCAGCTTTGTTGACGTCGTCTATTGGATCTTGGCTGTCTGATGACCTGCCAAACGCCAGGTACCTTCTTGTTTAACCCAAAAGTGCATCATCATCAGATGATCATTGAACGGGCCAGAATCGTTGACCCCAGTTGCTCGCGTTATGGAATGCGACATGGCGGATGTTCCGTACACAACAATCTTGGTCGATTCAATGGTCAAACTATCATAACGTTGCTTGCCTGTTTTTAATCGATCCAAATACTTTTGCTTGGTTTCAATTGCCCCTGATGCGTGTCCGTAGATTAGTTCTGTGGTGAAGATCTTCTCTAGCGATGGAATGTTTCTGGACTTAACGGCAGTGGCCCAGGCTTGATCAGCAGCATTAATCTCCGCCTCAGGGGTGGCGGCAAATAAAGATACGGAAAGGAAGCCAACAGTTACAAGGGTTCGCATGGTATCTAAGTCTATCGCGAAAAGTTGGGATACTTCTATTTCCATTCGTCGAGCTGATTTGATGGGCACTGAACTAGTTAAAGAGGAGTGCCCATTGGAACTTCTTGGCATTATCTCGGGTTGTAAATTATCACTCCATCCATTGGCGATCTGTCTGGCTCGAATCGCCATAACTGGGCTGCACCGGCTCGCCAATTGGAAAGACCCGACTGCCCAACCTTTGCGTTGGCCACCATACTCCCGTAGCTAACGTCCAGATACATCCCGCTATGTTTGGCCATCAGTCGGTACCAGCCACCACCAGCAGAGACAAGCTTCCATAATTGCGCGTTTCCAGACATTCCAGCTTGTCCAACAGGCGCCCCATTCACATTGGAACCCCATGTAACATCCAAGAACAAGGAAGAATGTTTTACTTGAAGTCGATACCAATCTGCGCCCGCAGGCACCAGCCTCCATACTTGAGCATCGCCAGACTTATCGGATTGACCTAGCGGCGCATTGTTCGTTCCAACTGCATTCGTAACGTCAAGATATTTGGAGCTATGTTTCACTTGTAACCGATACCACCGGTTCGGCAAAGGCTTCAGTTCAGCAGTAAGAACCAATTGGTCTCGCTCAACGGAATATCCGATATGGTCAATCGGCCCAAAGGACTTTAATCCATCCAGGCCTGCGTTCACTGGCTGCAGCAGCCTGTTCACCTCCTCGGCTTTGATTAAGCGCATGTTCTCTTTGGTGATCATGTCTTCAGCCATAGCCCGGAAATCTGGTCCACCCAAGAAGTGAACCACGCTTGAAACTCCCAACATGATATCCCCTGGTAGATTGCCGGAATCCAGGTTGACGCGCGTTACCTTTGCGGATACTTCCGTGGCTTCCAGCCGGAAAGGATTTGGCGAAATCACGATTCTGAACTGGACTACAGCATCATATGAAATTTGGAACTTGGGGTCGCCATAGCTACCTATCGGCGTTGGCGTTGTGGATTTGGCAGTTAATGAAT
>JANMWO010000372.1:0-21090 GCA_031394025.1 Acidobacteriota bacterium
GTCTTTGGGGTGCCTTTTTATTGGATTTTTGGTGAGACTAAGTTTCAATTCTACCATTGCGAACAAAAGGGGGACGTGATACCCATTCACTAATTTAATTAAGTGAATGGGTGTCACGTCCCCGAATTAAATGACACTTTAAATACCCCTGAGCTTCCCCCCGCGATTCGATAAGATAAAAGCCTCATCTTATGGCTTCAGAACTTTCACGGCGCGGATTCCTGGCTGGCAGTGGCACGGCTGCTGCAACCACTTTCGGATTTAATTTGGAAGCGGCCACTGCGGTTGCTAAAGAACTCAAAATTGCTCGTACCACGCAGACCCATAGCATCTGCCCGTATTGCGCTGTGGGTTGCTCCGTTGTTATTCACACCCTTGGCGACAAGGCTCAAAATGTGAAGCCTGCGGTGGTGCACATTGAGGGCGATCCCGAAAGTCCAATTAACCGTGGGACCCTCTGTTCAAAAGGCGCGTCGCTCAAAGAATTCGTCAATAGCGATACCAGGCTGACCAGACCTCTCTACCGAGCCCCAGGCGCTTCTGAATGGCAGACCATTTCCTGGGAAGATGCGTTTACGAAGATGGCCCGTCGCATCAAAGATTCTCGCGATGCCGGGTTCGAAGAAAAAGATGGACAAGGCCGTGTGGTGAATCGCTTAACCAACACTGCAATGATCGGCGGCTGCACTGACACCAACGAAGTAAATTACCTGTTGGGGAAATTTCGTTTCGGCATGGGTATCATCGGCTACGAAAACCAGGCCAGGCTTTGACATGGACCCACGGTGGCCAGTCTGGCTGCCACATTCGGTCGCGGTGCAATGACCAACGGTTGGACCGACGTTGCCAATGCCGATGTTGTTCTTGTCATGGGCGGCAATCCCGCAGAGAATCATCCGGTGGGTTTCCGTTTTGTGATGGAAGCCAAGCGTAAGCGCAAAGCCAAAATTGTCTGTGTTGATCCGCGATTCACTCGCACCGCAGCCGTCTCCGATTGCTATGTGCCTATTCGTTCCGGCACGGACATCGCATTCCTTGGCGGCATCATTCACTATTCCCTCAGCAAGGGACTTTACCAGGCCAATTACGTCCGCCAACACACCAACGCCAGCTTCCTGATCAACGAAGGTTTCGGATTCGACAACGGCCATTTCAGTGGTTGGGATGAAGCGAAGAAGTCTTACGATAAATCCACGTGGCAGTATGAACTGGACGCAAACGGTCATGCCAAAGTGGACCCCACGTTGGAACATCCACGATCTGTGTTTCAGTTGATGAAGAAGCACTATTCCCGTTATACGCCTGAAAAAGTGGCTGAAATCTGCGGCTGCACTGCGGAAGAGTTTACGAAAGCTGCGGCCATCATCTGCACCGCTGCCGCCGAAGATAAATCAGGAACGGTGCTTTATGCTTTGGGCTGGACACAACATAGTTTTGCTGTCCAACTGATCCACACCGCTGCCATGGTGCAATTGCTGATGGGTAACATTGGCATGCCCGGCGGTGGAGTCAACGCCCAACGCGGCCACGCCAACATTCAAGGCGCAACGGACATGGGTACGTGGAATACTCTTCCCGGATATTTAAAAATTCCCCGGGCCAACATGGCGTCGCTGGATGACTACCTAAAAGCCAACACGCCGAAAGCGCTGCGCCCGAATTCATTGAACTATTGGGGCAACACTCCCAAGTTCATGACCAGCTTGTTGAAGGGTTACTATGGCGACAATGCCACCAAGGAAAACGGCTTTGGTTACCAGTGGATACCCAAAGCTGGCGAGACTGAAAATTACGGCTGGGGCTACATGTTTGAACGAATGTTGGAAGGCAAAATTGATGGCCTGATTTCCTTCGGCATGAATCCTGTGGCCAATGGTCCCAACACTACCAAGATGCTGGCGGCCCTGTCCAAATTGAAGTGGATGATTGTTGCCGAAAACTTTGAAACGGAAACTTCTGCATTTTGGAACGCTAAAAAGTTGGCTGAAAAATATTATCCCGCCACGGGTGATCCTTCTACCATTGCCACTGAAGTGTTCCTGTTGCCTGCCTCCTGCTTTGCGGAAAAGGATGGCACGTTCGTCAATTCCTCCCGCTGGTTGCAGTGGAAAGATGCGGCCCTTGATCCGCCCGGTGATGCCAAGCGCGATCAGGAAATCATCGGCCAGTTGTTCACCCGTGTTCGCAAGCTCTACGAAAAGGAAGGCGGTAAAGCGGCTGAGCCGTTGATGAACATGCAGTGGAATTACGCCACGCCATTGTCGCCTTCCCTCATTGAAGTGGCCAAAGAAGTGAATGGCCGCGATCTCACCACAGGCAAGCAGTTGAACGGCTTCGGCGAATTAAAGGACGATGGCACCACGCTGTGTGGCAACTGGATTTATTCCGGATCATGGACTGAAGCCGGCAACAACATGGCCCGTCGCGGTCAGGATGATCCTACAGGACTGGGGCTTTATCCCAACTATAGTTGGAGCTGGCCCGCCAATCGTCGCATTCTCTACAACCGAGCTTCGTCCGATGCGGATGGAAAGCCGTGGGATGAAACACGTGCTCCGCTACGTTACCGAAACGGACGCTGGGTGGGTGATACGCCAGATTATAAAGCCGATGCCAAGCCCGATACATTCGGTTCGTTCATCATGCTACCTGAAGGCGTCGCCAAATTCTTCGCTGCAGATCTTGTGGAAGGGCCTTTCCCGGAACACTATGAACCAGTGGAATCTCCCGTAGAAAATGCTTTGCACTCCAGCGTGAACGCCAACCCCATGGCCAAAATCTTTCATGCTCCCATGGATAAACTGGGCACGTCGAAAGACTTCCCCTACGTTGGCATCACCTATCGTTTAACTGAGCACTTCCATTACTGGACGAAAAACACCAAGGGCAGTTCCGAACTGCAATCTAACTTCTTCGTAGAAATTCCCGATGGATTGGCCAAGGAAAAAAGTATCAAAAATGGCGATCCAGTGCGTCTTTCCACCGCCCGCGGCCACGTCGATGGACCTGCGCTTGTTACCAAGCGATTCCGTGGTTTGCAAGTTGGCGGCAAGACGGTTTACCAAGTGGGCGTCCCCATTCATTGGGGTTTCGTTGGGCGTGTGAAGGGTCCACTGATTAATAATCTGACAGCCTCTGTATACGATCCAAATTCCGACACACCGGAATACAAGGGTTTTCTGGTTAATCTGGAGAAAATCTAGCATGCAGACAGTTGCCAAACTCATCGACACTTCTCTCTGCATCGGTTGCAAGGCGTGCGAAGTGGCTTGCCAGGAATGGAACGATCAGGAATTTACGCTTGGCACTTTCGGCGGCACTTACCAGACCAAGCCGGAGCTGGAACATAATTTTTGGAACCTCATCAAGTTCAATGAATATGAGACCGATGGTCAACTTTCCTGGCTAATGATGAAGTATCAGTGCATGCACTGTCAGGACGCTGGATGCATGAAAGCTTGCCCCGCGCCCGGTGCCATTGTGCGTCTGGATAACGGCACGGTGGATTTCAATCACGATAATTGCATTGGTTGCGGCTATTGCATTACCGGTTGCCCGTTCGATGTGCCGCGCCTCAGCCCCACCACTAAGAAAGTATATAAGTGCACGCTCTGTTCTGACCGAACGGCGGTTGGCCTGGAACCGGCTTGCATCAAAACCTGCCCTACCAACTGCCTTACTTTTGGGACGCGTACTGACCTGTTACGCAAAGCCGAAGATCGTGCCGTAGAACTGCAAGCAGACGGTTCCACACATGCTGGCGTCTACAATCCGCAAGGCGTGGGCGGCACCAACGTGATCTATGTTTTGAAGGATGCCTCCAACCCTGAATCGTATGGACTCCCCAAAGATCCTACAATTCCCTGGGCCGTTTCACTGTGGAAAGGTCCAGTGAAATTGCTGGGCTCGGTAATTTTCTTAGGCGGCATACTAGGAACATTTTTCCATTACATCCGCTTCGGCCCCAAGCTTGAGGAGGAACATCCCGATGATTGACCGTTTCAATATCAAAGAACGTTTCATCCATTGGATGGTAGCGATTTGCTTCATTTATGCAGCATTATCGGGCTTGGCCATGTGGTCGCGACATTTGTTCTGGATCGCAACCGTGTTGGGTGGCGGGGAAACCGTGCGCGCACTTCATCCCTGGGGCGGAACTGTTTTTGCCTTGGCCCTTGGCTTTATGTTCCGCAACTGGGCGTCGCAAATGAAGTTGGATTCTGACGACAAAGTGTGGCTCAAAATGTCCCACCGTTATGCGATGAACGATGAGGCTGGGGTGCCGCCATCAGGCAAATATAATGCCGGTCAGAAAATGTTGTTCTGGATGCAGTCCGCATTCACACTGCTGTTATTTCTAAGCGGAATGATTTTATGGTTCCCGGAAATTATGCCACGCGCGTTGCGTTTAGGAGCTGTGCTACTGCATCCTTTGGCAGCCATTGGCTCCATTGGCGGTATCATTCTACATATCTATATGAGCGCCTTCGCCGTGCCCGGATCCTTGCGGGCCATGACCCGTGGATTCGTCACACCAGGCTGGGCCAAAGCTCACCATCGAAAATGGTTTCAACAGACAACGAAAATAGAAGACGAACGCGCGCGATAGCTTTGGCCGACCGCTACCCGGCATCGCGGCAAATTCTGGAATTCTATGCTGCGCTTATCGGGTTCGATTCCGATTGGCCAACGCTACGCGCCCGCTTACTTGAAATTGCGCCAGAACCAATGCAGCGTGCGGCTGCACTTCAACAGCAGCCTGAAGGTATTTTTCTTCGAATCCTTTCCCGCCACAATCCCACAAAAAGTCCAGCTCAGCAGAACAATGAATGCCCCAACTGCAGTAACCTTCCGCAATGTGCAGTGCTGCGCGAGGAAGGGCAAGGGCATTCGCTATTTCTGGTTTGCTCTGTATGCACCCACGAATGGAATTTCCCTCGCAGCGAGTGTCCTGCTTGTCTTATGACCGATGAAAAACGACTTGGATTTTACACTGCCGAACAGTTCCCCCACGTGCAAACGTTGCTTTGCGAAACTTGTCGTTCCTACTTGCACATCATCCATTGCGGCTTAGATCCGCAGGCTATTCCCGATGTAGATGAACTGGCTTGCACTCCTTTAGATATTTGGGCCTTGGAGCAGGGTTATACAAAGCTGGTTCCCAATTTGGCCGGTTTATAGAAAATCATATTAGGTGACCATATGCGGTCAAGTGGCCATATATGGCCACTTTCCCACCTGCCAACCCTCGCTTCCAATGCCCTAGCGCCACCCAGAGATTGCGTCATTTGTTCGCTTGATTCGCATCGAAATGATACAGAGAGAATTGGTCGGTCCCGTGCTCTTAACTGTGGAATGCTTTGTTGATGGAGACTGAGAAATACCAACAAAAACTATTCCCGATAGTGGCATTAGCACCGCAGATCCTGTTACAGAAGTCTTAAGCGAAGCAGCACTCCTTAAGACCGGAGCGTTGCAAAACGCCATCTTCAACAGCGCTAATTTTTCCTGCATTGCCACAGACGAAAAGGGCGTCATTCAATTATTTAACGTCGGTGCTGAACGCATGCTGGGCTACACTGTGGTCGAAGTGGTGGATAAAATCACCCCCGCCGACATTTCTGATCCACAGGAAGTAATCGCCCGAGCCAAGGCGTTAAGTATTGAACTGGCAACCCCCATTACGCCAGGTTTTGAGGCGCTGGTTTTCAAGGCGTCGCGTGGCATTGAAGATATTTACGAGCTAACCTACATTCGTAAAGATGGCAGCCGCTTTCCAGCGTTTGTGTCGGTCACCGCCTTGCGCGATTCCTTTGACGGTATCATCGGCTACCTGCTTATCGGCACTGATAATACTGCGCGTAAAGAGGCGGAAGAAGCGCTTCTGAAAGCAGGTGCGCTGCAGAAAGCGATTTTCAACAGTGCCAATTTTTCAAGTATCGCGACCGACGCAAAGGGTGTTATTCAGATTTTTAACGTCGGTGCCGAACGCATGTTGGGCTACACCGCCCTTGAGGTTGTGGATAAAATCACCCCTGCCGATATTTCCGATCCGCAGGAAGTCATCGCCCGGGCCAAAGCATTAAGTTTGGAACTGGCCACAGCCATCACCCCTGGTTTCGAAGCGCTGGTTTTCAAAGCGTCCCGTGGCATTGAAGATATTTACGAGCTGACTTATATCCGCAAAGATGGCAGCCGATTTCCGGCAGTTGTTTCAGTGACTGCGTTGCGGGACGATCTTGACGGAATCATCGGCTACCTGCTTATCGGCACCGATAATACTGCGCGCAAGCAGGTGGAAGCGGAGCAGCAACAACTGGATCAGCGCCTTCGCGATCAGCAGTTCTACACTCGCTCCCTCATTGAATCCAATATTGACGCGCTGATGACCACTGATCCGCGTGGCATCATCACCGACGTAAACAAGCAGATGGAATCGCTCACCGGTTGCACGCGCGATGAACTCATTGGCGCACCCATCAAGAATTACTTCACCAATCCTGAACGGGCTGAAGCGGGCATCAAGCGGGTGTTGGGTGAAGGAAAGGTGACTGACTATGAGCTAACGGCTCGTGCCAGAGATGGCAAGGAAACGGTAGTCTCCTGGAACGCCACTACCTTTCACGACCGGGATCGGAAGCTGCAAGGCGTGCTTGCCGTCGCTCGAGACGTTACTGACCGCAAGCGATTTGAATATACGCTGCAGGAAAATAATGTCGAATTGGAAAGAGCCAGTGCCGCAGCGGGCAAGGCGAACCTGGCCAAATCCGATTTCCTTTCCAGCATGAGCCATGAGTTGCGTTCACCGCTGAATGCCATTCTTGGATTCGCCCAGCTCATCAATTCCGATACTCCATCACCAACTCCTTCTCAAGCTGCCAGCATTGAACAGATTCTGAAAGCGGGTTGGTATCTACTGGCATTGATCAATGAGATTTTGGATTTGGCGCAGATCGAATCAGGCAGGTTGGCGCTGTCATTAGAGCCCACGGCGCTTTCCGAAGTCATGCTGGAATGCCAGGCTATGATTGAGCCGCAGGCCCAGAAACGTGGCATCCGAATGACTTTTCCAAAGTCTAACAATCCCTTCTATGTGCATGCGGATCGGACTCGGCTGAAACAGATTCTTATCAATTTGCTTTCCAACGCCATCAAGTACAACCAATCGAATGGAACCGTGATCGTCGATTGTTCCTTGCTAGCAGCGCATGATGACATACCGGAACGCGTCCACATCAGCGTCCGGGATATTGGGGAAGGTTTGCTTCCAGATAAACTACTTCAACTATTTCAGCCTTTCAACCGGCTGGGTCAACAGCGCAGTATGGAGGAAGGCACTGGCATAGGCCTGGTGATGAGCAAGCGCCTGGTGGAACTGATGGGCGGTGTCATTGGCGTGGACAGTAAGGTTGGTTTTGGAAGCGTGTTCTGGTTCGACCTCAACTCAACAGCAGCTCCCGTACGCGCAGTAACCCTGGCTCAGCCTACGATAATTGCACATACTCAAATTCATCACATTGCACCTTTGAGCACGCTTCTTTATGTTGAGGATAATCCGGCCAATCTGAAGCTGGTGGAACAGCTCATTGCGCGCCGTACCGACATTCGCCTGATAACAGCCATTGATGGAAATCTGGGGATTCAACTGGCCCGCTCTGAGCATCCAGACGTAATTCTAATGGACATCAATCTACCCGGCATCAGCGGCATTGAGGCCCTACAAATCCTTCGCGATGACCCGGCAACCGCGCAAATTCCCGTGGTTGCGCTCAGTGCAAATGCCATGCCTCGCGACATTGAAAGGGGTCTGGAAGCGGGATTTTTCCGCTATCTGACAAAACCGATTAAGCTGAATAAGCTGATGGACACGCTGGAATTGGCAATGGCCTCTGCTAGTGTTGAGGTTCTTGCAAAAGAAGAGTTGTCGCAAGCAAGTCCGGATGAACTATCTTGATTAACGCAACTGATATTCTGAACGCCAAAATCCTGGTGGTTGACGATAAGGAAGCGAATATCCTGCTGATTATGGGGATGCTGCGCATCGCAGGCTATACCGCAGTCACTTCCACCACCGATCCGAATGAAGTCTGCGCGCTGCACCATGAGCACCGTTACGGCCTGATCCTGCTTGATCTGCAAATGCCCGGCATGGATGGATTTCAAGTGATGGATGGCTTGAAAGAAATTGAAGCGGGTGGCTATCTGCCGGTTCTGGTGATCACCGCCCAGCCCCAACACAAACTGCGTGCACTGGAAGCTGGTGCCAAAGATTTCGTCAGCAAACCATTTGATTTAGCCGAACTGCGCGCCCGTGTCCACAACATTTTGGAAGTTCGCTTGCTTCATTTGGAATCTCGGAACCATGGCAAAGTACTGGAAGAGACGGTGCGCGAACTGGAAGCAAGTCGTGAAGTGGTTCGCATTAAAACCTTGGAGGAACGCAAAAAGAACCAGCAGGAATTGGCTCTGGCCCAGGATACTCAAAAAAGTCTGCTTCCCCATTCCGTTCCCAAGTTTGAGAATTTCAGCATCCATGCGTTCAACCAACCCACCAGTTACCTGGGCGGCAATTTCTACGAATTTCTGCAAATGAATTCCAGAGAATGGATGGGCGTTCTGGCCGATGTATCCGGCAAAGGCATACCAGCCGCCTTGTTCAGTTCTATGGTGCTTGGTGCTTTAAGCATGGAGTTTCGCTCCAGAACGCAACCGCATGAAGCCTTGAACCGCATCAATCAACTTCTTTGTGAAAAGTCTCTGCCATCCCAATTTGTCACGCTCTTTCTCTTTTTTCTAAACGCGGAAGGCGTCGGACAATTCATCAGCGCCGGACACACTCCCACTTATCTTTTCCGCGCAGCCACTTGCGCCATTGAAGAATTAGTTTCCGATTCCTATATGCTGGGCATGTTCGATTTTGCGGCCTACAGATCTCGTAAATTCCATTTGGACAAGGGCGATATTCTAGTGGTTTATTCCGATGGACTTACGAAAGCTGAAAATCCAAAGAGCGAAATGTTTGGGCAGGATCGTCTGCTGGAATTGGTCAAACAAGATGCTCCTTCAGGAGGCCAGGCCATTCACCAGGGGTTCTTGAAAGCCATTGAAGATTTCACGCAAGGTATGCCGCAAACGGATGACATAACTTTCGTCATCGTTGAAAAAGTCCAATAAAACAACTAGTTCAACACTAGCTTACCTGATCCCGCCGGACCGTCATAAGTCAGCTCAATACTCTTCAGTGCCTTCAGCTTCCCCGCATAGGGGAAGTAAAGATAGCCCGCCACCGGATGGTCAATCGCTGCCCCCTGCAAAGCTAAGTCGGGAACAATTTCCTCTGGCTTCGGAGCGATTTCCGGTTTCCCCTCGGCGGTATTGTCAGGCTCCGTGGGCACACGCGGACGAGACTTAGGTGACCCATTGGGATCGCCCGGAAATCGCGGTTGCCGTTGCGGTCCTCCCATCACAACCTCCCTATCGCCATCCCCCACACCAATCACCACAGCAGGCAATTGGCTCCATCCTGAATTCCGAATACTGGTCACAACTAACCCCGCGTCATGAGCCAAAATCGCCTGTTTTTTCCCATTTAAATGAAGTGTGAAATCCGTCAAACGGATGGGCAATCCCTTTTCTAACATTGGGAAAATAGCAATTTCAATCACCAGATATTCCGACGTGAACAATGGCGTAGCGCCTGATGGAATGGTGTGGGCGTGATATTCCGCACCAATGCTGGCTTTTTTCAAATCCAAGTGAAAAGAATATTCTTCAGGCTTTGCCTTGGGCACTAATACTTCAGCACCATGCACTGTGGAAAGCAAAACAAGCAACGCGACCCATCTCATGTTCCGAGTATAATCCCACTCATGGGTCGTCTCTTTTGTATTCTTCTCTGCTCCATTTTCTGGATCGGTGCAGCACCGGTGAAAAAGCGTCCGCGAACTGTATCTGCTCCCCCAACCTTGGCCAACAGGCTGCAACTCATGTTGAATTCTAATGAAGCATCGCGAGCGGCGCATTGGGGAGTCTATGCTGTTGAACTGGCCACTGGCAAGACTTTGCTGGCCCACAATGCCACGCGATTATTTGTTCCCGCATCGAACACAAAATTGTTTTCGACAGCATTGGCTTTCGACCGCCTGGGGCCCGCCTATCGTTTCCAAACCAAAATAGTATCGGACATGCTGCCCGATAAAGATGGCCGAATTATTGGCGATCTACGCTTGATTGGCGGCGGCGATCCCACCATGTCTGGACGATCCTATCCTTACCAGGCGGTCTCTAAAAATCCCATCAAGTCCACGCCTAATTCTCCCTATGGCCCATTGGAAGAACTGGCTGCTCAATTGATCCAAAAAGGTGTTCGAGAAATTAAGGGCGATATAGTTGGTGACGATTCACGATACCCTTGGGACCCTTTTCCCGATGGCTGGGCCGTGGACGATCCACTGTATGAGTACGGAACCCCCGTCTCAGCGTTAATTTGGAACGACAATGCTTTCCGCTTGTCACTGGAAGCGGCAAATGAAATTGGGGCAGCGCCACTGCTAACACTGTTTCCCAACGTTGCCTATTTTAATGTGCAGAACCTGGTGACTACCGAAGAAGGGCGTGACAGCAAGATTAATCTACGACGCGTTTCATTAGCCAATGAATTGGTGGTTACGGGCCAACTGGGGAATCGCGCCAAAGTATTTACAGAACTCTTGGGCGTAGATGACCCTGCTCTGTTTGCGGCATCTGCTCTACGAGAAAGTTTGGAAAAGCTTGGGGTCAAGATCAGTGGCAATGTAAGAGCCATGCATCGTATGGCAGGCGAATCGCGCCAAACCGGTGGGCAAATTCTGGCCGAACGGATTTCCCCGGTGCTCAGTGAAGTGGCCACGGTAGTCAACAAGGTCAGTCAAAATCTGCATGCCGAAATTCTGTTGAGGGAGGTCGCTTTTTTGAAGCGAGGGGAAGGCACCCGTCAACTAGGACAATTGGAAATGACAGATTTTCTGGCTCAAGTCGGCGCAGCTAAAAACGGCTTCCATTTCGAAGATGGCTCTGGCCTATCGCGATTAACACTTCTCACTCCAGAGACTGCCGTTAAACTTTTAACCTACATGCATCAATCGAAGAACGGCGAAGCATACGCCCGCACTCTGCCCATTGGAGGCGAAGATGGGACGCTGGATACCCGATTTAGCGGGGTAGCATCGGCCGCCAGAGTGCATGCCAAAACCGGTTCACTCTCGCACGTCAGCGCCTTAAGTGGCTATGCCGATTCGCCAAAACATGGTCGAATTGCTTTTTCCATCCTGGTGAATAATTTCAACTCACCCACCGCAGAGATCCGCACGGTTATTGATAAGATAGTGTTGGCGCTTGCGGAGTGAATTTATGCCCATCTACGAATACAAATGCGAAGGTTGTGGAAACGAGTTTGAAAAGCTGATTCGGCGCACTGCCGATGAAAGCACGCTGGCTTGTCCAGGTTGCGGAGATCGCCATTTAGAACAGAAATGGTCTACCTTTTCAGCCAAGGCTGACGGCGGTGGCCGTGCCCAGGAAATGGGCGGGGGCTGCCCTGCAGGCATGTGCCAGACTCCGGGCATGTGCGGACGGAATTAATCATGAACTGGAAAGTAAACTTTGCCTTACTACTCAGCGCACTCAAACTAGCCGCGCAGGATCCCAGTTGCCCCGCTTATCCTTCCGCATTGCGGTCGGAACTGCAACAAAGTCTGGAACTGGACAGAGCCTTCAATTCCTATTCGCGTTCCATCCGCCCCTTGAATTTGAAGGCCAAAGCCGACAACTCACAGCTAGCTCAATCCGCCAATTTTATTGATCAAATCATTCAACAAAAGATGTCCACTGATCGAGTGACTCCGGCACCGGCCACAACCGATTCCGAGATCATGCGTCGGCTGCATTTAGATCTTACCGGACGCATTCCAGATCCTGACCGCGCTGCTGGATTCATAAATGATCCTGACCCCGCTAAGCGGGCCAAGCTCATCGATGAGCTGCTGGAAACTCCTGCCTATGCCGACCAGATGACGCAGTTCCTCACCAATCGATTTAAAGTCACTCGAGCCCACGAAAGCATCTCCACCCCCGGTCGCGATGTCTTCTACAATTTCGTTCATCAAATGTTCGTGGACGATAAACCTTACGACGAGTTTGCGCGGCAGTTGATCGCCGCTGCAGGCGAAGTGGATTCCGTACCAGGCACACAATTCTTTGCTCGCTGGATGGACCTCAATGGACCAATTCAAGATTCCTGGGATGACCTCACAGAAAAAATTACAACAGGCTTTTTAGGCTACAAGACCGAATGCGTATCGTGCCATAACGGACGGGCTCATCTTGAAAAAATCAATCTATACCTGAGTACAAAAACGCGCAAAGAGTTCTGGCGCATGTCTTCCTTTTTTTCGCGCATGCAATATGTCCGCTTCAGTGACGACCCAATTGGCTTCCGCCCGCGCATTGTGGTGGTGGACCGGAGCTATGGAAGTTATTCCGGTTCCGTTTCACCAACCAATCCCGGCTGCCGTCCGCCGCGCCTGGATGCAGTGGTGACCCCTGCTCTTTTCAACAGCGGCAAGGAACCTCAAAATGGGCAATGGCGTTCTGAGTTGGGTCGATTGATCACTGAAGATCGTCAGTTTGCCCGTGCTGCCGCCAACTATATTTGGAGCTACTTTTTTGGATACGGTATTGTGGATCCGCCCGATGGCTGGGATATGGCTCGCATCGATCCAAAGAATCCTCCGCCAGGGGATTGGCCAATGCAAAATTCCCATCCAGAACTTTTGGAACAGCTTGCTGATTTCCTGATCGCCAACAATTACAAGTTGAAGCCGCTGATCCGTCAAATCGTCAATAGCCAAACGTATCAGTTGTCCAGCAGGTACGAAGGCACATGGCGGCCAGAGTTTGTCCGCTACTTCGCAAGGTATCAATCCCGTCGCTTATCGGCGGAACAAATGTACGATGCCATGGTCACCGCTACCCGCACCGAACAACCAATGCCCTTGATTTCAGGCGCGCGCCTGCCTGTGTACGCCAATCAATTGCCAGATCCAACTGAGCCCTTCTCCGATTTTCGTGTGGTAGATTTCTTGAACCAGTTCGGCAGGGGTAACTGGATGACGGTGGACCGTTCGTCTGACCCTACTCTGCTTGGATTGCTGTTCATGATGAACGATAGCAACAACGTCAACCGCTCTTTGGGAACGTCCACCGCATCGGTGGGAATCACCAATAGAGTGCATGAAATTAATGCCAATGTTGCTGACGATGCTGAAGCCATTCAGCGGATGTTTCTGTCCACCCTCAGCCGCTACGCGTCAGAATCGGAATTGACTCTGGTAATGCAACGGCGCACAGGCCCCCGCTACCAATGGCTGAGCGATCTGCAATGGGCACTGCTCAACAAGCTTGATTTCGCGTTCAACTACTAAGGCTTGAATTTATAAAATGATACGTCAACGGAAAAATTGTTCAGGACACGCACAAGTCACTCGCAGGCACTTATTATTCGGTGCCGCTTCCGCCAGCCTGCTGAATATCCACGCCGATGCGCAAGTGACCTCTGCTGGCGTTAAGCCGCGCGGCACGGCCAAGACTTGCATCTTTATCAACATGAATGGCGGCCCCAGCCACATGGATACATGGGATCCCAAAGATGGCCCATGGAACCCTGCCGATGCACGCATTGCTCAATTTTCCAGCGGCTTGGCTCTATCTAAAACATACTGGCCAAAGTTTTCCGCCATCACCGATGATTTACTTGTTCTGCGTTCCTGTGCCAGTTGGGAAGCAGCGCATGAACGCGGTCAATTCTATATTCAAACCGGGCATTCTCAAAATCCGGCACTTGCCGCTGAGCTGCCTCACATCGGCGCTGTGATCGGTTATGAACGGGGATTCACCGGATTATTGCCGCCCTTCCTTGCCTTCAATCAGAATGTGCAGGGGGCAACGTTTTTGGGCGGACCATACATGCCCATGATGCCGCCAGCGTCGCGCACCGGCATTGCCACGCTGACTCATAACTATTTCGGAGCTGCAAGCACACAACGATTTCAGGATCGGTTCCAGCTTCTGCGCGATTTAGACGCACCTATCCGCGACAACCCCGCCAACGGTACGGTGGCCGCTTATGGTGGCTACTACTCACGCGCCAAACAGATGATGTACAACGATGCCGTGGACGCCGTGTTCAAGTTCACTACCGAAGATGAAGGCCGCTATGGCGCCAATAGCCTGGGCCGTTCGTTGATTGTTTCGCGCAACACCATTAAGGCAAAGATGGGCGTATCGTTCATCAGCGTGACCCAAAGCGGATGGGATACTCACGTGGGCCAGTTTGATCGCAGTCAGGCCACAACCATCTATTCGCTTGCTAACGATTTGGATCGGGCTGTGGCGGCGCTGGTTGAAGATTTGCGCGCGTCTGGTGATTTAGATTCCACCTTGATCGTTATGATGGGTGAATTCGGCAGAACTCCCGGAGTCCTCAATTCCCGTGGTGGTCGTGATCATTTCCGCCCGGTGATGAACGTGGCCATGATCGGCGGCGGCGTCAAAGGTGGGCGGGTGATTGGCGCAAGCAGTGCCACTGGCGGTGAAATTGTCGATGCCGGATGGAGTGGCAATCGTGCCATTTATCCAGACGATATTGCCGCAACCATTTACTCAGCAATGGGCATTGATTGGTCCAAGGGTCTGGACGATACTCCCTCTGGCCGACGTTACCTCTATATCCCAGGACCTGCCAATCTCTCCGGCGGTATAAAAGCTGTCAACGAGGTTTTTGGATGAGACTGATTTTACTCTGCGGCCTGTGCATCGCATCCACTGCCGCATGGGCCCAAACGCCATCGTCCATTGAAATTATTGCTGACCAATCGCAAGTAGTGGTGGGGCGCACGTTGCAGGCTCGCGCATTTGTTCACGATGCTGCGGGTAAGATTCTGCCTACAGCCGTCACCTGGTCACTCAACCAACCCAACGCTGCCAGCATCTCATCCACCGGTCTGGTAACGGCCAAGGGCCTGGCTACCGTCCGACTCACCGCCCGATCAGGTTCCGTCAGTGCCGAGGCGGCCATTCAGTGCATTCCCGCAAAAATAGAAATGACTCCTGGCAAGCTTGAAGTGAAAGTTGGAACAAAAACTAAATTCACCGCCACTCCCTACGATGCCGATGGAAATGTGATTCCCAATGTTGCCATTTCCTGGTCGCTGACCAATCAACGGCAAGGCGGCTCTTCCCTTGGTGTGGTAGACAACGCAGGAATGTTGACCGCAACAGGCGAAGGCGGGTTGTGGGTTTGGGCCACCTACTTCTATAACGAATCTTTCCCCGGCTTGCAACAACGTTGGGTCGCTTATGCGCCAGTGAGCGTCGTCGTGCCGCAAACTTATGAGCTGCACAAATTGTATTCCACGCTGGAACAGACCCGTTCCAATTGGAAGCTGCGGGCACGCCAAACCATGTTGTGGACCACTGATGACGGCCAGTTGTTTTTCAATGCCTCGCTCAGTGGACTGGCCAACGGACTTCTGAGTTGGAAAGATAATACCTGGAAGATGGTGACCGCCGCAGGTGTACCTCGTTTCGGCAGGGCCGCTACTGCACTGGATTTTCGCACCCACTCCATTACTCGCGATGGCCAGATTCTCAGCTATGAAGACACCAACATCAATGGTGCGGAATTGAACTATGGAACCATTGATGGACTGCAACCATTTCTGACTAACAATGTTCCCCTGGGTTCTACAGAGGGTGCAGGCAGTCTGTTCATTAACCGAAACTCCATGGCAGGTTCCGGGCAAAAAATTGTCCGCGCAGCCTTCCAATTTCCCGATGAAACAATCCGCTATACCGGTTTGTTTCGTGGCAAAGTCGCCCCCGATGAACTGCTCATCAGCACCAAAGAAGTGCTGCCCGCCGTGGCTTCGCCCTTCTCCATTGATTCCGATTTTGGCATTGCCGCAGATGGCACAGCTTTCTATTCCGTGACCAGCGGCACCAATCGAATTTTCTACAAGCAGGATTTCGGCGGGCGAACCAAGCTGTTGGGCGTGGGCGACACCGTCGGCACATCCAAAGTGCGTTCGTTTCTGGGCGGCAGAACCAATCAACCGGCATCCTGGTTCGATGAAGATGGCACAGCCATCATCGGGGTTTTGCTGGAAGACAACACGCAATGGTATGTCGCCCTGGCTCCCGATGGAACCAGCAAGACCCTCCGGCTGACTTCGCAAATCGGCATTCTATGGCGCAGCCCTTCTCAAGGTGTGCTGCTCTACGCCAACCCGTTTGGAAGTCAGGGCAATGGTGTGTATTTGTGGCAAGGTGCAACAGCAACCCCAGTGTATGTTTTGGGTCGAAAACTTTTCGATCAAACCATTCAGGAAATTGAAAGTGGAACAATTGACGCCGATGGGCGCATCACTTTATTGCTTCGTGGTGATTCCTTAACTCTGATGGCCGCTCGCATGGGTGACACTCCGCATGTTCTGTTCGGGGAAGGTGATGCCGTTGAAATTGATCTGCCCGTCAATCTGTTTACCCTCATCGGAGGTGCTAAAATCGGCCCTCCCCATGCCCAGGCCGGAGGTAATTCCGGAAGTATTTCACGATTCAAAAACGGCGAATGGGAAACTACGCTGGGCATCGGCAAGCGTTTGTTCGGCAACACCATGTGGTTTGGTGGGTCACACGGCACCACTTACAATATGCGAAAAGCCCCCAACGGCGATATATATCTGATCACCAACGCAGGCATTGCCAAGATGACTGGTGAGGAAGATCCGCAGTTGGTGCTGCCTTTTCCGCTACGTTTGGATAACAACCTGACCGTCAATAATCCCGGGCAGTTCGACGTAAATGGAAACGGCGATTTGCTTTTCGCATCCAGCACCAGCGCTGGCGATACCCGCTTCTTTATTTGGCAGAACGGTCAGACAAAACAAATTCTTACCTATTCCACAACCTTGGCCACAGCCACGACAATTGAAGGGCGCATTGTATCGAACTTCAATTCCTTCGCCCTCGATTCCACTGGACGGGTCATTGCCCAACTGCTCTTCCGCGGTGTCACGCTCGCCTCCATTGGCGTCTGGGATGGCAACACCTGGACCATTGCCGCGCTGCCCGGAAGCTCCAAGGTGGGCAATCATACGGTGACCAATGTGCCCAATATTGTGCGAGCCTCCGGACCGCATATCGTGTCGGGGCTTATCGTCGATGGTATCGGCACCATCCTCGCCGAATGGCAAGGCAGTTCCTGGAAAATCCTGGTTGACATAACAACCGTGATGCCCAATGGGCAAGTTGCCAACTCGCTTTCCGCTGCCGATTTAAACACCCGCGGCGATCTTCTATTTCAGTTCGCGAACGGAGTGAATTCCATCGTAGTGTTGAAAGGTGGCAGCATGCGCCAAGTCCACAATTTCTTCCGTCCAACACCCGCCGGAGAATTCCTGCTGCGCATCAACGCCATGGATTTGCGAGACGATGGCACAGTCTATTTCCTAGCCGTAAATCAGTTCGACGAAGTGGTGCTGTACGAAGCGGTTCCAACCGGACTTTAACCTGATTTCTTTACCGTCCACCAGCGGCAGATTAATGGCCACTGATGGACGCCGATGCACGCGGATAAAACAATCTGGCTGACATTGGACTGAATACCTGCCAGCTCGCTTGCGAGCGAAGTCTTTATCCCAATTCCCAACAAACCACATGAACGTGGGTTGCCTATCCATCCAAACTCAGACCCCAGTCACTTCCTTTAATAAATTGAAGAAGGCCTTCTTCCGTTCACTGTTCACTCCCCAGTTCACCGGCGGACATTGATACCCATCCGCGTAATCACTCTTCCCCGGATCAAAATATCCCCACGACGCATACTCCCCAATCGCCGACATCATGTTATTTTTAGGCTGCTCAAAATCGAAGTGGTCATCCTCATTGAACAGGATCGGCATCGGTCGATAGCCTTCCACCTGTCGCGTCTCCCTAACCATTTGGGCTATACGGGCGGGGTCTTTCACGCCATTTCCATGCACCAATAGAAAGTCAGAACTCTTCACCACGTTCGATTGTGGAACGCCGTTGCCGCCATAACTGGTTCCCACCAAAAGACGACGCCCCTTCACCTCAATCCCCTTAGCCATCTCAATTAATTCATGCACTCTTGCAGGCATCAGTATCGGATGGTCGTAGGCTTTCACATTGCATTCGTTATCTATTTCCAACAAAATATTTTTATAGCCACGACCCAACAACCAGCGCACCGAACTTTCCACACTGCGCTTCACCGCCTTTTCATCTCTCACTCGTTGATCCTGACCAAAATAATACAGACCAACAATCGGAACCATTCCCAACTGCTCTGCACGATCCAAAATTAGCGCAAGCCTTGCTAAGAAATCTTTCCGCAGACTGCCGTCAGGATTTATGCCAGATGTGTTCCACGGCTGTTGCTTCGAATAGCCTTCCGGACTGCCGCCTTGCAAGTTGAGCGTAAAGCTCAGCAATCCATGCCTTTTCCATTCCGGCATCGCCGCCACAAACTCCCTCGTATTTCGATCCGCATCCCACTTGCCAGTATCGGGATAGGCCCATCGCTGTCTGGTCTCAGCATTGAGGTCATCTAAGGTTCCTTGCACCATTCGCGAGTTCATCAGCAAGCCTTCAATCTTCATCCCCTTGTAGGTTCGACCAGCATACGTAGGCTTGCCGTTGATCCAGAATTGATCCCCAACAATAGCGACCTCCGTTCTAGTGACAACAGAGGCAGTTGCACGGGCCGCAACAGTGCCCGCCCCAATCGAAATCACCTCTCTACGAGTTAACATTCCTATCTCCTACAAACCCAGCAAAAACCCCTACCGCATGGAAGGAAATTCTCGATCCTCGCCCTCAGCCGCAACGTCGCGATAGCAATAGGCCAGCAATGGCGGTGCCACAATCGTCGTCGCCACACAAACCGCCACCAGGATTCCGTATAAAGGCTGCGTCAGCACTCCCATCGTCAATCCCAACTGCGCCACCACCATACCCACTTCCCCACGCGGCATCATGCCCACACCAATGCGAATACGGTCCTTGAAGCTTTCACCAAATGCCCCCAAGCCACACCCGATCAATTTCGACAAAATCGCTGCCACAAGTAATGCCCCGCCCATCGCCAACATGCCCGGTTCCCGTAGACCTCCCAGCTCCACATGCAGACCAATGCCCACTAAGAAAAATGGAAGCAGCAGTTCCGTCGCCCCGCTGGTCAGGTCTCGCAGCCTTTGCCCGGCGCTGTCGGAAAAGGCCATGCCCGCCAGAAACGCTCCCACAATACCCGCCACACCCACCACAATTGCGGCAAAGGAAAGGGTGAATAGTAAAACCATGGCGATTGAAAATTCCGATTCCACCAAGCGCATTTTCTTTTCCACCGGAGCTAAATGGTGAATCGCTTTTGTCCCGTAATAGCCCACCAGCCCCACGAATGCGATCGTCAGTACAGTGGTCATGGCAATGTCCTTGACATTCACCTCGCCCTTGGCAAAGCCCGTGATCAGGGCCAATACCAGCAGCCCCAAAACATCGTCAATCACCGCCGCTGCAAGAATGGTTTGGCTGGAACGGTGCCAAAGTACGCGTCGCGCAGAAAGCACCTGCGCTGTTATGCCTACGCTTGTGGCAACCATCGCCGTACCAATAAAAATCCCCTGCAATCGCGGCATACCAAAGGCCGCCATGATTCCCCAGCCACAAGCGAAAGGTAGCAAAACGCCACCAATAGCCACCATCAAAGCCGTCCGCCCAACTGAAAGTAACTCCTGCACCTTTACTTCCAGCCCCACCCGGAACAGCAGGAACATCACACCAAGCTCCGCTAAACTTTCCAAAAATGGTGTCGGCGTAACCCAATTCATCACACTGGGACCTATCAGCATGCCCGCAATAATTTCCCCAATCATCCCTGGGATGCGTGCCCGTTCAAACAGTTCCGCCAGTAACTTAGCCAATCCAAATACGATCAGCAAAGTCAACGCGTGATGGGCTGATTCTGTCAGCAGCAAATGATCCAAGCCATAAGTATAGAATGGTACAAATTCGTATGGAAAAGTTAATCAGTGGTCTCATGAAGTTTCAGCGGGAAGTGTTCCCACTGAAAAAAGAATTGTTTGAACGTTTAGCCAGTGATCAGAAGCCCAGCACCCTGTTCATCACCTGTGCCGATTCCCGCGTCGTACCAGACCTGTTCACCCAGTCCGAACCTGGCGAAATTTTCGTCATTCGAAATGCCGGCAACATTGTTCCGGCCTACGGCAGATTGATGGGCGGAGTCACCGCCACCATTGAATTTGCCATCGCCGTTTTGGGCGTCAAACATGTTGTCATTTGCGGTCACACCGATTGCGGTGCCATGAAAGCGCTGTTGCACCCTGAAAAGTTGGTCGATGTACCTGCAGTCGCGTCATGGTTGGACCAGGCTGAAGCCACACGACGCGTGGTCATGGATAACTATAAAGATCAGGATGAACCCGCGCTCATCAACGCCTTGATTCGCGAAAATATTTTGGTCCAGTTGCAAAATCTGCAAACCCACCCAATTGTCCTGTCCACTCTCGCCCGCGGCGAACTGAAATTGTACGGCTGGATCTACAACATTGGCACTGGCGATGTGGAATCTTTCGATGCCGAAAAGCAGAGATTTATTCGTATTGATGGTTCGTACTCTCCGCACGCCACTCCTGTCGTACGCTTGAAGCACGAAGCTCCTTCCGACTGAGTCCACAAGGGGGTTATGAACCCGATTCAAAAAATCAATTTCCGTAGAGTTAGAGGTTGAATATACACTGAGTCTTCAACTACAAGTACGACACCCGGTTTGTGTCTACCCACCCTAACTTAAAAGAGAAAATATATGCGATTTTCGTTTTTGCTTCTGGCCCTTGGGCTCACAGTATGGGCTGCGGACACCGATAGTTCTCAGGCCGTCGCCACGCCAGCAGCTAGCCCTCAGGATCCGGCAAAGCCTGCCGAGGGCCCCCCGCCCCCCCCCCCCCCCCCCCCCGG
>JANMWO010000458.1:0-14509 GCA_031394025.1 Acidobacteriota bacterium
TCCCCCCGCCCGCCTTCCCCCCGCCCGACTTGCCCCCGCCCGACTTGCCCCCGACCGACTTGCACTCAGCCCAGCCCGGGGATATGCAGCGCCAGAGCGCGGGCGTTGTGTAATGGTAAGACCTTAGCCTTCCAAGCTAAAAAATGGCCCTTTCAGCGCAACACATATCTGCTCATTTTCCCACATTTTATGAATGATTTAGGTAAGTTGCTGTGCTATAGGTGATCATAGCGCTTCACCCCTACTCATCAGAATTCCGTGCCAAATCCGTGCCAAATTTCACAGACCTCCTCATCCAGAAACTGCCCGAAGGACTGCACTTTGATACCAAGGTGAAGAACTTTGGCATGAGGGTGGGCAAGAGCCGCAAGACGTGGGTTGTGGTCAAAGGCGAGAACCGCACCAAGATCACGTTGGGCCACTACCCGGACGTTTCGCTGTCCGAAGCCCGCAAATTGGCTATGGATGCAGTCCGCGCCCCAACATGGTCAAAGCCCCGCATTGCCTTCCCCGATGCGCTTCAAACGTTCCTAGCGCTTCCCAAGTGGCGTCCCGGCACCGTCTCGGTCATGCGGAGCACCCTCAAGCCGTTTGTTTGGAAAAAGCAACTTCATACGATCACACATGAGGACGTCGTCCGGGTGCTCGAAGAGATTGAAAAACCATCCGCTCGATTTCATGCGCGGAAGGACATTACGACGTTTTTTAACTGGACGATTCCGCGTTACCTTGACGTATCCCCCTGCGTTGGCATCAGGTCCGAACCGCAGCCAAGTCGTGACCGAGTCCTTGCCGACGGCGAATTGATGACCATTTGGAATTACGACGCCCCGCCCTATTCAGACATCCTCAAGCTCTGCCTTCTTACTGGCCAGCGTGTCGGAGAGGTAAAGCAGTTCGCACGGCGGTGGCTGGCGGACGACACAATCACCATTCCTGCCGAGGTAGCCAAGAACAACCGGGACAGCACCTTCCCGTTCAATCTGCTTACTGCCCGTTTCCTCCATCGATACCTTAATCGGAACAGCAATGTTTCATCCTTCAGCCGGGAAAAGAGGAAGATCGACGCGCAGCATCCGCTTGCGCACTGGACCGTCCATGACCTGAGGCGGACGTTTGCAACCATTCATGCCCGCATCGGAACCCCGGTGCATGTTGTCGAGGCAATGCTCAATCACCGGAGCGGAACAGTCAGTGGGGTGGCTGCGATTTATAACCGCTATACCTACCTGCCAGAGATGCGATCTGCCGTGCTTAAATACGAGTTTTTCATTTCTAATCTTGTTTCCTCGCAGTCGGAGCCCGAATAGTGGCGATACGCTTTTTTGAACCGCCTTTCCTTTCCAACTGGCTCTAGCCACAGAAATCAGTTGGCCCAAACCAAAAACCCGATAGAATTCCCGCACCTAGGCACTGTCGTAACCCTGGGCATCGCGATGCTCTCTAACCATGGAGAGTTCGTGATGAGGATACTGTCTAAGCGCCAGCTCAAGGAGTTGGTCCTGTACTCGTCCCAGCATATCGCGAGGCTGGAAAAGGCCGGAGCATTCCCCAAGCGGGTCAACCTCGGGCCCAACCGCGTCGGATGGGTTGAGGCCGAAGTGCTGGACTGGCTGCAAGAGCGGATCATACGCCGCGAAAGCACCTGACGACACTCCTGCAAAGGAGCATGGGTGGCCGGGTGTGCACAACTCGGCCACCCGACCCAAAAAGAAAGAGCCCCGCTGAAAGGGCTCTTTTAGGCTTGAGGTCAATTGATCCGTTTACATACCCCGTCGATCACCTGGTGCAAATGTCGGGTCACCGTTGGATTTTCAGCCACTCGTCCATTCAAAGCAAAGGTCGCGGCATTGAACAGTCGCCACGGGGTCTTATCACCCCAATCATGTGGCGGCTCTTCGTAGGCTTTCAGCACGTCGCCAATCCGGGTCAGGTTGATGATGCCCTTGCGATACATCGTCATAATGCCCTGATCTGCCAATTCGTCGTGTAGAGGCAAAGCCTTGTACCGCTCAAACATCAGGGCTTGGGCTTTGCGAGCTTCCCCCAATGGTTCAATCACTTCGGCCACCAGCCCAGGCAGATCACGTTTGGCGTTCGCTGTGTGCTTGCGCTTGATGATGTGGTCGGCGTTGAAGGCGAGGTTGTCGCAAACAAAGACACGGGAACCGATTGCGATGCCAATCGGGAACTGCTTTTTGTGACTGTTTCGCAGTCCGACCATGTCAGTGTAGTCGCCATAGGGGGAACGCAGGGATAGGACACCGAAATAGTTCAGGCCGTCCGGGGTCGTCGCATGGTGTTCTTCGAGTAGTTCGTGGCCGAAGAACCCGAGCGAGTATTTGACCATATCCACTACCGCGTGATGCGGGATGGGGACGTGGCTAGTTGTGGCCGCTGGCATCGGTAAGGTGCGCAGATCAGCGTAGCTGACGGGTTCACCGCCTGTATGCAGCATAAGGGTCATGGTGTTCTCCTAGAACAATGAGAGTTGACGGGATTCTTGGCAGTATTCCTGCCAGTCAGCGTGACGCGCGGCGTCATTCAGCCAATCGAGAACGAAGGCTTCGGGGCTATCCCAAAGCGCCAGTTCAGCGGGATGGATGAAGTGGGAGCGATAGCCGGTTTCAGTGACCGGCAACCGCTCTGAGGCATGCAGCTCCAGGTGGTCAAACGGACCACCAAAACGCTGTGGGTGGTGGGAAAGGACAATTTCTATGCCCTCCCAGATCAGGATGGACATAGCGGCCTCGCATGGAAAAGAACTTCCATAAGGATGTTAGCAGTTGCCGAGCTACCGTCAGAAGTACGGGTAAAGTTCTAAAAAGGGACGAGACAATTTCAGTCGATTAAAGTGGATAAGCCGACTCACCGGCAGGGTCACTATGATGAAAGTAAGATGTCTGGATGCAGCGCCCGCTTCCACGGAAGTTGCAGTATGGATAAATCAGAAGATTTTCGTGTGACATTATCCGTCTGAATTTGCACCAATAAGTTCGCGGCAGCGTACGGCGCAATATCGGCCACAAGCTGCAGAAAACGTGCGGCGCGGTATTGTGCCGCGAACACAAACAACGCCATCAAGTTTGCCCGCACCCCATAGTGGGTTTTATATATCCCGTGCCGCAGTATATCGGCATATTGCAGGACGGACGCTTCCAGGCTTTTGCGGGCAGCAGAAGATGAAAATGGTTCCGTGCCGCGATCAGCTTCGAGCATGTATAGCCGAAAACCGGTAGCGTATTTCAGCGCAAACAGTTGATCGGGGATCAGTGTTTTACCACTAATCGGAATACCGAGTGTGGCACTTCTTCGGGCTAGGATTTCATGGGCCGGAATGTATTGTACACCGGTGCGGGTGGCCGCCAAGTCGATCTCGCTTGTGATGCCAGAAACCATATATCCGTGCCACCAATGGCCAGTGGGGCGGACGGTCGGTTCGGCTAGGTCAAGATCAGACAGCCAGCGGGTGGCCTGTGGTGTCAGGTCATAAATGTACGGGTTGAACTCGGCGCGTTCAGTGGCACGTTGCTGAGGTGGTAAGAACAGGAAGCCACCGGCCCGCAGGCGCTGCAGTTGCCTTAGGGCGGTGTCTTTGCAGCGATGGGTGTCGCGGGTCACGTCAAACAGGCGAACCGACGATTGCGGGCCGTGGCGTTCAAGGTGTTTGAACCAGCGCAGTTCGCGATTCGTCGGGCACACGGCGTCTTGTGGCGCTATGTGCTGGAATATTCCACGTCTTATGGCATTGAGCTTTCCCATAGGAAAAAGCTAACAGATACAGAGCTCTGGGGAAAGCCCGGTTGGGTCATCATGATCGGGTAGGTTAGGATTAACACTCCGCCACCAGCACGTTTGCACCGAGGAGATAAACATTGCATTGCTTGCGGGCGTTGGAACTCACCCTACAGAAATGCCCCCACTTCAATCCTCAAACGGCCCGTCAGCTTGCCGCAGGGTCAAAATATACTGTTTGTCCAACCCAGATGAAGCAGTCCTATGCGAAGGAGCCCCTTCAACGAGTCGCTGATAATCGAGCTGGTCAAGGAATAGTGAGCCCGGCTGACGGTTACAAAGGTTAGCCGCAAGATTGCCATCAGTCCACGGACATAATGCTCGCAACGTCAAATCTTTGTGTTCGAGCCATTGCTTTACGCAAACTTAGAACACAATAATCAGACACTACCCCAAAAAACAGGAAGTGTCATGCGACATGCTTGCCGGTATGCAGAAAACTATTTATCGATCTATGTAAACTCACTGCGGTATAAGCTCACGCGAAAACAAAAATCGATTGTCACTCTGCGCGCCTCAATGACTGCCAAATTTTTTAATAATAGCGTTTCAAAGCTCGCTCTTTCCGTAGTACCTTTAATGATCCCGTTATGTTTTCTAGCATTAGGCGCTCGGGCCGATAATCCACTTACCTATTCCGTTCAACTGAATCATATAGATGGTACTTCACTGTTTGCCCTGACGCCAACGAATCCGAATACTAGATTCTCCGACACGCAGAACTACTTTCGACTCTGGGGCACCGAAGTTTTTCGCAGATTTCCAGAAAGTGTGACACAGCAGGTATTCGAGTGCGCGGAAGTCGGATATTTCTATGCGCTTGGCTATGGTAGAGGTCGCATCATTCAGTGTAATAATTCAGAAACCGATCTTACCGGGTATGCAATAGACAACAAATACGGAACTGAGATTTGCTCAGAAACCGGAAATTCCTACGGTACATGTATGTTGGAGGGGCTAGAAAGATGACACTTCAAACCGTACTATCGTTCATAGGGATAATGCCTGGATCAGCGGGCAGCTTCACACAGCTTGCAACAAATACAATTACAGAAATCTACAACGGCTCGTCAACTATGCGAGCCGCTTTAGAGGCCCGCACGTCAAGTGGCAGGTCATTAACAATTGAATATACCGCTGGGGTCGCTCGAAATGTCTACAATACTGTAGATTATCTGATACCATACAGATCGATCCGGTGTATGCTAGCAACTTTATTAATATAAATCAGTTTGGAAGTACCGAGAGCTATGGATTTCTCCGATTGTTTGTGCATGAATTATGCCACGCAGTTTATGCCTCCCCAGACCCAAATCTTAATTTTTTCAATCAAAATGGCTTCGATCTTATTGGATCTAATGTTCGGATAGAAAATACTATACTTGAACAAATGGGTATCCTTAGCCAGCGAATTGGATATTTTTCAACCTTTGATAACTCTTATGAGTACAATTCCAGTTACACAAATGGTAATATCGTTGACTATGCTTTTTTCAATAACTTGGGCTACTCGATTATTGATGTTTCTCAGTCAATGCAATCTAGCACTAACGGACTTTTAGTAGGAAGCTCCGCACCCGAATTGATTATTTCCGGTAATGGAAATGACTATATTTGGGGTTTGGCCGGACTTGACGATCTTGTCGGTGGGGCTGGCAGTGATACTATGTTTGGCGGTAAGGAGTCTGATACGCTCGCTGGAGGTCTTGGAAATGACAGCATCTATGGTGGAGCCAGTAGTGACATAATCTATGAAAATACAGACAATACCAATTCACAGGATGGCGGAACCTTATTCGGTGGATCGGGTAACGACATCTTAGATACCTCGGGATCAAAAGACGCATCCACAGTGTTCGGTGGTTCTGGGAATGATGTGCTCACCGGAAATGGCGCAAGTACGCTTTATGGCGGCTCTGGTATAGATGAGTTTCACATTCTGACAACCTCCACGTTGCCAGGAGCGAATGGAGATACGATTGTCAACACTGAAGGCCGAGATAAACTTTGGATCAATGGAATAGAAGTTACCGAAAATAGTTCAAGCATTATTTATGGATATGAAATTGGAGGTCCAGGAGGTGGGCCCTTCTATGTTCCGGTCTTTAAGAGTGGGACTGCGATTTCTGGTGTTGCCACCGCTCCTTTGGCCATAGTCTTTCGAGTAACATCGGTGGCAGACGGTTTTACCGGAGTACGGCAGGATATCATTTTAGATATGTACATCTACACGAATGTTTCCATTGGTTATGACGGCTTGGGTGCGCCTTTTCCGAACGAACAATTCTATCTCGATCAAGCGATAACAGTCATTCGTGGCGTACACTTAGGTGATTTTGGCCTGTTTTTAAACGGAAATCCAGGACCCGGTGACATTCACAATAGCATATTTGCGGCGGATCGCCTGACAAGTGGAGGCCTAAGTAGTGGTTATAGTTTTGAACTTCCAATTGGCCCAAATCATACGTTAATTGACGAAACATTACTGCAAGAGGCTTTCACTGAGAAGTTTAGAGAAAAGCTGGAAGGCGTCCAGCCGTTGAGTAGCGATGGTATTGGCGATGGCAGTGACAACGGATTTCTTGGTGATTCTAGCAACGGCTCTTTCACCGGTGGAGGCGGCAATGATACTATTTTTTCTGGGGGAGGTTCAGACACTGTCTTTGGCGGAATTGGCTCTGACAGCCTGATTGGAGAGGACGATGACGATAGTTTGGCTGGCGACGATGGCAACGACATCATATTCGGTGATGGATCACCTGCGACTATGTTCCAGACGTCTATTTTTGAAGGTGCCGATTCCATTACAGGTGGGAATGGTACAGATCAAATTTACGGCAACGGTGGCGCAGACAATTTGGACGGCGGTGATGACAATGATAGCCTCTTTGGAGGCTCTGGAAATGATACTGTGGCGGGTGGAATTGGTGATGACTACGTAGATAGCGGTGCCGACAATGACACCATTTATGGCGGCTCTGGAAATGACAGTCTAATTGGTGGATATGGAATAAATGACATTGTATACGGCGGCTTGGGTGACGATATCATTAGAATTTCCGGCGCTGGCTCGATCTTTGGTGACGCGGGGAATGATACAATTTCAGGTGGTCTGAATTTTGGCGCACTGTATGGTGGGATCGGTAATGACACTCTATCCGGAACGACAGATGGCGATACGCTAAGCGGTGGCACAGGTAATGACTCACTTGTGGGCGGAAGTGGTTTTGATAATTATGTTTATCAGCTCGGTGATGGCAACGACACAATTTACGACTATGGGTCCTACACTGACGATGATGTACTTAATCTTGTTGGAGTCTTGTCGACGTCGGCATCATATAGCCGAGTCAACGACGATTTGGTCATTACCCTTCAGGATGGCTCGAAAATTTCGGTTCGACTTCACTTCTTGTACAGTAATGCTGCAATTGAATCCGCTGTATTCTCAAATGGTGTGACGGTTAACCTTGAGACAGTTCCCGTGCAAACTTTCTTGCAAGGTTCCGCGAACGACGATTTCTTGTACGGTGTAGATACCAGTACTGCCGAAACATACTATGCAGGGGCTGGGAACGACCGGGTCGATGCCTACGGCGGGAACGACATCGTTTACGGAGGAATCGGTAATGATTTGCTTTATGGTGGTACCGGGGATGACATTATAGATGGCGGAACGGGTTCCGATTCGTTCTATGGCGGTTCTGGGAATGACCGCTTCATTACAGATGGCGGCGATTTAATCTCCGAATCACTGAATGCCGGAATTGATTTAGTTCAGAGTTCTGTAGCCATGGTTCTCGGGGTCAATCTAGAGAATCTCACGCTCACCGGCTTGCTGGCGATTAATGGTACAGGGAACAGCTTTGCTAATGCCATCACAGGTAACACGAGTAACAATCTTCTGTCTGGACTGGACGGAGATGATATTTTGGCCGGGAGCACAGGAAACGACATGCTCGACGGTGGTATTGGGAACGATAGACTTGATGGCGGGACTGGAAATGATACGTTAGCCGGTGGAACTGGAAACGACACGTACTTTGTGGATTCAGTATCTGATGTTATCAATGAGGCGGGGGGCGGTGGCACCGCAGATCGTGTCAATGCGAGCATCTCATTTGCACTTGTTGCCGATGATGACATTGAGGTTTTGTCCACAACACTCGGTACTGGGACAACAACTATAAATTTGACTGGAAATGCTCTCGCGCAGACGATCTTCGGCAACGCTGGTATTAATCAATTGGCCGATGGAACGAGTGCCGGAGCTATTGATACCTTGGTCGGGGGCGCAGGGAACGATACCTATATTGTCCGCAATGCTGGTACACAGATTGTTGAGAATGCTGGCGACGGCACGGCGGATCGAATCGCTGCGACATTGTCGTTTGTACTGGCGGCAAATGACGATATCGAGATTTTGGTTACAACTCTGGCGACTGGTACGGCGGCAATCAACCTGACGGGCAATGCCTTGGCCCAGTCTCTTACAGGCAATGCAGGCATAAACCGATTGAACGGGGGAGCCGGATCAGACGCAATCACTGGCGGGCTTGGCGCAGATGTCTTTGTGTTCACTTCGGCACTAGGGGCAGCCAACATCGACACGATCTCTGACTATGCCGTCATCGACGACCGAATAGAGATCGATAATGCCGTATTCGGCGGGGTGCTCATCGGGGCTTTGGCCGCTACAGCTTTCACCAGCAACTTGACCGGGGCCGCGACCACAGTGGCGCAGCGGGTCATATATGAGACGGACACAGGTTTACTATGGTATGACGCAGATGGGACCGGCGTGGGTGCGCGAGTGCAATTCGCTAGCCTGACAATCGGGACAGTAATGGCAGCTACCGAATTCACGGTGGTTTGATGGTAAAAACACGACAATAAAAACGCAGCGAGCCGAAAAGCACAGGGCACAAAAGAAGGTATCAGAGCTCAGGAGTAAGCCCAGTTGGATCATCGGGTTCTGGTGGACTTGGGTTTATACTTGCCTCTGGTTCGCTGTCTGCATTGGCAGTCGGTGCAGTCGGCAGCGGTTCAGCATAATGCGCCCGACTATATTCCCGGATAGCGTTGCGTCGTTCGGCAGATGCGCGAGGCAGCTTTTCCAGCACGAAAAACGGAAAAGACATCGGCACGGCCCGTTCGGTCAGTCCACGGATGTAGGTCGCAAAATGGCCCTTGGGTTGGCGCTGGATCATCTCGGGGTCGGCGCTCAGTTGGCTGGCTAGTGCCCTAGCATCACGGGCTGAAACGCCTCCGGCCAGCTTGATCGACGTATTGGCCTCAAACGCTTCCTGCAGGCCATTGCTAAGCTGGCCAAGATACTGGTGCGCCAAGACCATCCCCACCTGATACTTTCGTGCTTGGCTCAAAATAATGCCGATGTTTTCGTCAAAATAGTCCTGCGCTTCGTCCACATAGACAAAGCAGGGTAAACGGTCGAAATCGGGCAAGGTGGCGCGTTCCTGGGCGGCTTGGGCGATCAGCGCGATGAAGAACCTCCCGAACACTTCCGTGCCTTGTTCCTTTAAAAGCGACTTGGCGGTGTTGATCAAGATCAGCTTGCCTTGGTTCACTTCGGTGAACATGTCGAACTTGGACTGGGGGTGGGAGAACATCCGCTCGAAAGTCTGGTTTTCAAGGACACCGTAGAGACGGCGAAGGACCTGGGCTTTGGTGCTGGTAAATTCTTTGCCGTCGAATTCGGTTTCGAAAAAGCGGCGGGCGGTCATGTCCAGCCGGTCGATATATGGGCGATATTTGGCGGTACCACCGGTTCCATCAGTTCGCGCAGGGTATGGATGGTGGCATCCGGCACATGGAACATGAGGCGGGTCACGTAGCGGAAGACAACGTTTTGTTTGGACGTCATCCCGGCAGACAAGAGTGACCCAAGCACAAAGTCGTAGAGCTCAATAATCGAATTGGTCAGGCGTTCGCGTTCAAGGGCACTGTAAGCGGCCAGCCGCCCTTGCCCGACCGAAAACAGATTGAGACTGACCGGGAAGTCGATGTCTTCAGGGTCAATCAGCACGATCTTTTCTGGTGGGAGGGTGTGCGCTGCCAAGATGGTATTGATCAGGTCACCCTGGCTATCGATCACGACGACGGACTTGTCCCCCCGCGCCACATCCGCCAGATCATGGGCGATGAAGTACTGCATCGTCTGGGTTTTACCGTGACCGCTGCCAGCGACGATATGCATGTGTTCAAAGCGGCGGGCCTCGGGGATTTCGAAGGGGGTCTTGAGGGCAAACAGCGCCTTGATTTTTGTGCCTTGCAGATAGGCCTCAACCACATCATCACCTTTGTAGTCACGGGGGAAGATCGGGTTGGCCCTATGGGTCCGATCCAGATTTGAGTTGAGGCGTTCGCGCAGACCCTGAAAGTGGCGGTAGTCATTGTCTGCATAAAACGGCGCGATGACACGCTCGACCGAGAGTCCGAGCGGATGCAAGAACTGCGAGACATTGACCAAAACGTCGCCCGCAAGTGGCGGCACGGCCCGTGCGATCACACCCAAACTTTCAGAAATCATGGCCAAAGCCGATATGGCCATAACCCGGTCCCCACGGGCTTGGCCTAATCTGGCCAATTGGTCGCGATACCGTGCGCCTTCAACTGTATTGCAAATGGCGGGGGGTGGAGGGACTTCTGGGGACAGGCCTTCATCGGCATACAAGGAGCGTCCGATTTCCAGCAATTGGATGCGCACGGGTTCGGGGGTTTCGGGTGGCCAGGTGCGCGAGAGGGCATTTTCTATTTCACCATCGGTAAATGTGACTTGGCCTGCCAAAGCATGACTGTATAGCAGCAGTGTTTCATTTCGGGCCAATCGTTCCATTCGGGCCGAGCTGTCCCGGTACAAGCGAAAGATCACATAGGCCACAGCACCGATCAGAAACAGCGGTGTGATAATCATGGCCAAAAGCAAAAGCAGCCCGATCACAATGAGTCCGAGAATCGAGCCAGACAAATCTTCAAAGGTTGAACGGGCCATCAGAATTCAACCACAGTGCGGGTTCCGGTTTCGGCATTGTCTGTGACCCACAGTTTCACTTCCGCCATCATCCGCACCAATTCCTCTTCGTATATTTTGGCCTTCGATGGCGTGGCACAGAGGAAGCGATCCGTGCGGCCATCCATCAAGTCACACAGGCGCAACTCGAATTTGGCATCGCGATCATCAACACGGGCTGCTGCCGGACGCCGATCCAGCAGCTTGGTATCGGTCAGGTTTCTCTGGCGGATGATCTGCTTTTCTTCATGGCTTAGGGCAACTGTCAGATGAACTTCATAGAAGGTTCGTCTGAAGATGAATCCTTTACGAATGTCATGATGGCTGATGGTGACGCGCATGCGGCACCGTCAGCGATCATGACGGGACCGGCTGCGGAAGCAGGCGGTCTGATCATCAGCGAAAGCAGATGAAGTCACGGGAAGGAAAGAGTAATTTCTGTTCCGCAGTGTTCTGCTATATACATGTATGTACTCCCATACCAAACCCCCATAGAGGTTGGGGGTCAGTATGGGGGTGAGTTTGGCGGTCATCATGAGGCTGCAGTCAGAGATTTGGGCGCGGTTTCCAGCTCGTCAACATACTTGTGAGCGGCCTCAAGTGTCGTGAAAAATGTGCTGGCGAAATGATAGCCGTGATCCAGAACTTGGATCCTTTGGCCATTGTAGTCGATGGTTTTAGCGTAGGTAGCAGCAGAAACCGGCAGGTCTTCCGCTGGCACATCGTTTCTTTTTTGCCCGTTGATACCGGCATAGGAGGCCGTAACCGGGGGCGCAGCCTGGGCCTTCAGTGACGCAAAACCGTTCTTAACCTCTTCGCCGTGCCGCAGGGCTTGGCGAGACACCTCAAGTTGTTCCCGCGATATCTGCAGGGACTGCTGTGAGTATTCGGCAGTGTCTACCCCCGCCCGTCCAATCTGTGCAAAGGCTAACCCAAAGAAGCCCATCAATGCCAAGATTAAGCCAGGAATTGCACCTGCAATAAGGCCAATGAATTGCTCGCCATAGCGCATCATTTCCGACGCAGCCGCACCTCCAAACAGGGCAGCAAATCCGCCGAGTATGATCACGACCCAAGACAAAAACGAAAGAAACGCAAATAAAGATCGAGCCGCTTCATAGGAACGCATGATAAACCTCCGGGAAAACACAGAAACAGGCTGCAACGTAAAGTTGCAGCCTGTCTATAATGTGAACTGGAAACGAACTATTCTTCGATCTTAACCAATACGGGCGTTGGCCCTCGTAATATGACTTGCGCCAAAGCCAATGCTTCAAAGATCACGGTATTGCGGTGCTCATTATCCAAGAGCAATCGGCGATACGGCAGCCATGGTTTGAGGTCTGGATATTGTTCGGCCAAGGCTTTGGCCTCAGCGTATTTATTGGGGAAACTCTGTTCCCGAATAACAGAGACATCAAGCAGCTGGGCGCGTGATGCCACCCCGGCAATCGCGGCGATAATCTCTTTACTGCGATACCCCTTCTTCTTGGCTCCGAGCACGTCTTCGGTCACGACCACATCTGGCTGCAGGGTTTCAATCCAGCGGGCTGTCGACTTGGCGGCCTCTTCCTCGGACTCACTGGCCCGATCAGACACCCGCCAATCCATCAAGCGATTGCCGATCAGATAGACATAGGCGATGCGCCCTGAGGCAACGGCCACAGAGAGCAACCTAAGCGCTGCCATGGTCGTTTGGTTCAGTGACTAAACTGCGGGCCAGTCGGTCAATGCTGTGGTTACGATTGACCGATCCGGCGTACTTTCTGGTGTTCTCGGGCAAAGACAGAATGCGACTTCGTAGGGCCGCTCTGGCCTCTGTCATAATATGGCCAAACAGGCTTTCAAATGATCGACCATAGATCAAAGACAGGGTGCAGATTTGCACCAAGCTCGGCAATCGTTGTCCCGTTTCAAGCAAGGACAGTTTGGACCGGTTGAGGGCCAGTAAATGCGCGGTATCGCGCTGGGTAAACCCTGATTTTCGCCGTGCCAGGCGTAGATCAAGGGCAAATTCGGTGGACATAGGTGTTTGTGCTTATCGACTGATAACTCCTTCAGTCTAAGACTTCGATGATGCCTTCGCGAAGAAGGCGTAATGTGCCCATTCTGGCTGTCTAACCACTGCTTTCGATACAAAATCAACCAAACTGGTCACACCGAAAGTAACAGCGAAAGGGTGGAACCCTTTCGTTACTACGGTAAACCAATTTGGTTAATCTATACCAGCGGTTAGCCTCAAGTCGCTCTGTGATTCAGGATATCAAAAATCCAGGCCCGAAGACAAGACAGCGAGGGATGCTGGCTGCGGCATCCGTCACGGTCTTTCAGTGATGACGAATCTGTTGCCGGGGTCTTTCAGCTATTGGCCTTGACGGGGGCAATGACCAATGGCCGGGTGCATGAAAAACCGCCTCCGTTTTGGGGAGGCGGGGAATTTTAGTATTCGCTCGCCAGCATGATGGTCAGGACGCGGTGGGTTTGGCCATCGTTGGCCGGGTTCTCTGATCCAGCGGTCAGGTCGGGGGTGTAGTAATCGAACTTCCAGAAGACTTTCTGGGTGTCCAGATCGACCGAACCAAAGTCATGTTCTCCCCAGGGGTCGCTGTCTTTGGAAAAGTCGCTGAACGTTCGCACGGCGTCGACCGCTTTGAGCAGGAAATCGTCGCCGTTGGCCCTGATCCCCGTCGTGACAAATACTGAACCATTGCCCAAACCTTCAGTGCGAAACCTGTCATTGAGTTCCCGGATACGCAGTCGAGGGACGGCTTCGACGGCCAGCCAGACGAAACTGGTGTCGTTCTCGCACCTATGGCAAAACTCTTGATCAAAGACCGTTTCGAGTTCCCAGAGGCCGCTCGCGGCATTCCAGCAAGCCCAGGCGTCTCGGACAACACGTTCTGAGCCGCATGTTTTGCAGGTGGGGACGGTGCCTATATCACTTGCTAAGACGCCAACTGATTGTATTCCCATAGTCATCTCCTTCCGCATGGGTGGCCGTCCGACGTGAGGTCGGGCGCACCGGGCGAAAGGCGACGACGTATGCGGGGAAGAACGAGTCTGACGGTATGGTAGCCGATGGGTGGCAAAGGGAAAGGTTCTGTGAGGTGCGTGGTGGGGACGGATTAAACTGGGTGCTATCCGACGTTCGAGGGAGGAAGTTCGCGCCTTATGGGCACTCCTTGCTCCAAATTAGCAACTTAGAACTTCACTGGTAAGCGTCAGTTAGCTCTGGTTTCCTTTTGGAATAATTGGTTAAGGTTGTTACGTAGATCAATTGGTGAGCTGTCCATGTCCGATTCCGCCTTCCGGTGGCTCCATCTTTCCGACTTGCACTTCGGAATGAAAGGCCAGGCGCCTCTATGGTCTAACTTCAAGCACCATCTTTACGATGACCTTCCGAGATTGTTCGAACTGTCAGGGCCGTGGGATATAGTTATTTTTTCTGGAGACATAGTTCAAAAAGGTGCTGCGGAGGAGTTTGTTGGTGCTACGGCGGCTCTCTTGGAGCTCTGGGGCCGGCTTGCAAAACTAGGCTGCTACGGTAATCCCCCCCGAAAGTAGGGGGCTGCGGAAGTAGAATTTTCTCGGCAAGATGCATGAGGAGATTCAGATGAAGATGACGAGATACAGCGAACCCCAGATCCTTGCTATCCTGCGCCAGGCCGAAGGCGGCGTGCCGGT
>JANMWO010000461.1:0-6219 GCA_031394025.1 Acidobacteriota bacterium
CCCGCCATCAGTCAGTAAAACCAGATAACTATTGGGACCGTTTTGATTCAAGCCAGCTTCTAGCGCGGCCTTTAAATTGGTGCCTCCGCGCAATCGCGAACTCTTCACCCAAGTTAAAGCCTTCTCAATTTCTGGAGTAGAAGCGGCGGTGGGGTTGGGTTGAAACAGAGCAACCTGACTGTTAAAGACAATGACATTGAACTTGTCCGCTGGACGCAAAGATCGTAAAAGTGTCTCCAGTGCGCGATAGCTGAGTTCAAGCTTTTCCCATTGCATGGAGAGCGACGCGTCCAAAAGGGCAACTACGTTGCGCGGGGCTGTATCAGCGGACGTTGATGGGGCAAGCACCATGCTGGCGCGGAAAAATCCAGGCTCAGTGGGATTTTCTAGTGCGTCCCGATACGTTGCAATTTCCAGTTGATTTGTCTTTGTGGGATCGTAAGTCCACTTCACTGTGAAGTCTTCTGAAAACGTAAAATTGGGAACTTCCAAACTAGCCTTCACCAGATTCGCAGTTTGTTCGGTGACCTTCAGTGGGTAGGTCTTGCTGGCTAGTTCGAAGTTTTTTATTGGATGCTTCGACTTCAATTCCATGGTGACCCAAAGCCTGCCAGTGGAAACCGATTTGTAGGCCGATGGGCGTAATGGAATGGCCAGTAGCGATGCCAGAGTTTCCACTGCCAGCCGGTCGTGATATTCAATTTCAACACGCTTGGTTCCATACGCTGGAATAGGAACAACGCGTGCAGAGAAGATTGCGGAACGCTGCGCCTGATCAGAATCACGCTCCCCCATTTGAAGAAGACCTGGGTCCAGCAACTGCAGCCGGATATCTTTATAAATCTCTTCTGCGCGCTTACGTTCCAGGATCACACCGGCAATGCGCGTGGGCCCGTCCCAAACAGCGAAGTCGCTGACAATGGCGGTGCCGGGCAATGAAAACACGTAGTTGCCTTCCAAGTTGGCATTTGTTCGATTGCGGAAGATTTGTCGGATAAGCACACGCACACCATTTTGATCGGCGTTGATGTCAACAGAAGTTTCTTCTAAAGAGAGCACTGCTGGATCAGGCAATTGTTTATCGCCGGGGATGAGTACGCCGACATCGGCCCAAACGGGCATCAAAAAAAAGATCGCCAGAAGAGGGCGCATGTTAGAACTCCAGGTTCTTTTCAGGTACTCGTACCAGACCATTTTCAGTTCCTATGTAAAGTGTGTCGCCGTTGATTGCGAATGCTGTAACGTTCGGAGAAGGCAGACCAAATTCCACAAATCGCCAACGCTCTTGCTTTCGATTATAGACACCCAGGCCACGTCCAAGGGTACCGATATATACGGCCTTGGCGGTAACAAATATTGCATTGGGATTGATGATCAGGTCTTTGGGCATGTCTGGAAACGTTTCGATTTGCAGGGTGGCATTTAGTTTAACCACGCCACCGCCATAACTGCCAATGTAATGCTGTTTGCCCACGGAAGCAATAGCTGTAATCCAGTTATGTTTCAGACCCGAATTGGCACTAGTCAAATTGGCTTTCACGGTGTCCTTTTCAAGGATAGAAAGTCCGCCTAAAGTTCCCACGATGAGCTGATCCGCTTCCCGTGAAAGTGCGTAGACATGGTTATTCACAAGGCCGTGAAACGCATAAAGGCTGCGCATACCGTTGGGTTCCAAAAACGTAATTCCTGACGGAGTGGCCAAGGCAAGACCGGTTTCCGTTGGCACAACATCGGTGACGTGATTGGCAATCAGTCCGTTTGCACGCAACAGGCTTTGACGGATGCGAAGGCTGGAATCAAGAAACACCAGGCCATTGGCGGTGGCAACGGTGATGCGCTGGCGATTGGGTTCGACAAGAAGACGATTCACACAGAAGACGGAATCGGTTTCAACGTGAGTTGCAGATTGAAAATCGGCGGCAATGACGTCTAACCCTTTGTCGAAATAGCCGACCCATAGACGTCCGGAAGAATCAAAAGATAGTGCAGAAATGTTGCCATCGGCGAGGATTGCGCCAGAGGCTCTCAGCAATAATTCGGGCTTGGACTTGGCCATGATAAAGATTCCACTTCGAGTGACAGCCAGCCAATCAGGGCCAACTGGAACGATGCGGCGGACATCGGCGGCAAATGGGATAGTCTGCACGCGACCGTTTAGCGGAACGTTGATGATCCCCTCTTCCAGCGTCCCGACCCAGAGCCCGCCACTATGAATCGCTAGAGAGCGGGCAAAGAATCCAGGTGCCACAACGCGGTCAAATTTGCTTCCACGAAATAGTGCGACTCCACTTGGAGTCCCAGCGTATACGGCTTGCTGGGCGATGGCGAGCGAGAGCACTTGCGAATCAGGAAGGCCTTCTGCTTCAGTGATAAAAGAAAGTTGCCCAGCCAGAAAGTGGCCCACTCCTTTGTCGCGGGTGCCGATCCACAAATCAGCTATGTCACCAGCTAATGCAGTAACTTTCAGCTTCTGTAAATTGGGATGCAGCCAGGAAAGTCCATGGCCATCAAATCGAAATACTCCGGCTTCTTTGGTTCCGACTAACAGACCTGATAAACCAGTTGATGCCAAGGCCGTGATCGACCGCATGGGTGCCTGTTCTGGACGCAAGTGCACAAAGGACTGACCATCGAAAATTAAAATCCCTTCGCCATTGGTGGCAACGTAAAGTCGTTCGCCAGTGCCGTCTAGTGCGGGGCCTACAGCCAGTGCAGTTATGGGTGCAGAAGGCAACTCCAATCCAGCGCGGAAGGATCGGTTCAACGCTGGCGGTGACGCAGCATATTCGAGCAAAGAATTGGAGGAAGCAACGTAGAGTTTACCTGAGAAAGTGGCTGCATCAAGAAACGTTGCTGCGGCAGATATGGGCTCAAACCCTGATGAACTGGCAGCAATCCAAGGCTTCAGCGTAAATTGAATTTGATTCTCGTTTCGAATCTGTTGTCTTGATATTTGTACTGATTGTTCGGTACGCCACCAAATAAAGGCCACTACCAGCGCTACGATTCCGCCAACAATCGGAATGATTTTTCGAACCATCAACCAACCACCAGCATGCTCACTTCAGGGCGACAATTGAAGCGAATTCCTTCCAGATTCCCCACCCCTCTGGTAATGTGAATCTGCCCTTTTTGGTACGGCAACAAGCCTTGGATGTAGCGCATGTCATTTACAGGAGCGTAGGGTGCTCCGTAAAACGGAATGCGAATTTGACCGCCATGCGTATGGCCACACAGCATGAGATCCCAGGGAAAAAGGTCGAAGGATACTTTGGCATCGGGGTTATGACATAGGACCAGAGTCAGATCGGAAGGGTCAATTGCAGAGAAGGCCTGTTCGGCGTTGACTTCGTTCATCCAGAGGTCACCCACACCAACAAGTCTGAGACTGGTGCCGCCCAAATTCAGAAACTGTGACCGATTGTGCACGATTGAAATTCCCGCACGATGCAGCAGACTTCCTACGTCGGTGGTTGTCGGTGTGGACTTCCAAACCGGGCCATCATGGTTGCCGAACACAGCATAAATGGGGGCCACGGATGCTAGCCATCGTAAGGTTTTTTCGAAACTTAGGGCGTCGAATGGCTCCCCAAGGGTGACGTAGTCACCGGTAAGACAGATCAAATCTGGCTTTGTAGCGGCACTCATTTCAAAGGCGCGTTGAAGGAAAGGAATGGGTACGAATCGCGAAATATGGAGATCGGAGAGATGGAGAATACGCAAGGGACGCCTTAAGCAGCGCCCCGGAAGTGTGACTGTTTTTGTTGACTGGTCCAACCAAGAAGGTTCAATAAATCGCGTATAGGCGGCCCCGGAAACCACCGAAGAAAAACCGCCAAGCAACACTTTTCGTCTGGATGGCCTCACTATTTTAGCTGGCAGCTTCTTTACAGTAGGCGAAGCACTTTTTCATTTCCGCAATGGTATCCGCGCCTTTGTATTCGTATTCAATGTTGGCGGGAATTTTGTACTTCTTGGTCTTCAGAAGTTGGAGCACCGCTTTAATGGGAGTATCTCCTTCGCCAAAAGGAACATTGGCGCCCTGATCTTTTTTACGATCCTTAATGTGCAGCGTGACAATCCTTTCATGATGCTTCGATAAATAATCCACAGCATCAAAGTTAGCGGCAGTGAAGTGACCAATATCCAGGTTGACGCAAATGTATTCGGAGGTTCCAGCCATAGCTTGAGCGAAGTCTTCCGGGCGGGCATATTCATTTTCGTGAATGCGAGAGTGATTGTGCATGCCTACGCGGATCTTGGCTTTTTTAGCAAACGGATCAATCCGTTTTGCAGTTGAAACATTCGACGAAGCGGTGATCACTTTGCAGCCCAGGGCCTTGGCCATTTCAAAACCGCGCGCGATTTCTTTGTCCGTAAAATTCTCTCGAAAACTGTAGTTATAAGCGTAAATGGTGACGCCAGCGGCATCGGCTTGCTTGCGCAGATTTTCAAAATGGGAGAGGGGTGTTTCCAATCGCCATTTGCTGAGTTCTGCCTCCTTCATGCCTTTGGGTTCAGCGTGGCCCTGCCACATTTCCATTTCGCCCAAACCCACTTCCTTCATCCCTTCAAGGCACTTATCGAAATCGCGATCACGAAAGCTGTAGGATTGCGCACCAATCCAAACACCGTTGACGTGGGAATCAATTTTGGCTGCGAAACTTGAGGAAGCGGCAAGGCCCCCTGCAAGGATCTGGCTGAATTCTCTTCTATTAACCATGGTTCTTGTGATCATATCATTCGTTGACAACCTTTTCGCATATCCTATAGAACATGAAGATCACATTTCGTGGTGCGGCGCAAACCGTTACTGGATCAATGCATGAGATTGAAGCCAACGGAAAAAGAATCCTGTTGGATTGCGGTTTGTTTCAAGGCAAACGTCGCGAAGCCAATGAGCGCAATCGAAATTTCCCATGGCCTGGAAATTCAGTGGATGCCGTGCTTCTTTCCCATGCCCATATTGATCACAGTGGAAACCTTCCCAATCTTGTGAAGAATGGATTTTCCGGACCAATTTACACCACACCAGCAACCGTTGATCTGTGTGAAGCCATGTTGCAGGATTCGGCTTTTATACAGGAAAAGGACGCGTTATTTATCAACAAGCGTAAGGCCAAGCGACAAGTGATCGGCGTGGAAGACACGCAAGAAGAAGTTCAGCCGCTGTACACAATTGAAGATGCAAAGAAAGCCATCGCCTTGTTTCGTCGTGTGAATCTACACACACCCACGGAAGTGGAAGGGCTGAAGTACACAACGTTTGAGGCAGGGCATATGCTTGGTTCCACTGCGATGAAGTTGGAAACGGAAAACACGACGCTAATTTTTTCTGGCGATGTGGGCCGCAAAGGGCTCCCGATTATTCGCGATCCGGAATTGATGCCGGTTGCCGATCATTTAATTATGGAAAGCACCTACGGCGACCGTCTACATAAAGACGAGGGTGCTGTTACGGAGAAGCTGGCTGGGATCATCAACCGAACGGTGAACCGCGGTGGTCGAATTATTGTTCCATCCTTTGCCGTTGGTCGTGCGCAGCAATTGGTGGTTCTACTTCACGAATTAGCGAAGCACAACAAGATCCCCACGATTCCGATTTTTGTCGATAGCCCCCTTGCGGTGAATGTCACCGAAGTATTTCGTAAGCACGAAGAATGTTTCGACGACGAGATTCGCGCGGAGTTTCGCAATGTGGCCGATCCTTTCGGATTCAGCAATCTTCGTTACATCCGATCCGTGGATGAATCAAAAGCATTGAACGACCTGAAAGGGTCGTATTTGGTGATTGCCGCCAGTGGCATGTGCGAGGCAGGGCGCGTGTTGCATCATCTGCGGAATGGAATTGGCGATGCTAGGAATACTGTTCTGATCACCGGATTCCAGGCGGAAAACACTTTAGGCAGGAAGATTTTGGAAGGTCAAACCGAGGTGAACATTTTCGGCGAGCCGACGGTGGTGCGGGCCGAGGTAGAACGCATCAACGAACTTTCCGGCCATGCCGATCAGCGGGAACTGCTGACTTGGATGCAGCCTATAGTCACACCAAGGCTGAAGTCTGTTTACCTGGTGCATGGCGAACCAATGCAGCAAGAGGCCTTGAAGAAGGCGATTGAAGAGATGTACAGGGTGCCAGTGATTATCCCGAAGCGTGGCGATAGCTTTACTCTTTAAGAAAGACAGCGTATCAGGCCTTTGAAAAACCGCTCCCTTGCG
>JANMWO010000559.1:0-31540 GCA_031394025.1 Acidobacteriota bacterium
GCCGCAGATAACCGAGGCTTTGTTTATGTAATAGGGGAAGGGCTTAACGCTCAGAATGGTTTCTCCTTCGTACAAGAATACGATGCATCAATGGTGCTGCAATATTCCGTGCACCTTGCATCTGGTACGTCTCCTCGCTCCATTGCGGTGAATGCAAAAGGAGAAGCGCTCATCAACGGACTGGTGATCGGCAACGCCTTCGCAACAACACCAGGCGCGCCGAACACCGACTCGGCCTTCACGTTCTTTAGTTTCGAGCCTGGTACCGGGTTTTTAGTAAAACTGGATTCACTGGGAAAGGTGTTGGTCGCTGCGCGGGGTGTTGGCGTCGGCTCCGCTGCCTACGATCCTCAGGACAACATCTATGTGGTCGGGAATCGCTCTGGATTACCGACCACGCCTGGGGCATTCCAGCGGGGTTACGGTGCGGTTCAGAACTGTGCCTCCACCAGAGCTTACGGTACTTTTTTTACTGATACCTGCTTCTATCAGCACATCGCAAAGCTCAGTCCTGATGGGACTCAAGTTCTTTATTCGACTTACCTCACCGGCAGTTTTGGTGCAACGACTACGGCCCTGGCAGTAAACGCCAAAGGCGAAGCGGTAGTCGGTGGCACAACAGCATCGCAGGACTACCCGACAACACCGGGATCCCTCATCCCTCGGTATCCAGCATCAGCGAACTTCAGAGTCGGCCCAGGAGCTCGATCGGGAGCGCCGCCTACCTCCAGTGGATTTATAAGCAAGCTCAAAGCCGACGGTTCGGCCTTGGTTTGGTCCACGTATTTCAGTGGGACCGGTGGGGCGTTTCTAGGAGATATGAAGATCCTGTCCGATGATCGAATCGCTGTTGCCGGCCAGACGTTTTCCAAGGACTTGCCTGGCCTAAGAGACATTCCTATAGGGTGTGCGCCCGTGATTGGACGAGCATTACCGTTCGTATCGACTATAAGCGGCGACGGCGCCAAGCTGATCTCCACGATCGTGCCATGGGAACTCGCCGCGCGATGGAATCAGGTCATAACCGGGATTAGAAACGCCTCTGGAGACGGCAGTCCGCTCATTGCAGAGGGATCTAGCGGGCTCTCAGTCATCGCGTCACGACAGTATATTGAGTACACCTCTCAAGCCAATCCAAATGCCGTCTGTTTCGCTGATGCCTCGGATTGGACGCTGCTTGGAAGTGTTGCTCCAGGGCAGCTAGTTTCCATCTTTGGGAACAGCTTCAATTCCCCTTTCGTTACTTTCGATGGAAAACCCGCTCGAATCTTGTATTCTTCTCCAGATCAACTGAATGTCCAAGTACCTCTCGACGTCACAACGGGAAGAGATGTTTCCATTCGAATCGTCTCTGGAGATCGGTCTATCGTCCAGTCGGTGTTGGTGGTTCAGGCAGCTCCAAGCATTTTTCTCGCCTCGTCGCCTTTAGATTTGCTGTTTCCTTCGGCTCAATGCGGCAACCTGCTATCACAAGGCTACGAGCCTCTAGCGCTGAATGAAAATGGTGGCCTGCATAGTTGCGCAACACCTGCTGTGTCAGGTTCAAGTATTGTCCTGTTTCTCAACGGACTCGGGGCTGGACAAAGCCCAAAGCTAACCCTCGGAGATTTTGGTGAGGGCACCCTTGAGTTCGATCCGAACCTCTTATTGTGGAAACTTCGCTTCAAGCTTTTGAAAACTTTTCAGACTAATTCGATCGGACTGACCATTGATGGCGTTGAACCACGATTCACCCCACTCGTCATCTGGATCGCGCAGTAGAGTCAATACCCAGTTCGAGAAAGCTTGCGGCAAAGCCCTTTGGCGATATACGTGCCCTACTGGTTTTCCTTCCACTCTTCGAACCAGGCCATCTGAATTGCTTCCAGTTTGGCTTCGTTCGATTTCATTGGATCGTCCTCAAACTCTTCCAGTTCAATGACCATTTTGTGCAGGTCAGTGAAGCGCGTCTTTAACGGGTCGGCATCTGGATGCGCTTCATACAATGCAATGCCGATGTCTTCGGCTTTATCCCAAGTAAGTTTGAACATAAGCTATTCGATCTTGGTTCCTTTCAAAGCAGTGCTCACGGCGGTATTCATCATACGCTCGGCTAGCGTGTGGGTGGATTGGTCCAGTTCATGAATCTTGTCGCGGATGAGGTCGTAATAATCACTATGATAAGCCAGCACCAGTTCGTTATAAACTTTTTCGACGGCGGCACGCTCGTCATCGCTCAAAGTCAACCAGGCGTCGTTCTGCTTGCCCTTGTCCACTGCGGCAAACATGCGGTCCGCCTCCACCCTCGCTTCACGAACTTGCCGTTCCTTGAAATCTGCCTCAGCCTTTTCAATTGATTCCAGGATCATGGCCTCAACCTGTTCATCAGTCAAACCATAGGACGGTTTCACTTCCACCGATTGCTCTTTACCCGTGCGAGTTTCCCTTGCCGTGACGCTTAAAATACCGTTTGCGTCAATCAAAAACTTCACTTCAATGCGCGGCAACCCGGCAGGCATGGGATCAATGTCTTTCAAATCGAAACGAGCCAGACTACGACAATCGCGAGCCATTTCCCGTTCGCCTTGCAGTACGTGAATCAACACGTTTCGTTGACCTTCCACAGCAGTCGTAAACGATTCCGTAGCCGACGCGGGAATTGTGGAATTTCTAACGATCAGTTTTGACACCACGCCGCCCATGGTTTCAATCCCCAAGGACAGTGGCGTGACGTCCAGCAGCAGTGTATCTTGCACATCACCGGAAAGAATACCAGCCTGAACCGCAGCGCCCAGGGCAACCACTTCATCGGGATTCAGTTCGGTATGTGGCTTGGCTTTGAACAGAACCTCCACCGCATTGCGCACCAGTGGAATGCGAGTGGATCCGCCCACCATCACCACTTCATCAATCTTATCCACGCTTAAACCGGCGTCGGCAAGGCAGGCTCGGCAAGGCCCAAGTGTGCGATCTACCACAGGTGTGATCAGACGATCAAAAATCTCACGGGTCAATTCGCGTTGATATTTCTTCCCGTTCCATTCAAGGGTAAGTTGAACCGCTGGAGCAAAGGAGAGCTGCTCTTTACACGCGATAACCGCTTTTCGCAACGTTTGCAGAGCTTCAGGATTTTCGCGAACATCCTGGCCCCATTCGCTTTGAATATCTTCCAGGGCCACGGCGATCATCCTATTGTCGATGTCATCGCCACCCAGATGCGTGTCCCCATTGGTTGCCAGTACTTCAAAAATTCCGTTGTGCAATTTGAGAATCGAAATGTCAAACGTGCCACCACCGAAATCGTACACAGCAATAATGCCTTCTTTGCGTTTATCCAACCCATACGCTAGTGCGGCAGCGGTGGGTTCGTTCACCAGACGCAGCACTTCCAGCCCGGCAATACGACCAGCATCCTTAGTTGCCTGTCGTTGTGCATCGTTGAAATAGGCAGGCACGGTGATCACCGCCTGGTCTACCGATTCACCAAAAAACGCTTCTGCGTTCTCTTTGATTTGCCGCAGGATCAACGCAGAAACTTCCGGTGCAGTCAGAACTTTTTCACCTATAGACAAGCGAATCACCGAATCGCTACCCTCGGCTATGCGAAATGGGAATAGCTTCAGTTCCTCAGTGACGTCGCCCAGCCCGCGTCCCATCAGGCGTTTCACGGAATAGATGACGCGTTCCGATTCGGTGGTCAACATTTGCCGCGCGGCTTCGCCCACAATCGGTTCACCCGATTCTGGAAAAGCTACAACGCTGGGTACAATGTGGCTTCCGTTAGCATCGGGAATAATCACCGGTCCGGTAAGATCCATGAACGCACCTAGAGAATTAGTGGTGCCCAGATCAATGCCGATGATTTTTTGACTGCTGCCCGCTTCACTGAAATCAATTTGAAAGGAGGATGACATTTTAAGAAAGCTCTTTTTCTACGTCGCGGATCAGATTGCTGTTGTAGCGGCGGCGGTTGAGAATGGATCGGATAACGGCCAGGGATTGGGGACTTGCGCTGGTGTGATCTTCGAGGTCCCATTGGACGAATTGGCGTTGCAACTCAGCGTCGGAAGCAGTCAACATACTGGCAAAACGATCCCGTGCCGCAACCAGTTCCGCCTTGGCCGAAAGCTCACCGCCGCGCAGTTCTTCCAGGGCCATGTTCAGCTCAAAAACTTCTTCCAACAATTCCGGCGGCACATCTTTAGACCGCTGTTCGGCGATCTCTAAACCTTCCTGACTGAGCAGGTATTCCGCACGGGTGACAGGGTTTTTGAGAGTCCGCCAGCCATCGTTGAGGACCGCCGTGGCAGTGGTGGAATAACCGCGTTCACGCTCGCTTTTTCGCGAATATTTATCGGGATGCAGTAGCCTGCTTAGATCGTAGAAACGACTTTGCAGCTTATCCACATCAATATTCAATTTGCGTGGCAGTCCAAAAAAAGTGAAATAGTCAGATGGCGGGGGTTGCAGCGCCTTACAGGCAGGGCACAGCAGTGCCCACTCTGATTCAACCGAGCATTGCCAACAAGTCATAATTTAAATAGTTATGCTGTGAATGACGTTCCGCAGCCACAGCTTTTTTTGGCATTAGGATTATCGAACTCAAAGCCAGATTGCATGAGGGACTCTTTGTAATCCAGAATCATGCCGTTCAGATAGAGCAAACTCTTGGGGTCAACCCAAACCTCGACGCCATCGAACTGGAATTTCCTATCGGTGGCACGTGGTTTGGTATCGAACTTAAATTGATAGCTTAAGCCCGAACAGCCGCCACCCAGGACGCCCAGACGCAATCCGCCTGTGACGCCCTGTTTGGCAAAAGCCTGCTTGATTTTGGCGATAGCCTTGGGCGTGACGTCAATCGCCGGTTCAGTAACTGTTTCGGGAACTGTTTCGACAGTCGACATATAGCCTCTTTAGTGGACCGCTACTGCTTCAGAAGCAACAGAAAGCACGCCTTTCTTGGTCTTGTAGTCGCTAATTGCAGCTTTAATTGCGTCTTCAGCCAACACGGAACAATGAATCTTCACTGGCGGCAACGCCAATTCATTCACAATGTCAGTGTTCTTGATGGCCAATGCTTCGTCAACCGTCTTGCCTTTCAGCCATTCAGTAGCCAATGAGGAACTGGCGATTGCTGAACCGCAGCCGAAGGTTTTGAACTTGGCTTCGTCAATTACGCCGGTTGCAGGGTTAACCTGGATCTGCAACTTCATCACGTCGCCACATTCAGGAGCGCCCACCATTCCGGTGCCAACGTTGGGGCTGCTTTTATCCAGCGAACCAACGTTGCGCGGGTTATTGTAATGATCCAAAACTTTATCAGAGTATGCCATGGTAGTTTTCCTTTTTTCTAATCTTTTAGTGAGCGGTCCACTGCACTTTGCTGAGGTCGACGCCTTCTTTGAACATCTCGTACAAAGGCGATAGATCGCGTAACTTTTTTACCACATCAATTACGCGACGGGCCACGTAATCCACTTCCTCTTCCGTATTGAAGCGACCCAGGCCGAAACGTATGGACGAATGCGCCAAATCATCACCAGCGCCCAGCGCCTTCAATACATAGCTTGGTTCGAGCGTAGCCGAAGTGCAGGCCGAACCGCTTGAAACAGCAATATCGTTGATACCCATTAGAAGGCTTTCCCCTTCCACATAAGCAAAGCTGATATTCAAATTTCCTGGCAGCCGATGCTCAACCGAACCGTTCACATAAACCTCATCCAATTCGGACATGATCTTGTTCTTCAGCTTATCGCGCAGAAAGCCTAAGCGTGCCATTTCCGCCGTCAGTTCCTTCTGGCAAAGTTCACAAGCAGCGCCCAATCCAGCAATAGCAGGAACATTCAAAGTTCCAGAACGCATGCCTCGTTCATGACCGCCGCCATCCATCTGCGCAGCCAGTTGCACACGCGGACCCTTGCGTCGCACATACAACGCGCCAACGCCCTTGGGCCCGTAAAGTTTGTGAGCGGTGAGGGAAAGAATGTCAATTCCGTCTTCAATCACATTCACAGGAATCTTGCCGACAGCTTGCACCGCGTCGGTATGGAAAAGCACGCCGCGTTCCTTGCAAATTTTGCTGATCTCGCGAATCGGTTGCACAACGCCAATTTCGTTGTTGGCATACATGATGCTTACAAGAATGGTCTTATCGGTGATGGCTTCGCGCAACATGTCTAAATCAATGCGGCCATCGGCCATCACAGGCAGGTAGGTGATACGGCAACCCTGTTTTTCAAGGTGCTTGGTGGTGTCTAAAATCGCTTTGTGTTCGGTTGCGGCAGTGATGATGTGGTTGCCCTTTTCGGCATACATTTCCGCCACTCCCTTCAGCGCAAGGTTGTTCGATTCCGTAGCGCCGCTGGTGAAAATGATTTCTTTAGGGGTAGCGCCAATCAACAATGCAATCTGTTTACGAGCTTTTTCCACGGCTTCTTCAGCAGCCCAGCCATACGCATGGTTGCGGCTGGCGGCATTGCCGTAGTGTTCCGTGAAATACGGGAGCATAGTTTCCACCACCCGTGGATCACACTTGGTGGTGGCGTGGTTGTCAAAATAAATAGGGGCTTTGAGTTGCTGCATTTAATTTCCTCTGATGCCGGTTAAGATCGTAAGTTGTTCGCGATGAATGGGAGCATTTGTTACTGCGTCACCTTTCGAGGGCTGATCTTCCTGGGCGATGTCTGTCAATTTGATGTCTGAAAGTAGCCTGACGATTCCCTCATGTACCTTGCGAAGTGGTTCCCGCACATTGCACTTGTCCGTATGTGCGCAATTCCCATGTTCTGTAAAACATGCGGTCAGGAAAATTGGTCCATCAATGGCCCGAATCACTTCAAACGCGCTGATTGTAGCTGGGTCCCTGGCCAAGCGATACCCGCCTGTGGAACCCTGCTCGCTACGTAGGAATCCGGCCTTCACCAACTTCTGCAAAACTTTCGATAACAGCGGTAACGGTACTCCGTAACGGTCCGCAATATCTTTGGCACTGGAAGTTTGCGGATGACGGACGGTAAGGTCCTTCAGGGCAATCAAACCGTAATCCGCTTTTTTGGTGAGCTTCAACATTTAGAGAATTCAACAATATCAGACTAATTCAGTCTAACATCCAAATGTATACCCATTGGATGGTGCTGGTCAAGCCATTCTTCGTATTATTATCAGCTACTTAAAACCAGACTAATTAGATCCCATATTTTCAAGTAGTTACCCGCGTCACGACTCTTATCAAGTTTCAACTCTCACCTGCCGATAACAGAGAAAAGCAGAGGACGGTGGGCCAAAAACGCAGGCTTTGCCGTGTTATTCTGTTTCTTATTGGGCTAGTACTGCCCGTACAAATTATTGCAATCAAATGACTTTCCATAGCTTAAAGCGGACAGCAAACCATAGCAAATGATTTCCCTGCTCCGTTCCATATTACCGGCCTCTGTTCTGCTGCTTCTGCTGTCAGAAACTGTCATATTTCTGTTCTGCTATCTTCTCGCTAGCGCCATTGTCATAGACGTTGATTTACAATTCTTTCTCTTTGAGGAAAACGGTCTTTTCCGCATCAGCATTGTAGTGGTAAGCATCCTCATTGGGCTTTACCTGCAAGACCTATACACCAAAATCCAAGTGCGCGGCCGGATTCTATTTGCCCAACAGATTTCCATGGTGCTGGGGATTGCTTTCCTGGTGCAGGCCTTGATGACCTACGTCAACCGGGACCTGATGCTGCCCCGCTGGTTGATGATCTACGGGAGTGGGTTTGTTTTTCTGGCTTTCCCGGCCTGGCGCATGTTGTACCTAAAATTCGCCGTAAATACCGTGGCAACGCAACGGGTTCTACTGGTGGGAACGTCATCTGTTTTGCAAGAATTGGCGGAACAATTGTTGGCTCATCCAGAGTTTGGGTACGATCTGGTTGGATACGTAGGCCAAGCTGAATTTCCCGACGAAGCGGTGGCCCGCTTGCCTAAGTTGGGGGAGCTATCGGAATTGCGCAAAATTGTGGAGACGCATAAACCCGAACGTATCTTAATCGGCATGACCGAACGTCGCGCCAGAATGCCTGTTCAGGAACTGCTGGACATGCGTTTAAGCGGAATTTATGTGGAAGAAGCCGCCACCGCCTACGAAGCCACTTTTGGTCGAGTCTGCACGCGGGAATTGCGACCATCCCAACTGATTTTTTCCACCGCACTGGGACCCAGCGCCCGTACCGAAGGCATTCATACGGCACTTTCCGCAGTAATTGCCATTGTTGGAACCATTCTGACGCTGCCCATCATGGTAGTGGTTGCCATATTGGTCAAAATCACCTCGCCTGGCGATATTTTGCATCGGCAAGTCCGATCTGGCTTGAATGGGAAGCCGTTTACGGTTTATAAATTCCGTTCCATGAGAGCCGATGCTGAAGCCACCACTGGTGCAGTCTGGGCGCAGAAAAACGACCCGCGCATTACACCCATCGGAAAATATTTGCGGAAGTTTCGTTTTGACGAACTACCGCAGTTTTTTAACGTGCTTCGCGGTGATATGTCCATGGTTGGACCGCGACCGGAACGGCCGGAATTCGTCAGAATGCTGTCTGAGAAAATCCCTTTTTATCGTCAAAGATTATCGGTGAAGCCGGGGCTTACAGGCTGGGCGCAAATCGGCCATAAATACGGCGATACGATTGAAGACACCGTTACTAAGTTGGAATACGATCTGTACTACATTAAGCACTTATCGGTTGCCCTGGACGTCTACATTCTGCTGAGCACGGCCAAGACAGTGCTGCTTGGCCGTGGCGCTCAATAGATTACAAACTTACCCAAGCAAGTGGGCGATGGCAGCCTTTTCTTCTTCCAGCTCTTTCAGCGTGGAATTGATCCGACCTCTTGAAAATTCGCTGACATCCAAACCTTGCACAATGGAATACTCACCACCTGCGCAAGTCACCGGGAAACCGAACATAATGCCTTCGGGAATTCCATAGCTGCCATCGGAACGAATTCCCATGGTCACCCAATTTCCAGCAGGTGTGCCTAATACCCAATCGCGCACATGCTCAATTGCAGCGTTGGCTGCCGATGCAGCGGATGAAAGACCACGGGCATCAATAATGGCTGCCCCGCGCTTCTGAACTGTAGGAATAAAGTTGCCTTCCAGCCACGCTTGATCATTGATCATGGGCCATAGCTTGGCACCATCCACTTCAGCGTGGAAAATGTCTGGATACTGCGTAGCCGAATGATTTCCCCAAATAGTGACTTTGTGGATTGAGGTGACGGCTTTCCCAAGCTTCGCTGAAAGTTGCGAAATAGCCCGATTATGGTCCAATCGCATCATTGCGGTGAAGTTTTTCGAAGGCAACGACGGGGCTGATCGCTGGGCAATCAACGCATTGGTATTAGCTGGATTCCCCACCACCAGAACTTTCACGTTGCGCGATGCGTGGGCATCCAGCGCCTTGCCTTGCCCGGTGAAAATGGCACCATTAGCTTCCAGCAGATCCTTACGTTCCATTCCAGGGCCACGCGGGCGGGCACCCACCAGCAACGCCACATCGACGTCTTTGAAGGCCTGGTTGGCATCTCCGTATCCGCTAACGCCTTGCAGTAGAGGAAACGCGCAATCGTCCAGTTCCATCATCACGCCTTTCAGCGCCTTTTGTGCCTTTTCATCAGGAATTTCCAGCAGTTGAAGAACGATGGGCTGATCGCTTCCTAACATTTCACCACTGGCGATTCTGAACAGCAAACTGTAGCCGATTTGTCCGGCAGCGCCCGTTACTGCGACGCGAATTGTTTTTTTCATTTAGGGGATCTCCACAAAAATGTCAGTATAGCGCAGGACCACAGTTCACAACGCGAGCGTACTTGATTTAAAAACGAAGCGGCGGGAGGTATAGAATAGTGACCATGATCACGCGCCGCAACCTTCTTTCCATGAGCGCTGCCTTTGCGGCAACCCCGCTCTATTCAAACATTCGCATTCAGGAACTGGAAACGAGAATCGCCAAACGGGATTTTCGCGGCATCTCCAAAGATGATTTGCCCACTCCCTGCATGGTCCTGGAACTGGATAAGTTTGAACGGAATCTGCTTAAGATGGCCAGCCATACCAAGACTACTGGCATTAATGTGCGTCCTCACGTGAAGATACATAAGTGCGTGGAAGTCTCCAAACGGCAAATGGCATTGGGGGCTGTGGGTGTATGTTGCGCCACCATGGCCGAAGCGGAAATGGTATCCGCTGCTGGTGTGAAAGGCGCGCTACTTACTTGCCAACCAGCAGGTAGGAACAAAATTCAACGCACTGCCGCTTTGGCAAAAAAAGATTCTACTTTCCATTGTGTTGTGGATGACCCCATCACGGCTGGCCTGCTTGAAGAAGCTGCCGCTGCAGAAAAGATAACGATCAAAGTTGGCGTGGACGTGTTTGCCGGGCTCAGCAGGCAAGGATGCCAACCGGGCAAGAATGCTTTGGAATTGGCCCAAAAGATTCATGCATCAAAGAATTTGAAACTGGCCGGATTCATGGGTTATTCCGGAGATGCTTCTCATACTCATGGCTTTGAAGCCAGGAAAATCAAATCAGCGGAACATCTTGCCGGACTGATGGAAACTGTCGCCATGGCTCGTAAATCGGGATTGCCAGTGGGCTTCATCACTGGCGGATCTACTGGGACTTACAACATTGACGTCGGTTCACTTACTGAATTGCAGGCCGGTTCCTACATTTTTATGGACACGGCATACGTCGGCGTGGGCGGCAAATCCAATGATCATATTTACGAGGATTGGGAACCGGCGCTGACGGTGCTTACCACAGTTGTCAGTAAGACGCGGTCCCAACAATGTTCCATTGATGCAGGGAACAAGGCAATGCTGAAAACCACTGACGAAGTGAAGGGTCGCCCTAACTTTTCCATCCAAAACCAGGGTGCCGAATACGGGATTCTGCTGTGGAATGAAATCGACCCTGGCGTGAAGCTGGGGGAACGAGTGGAAATTTACCCCTCCAATCTGGATACCAGCGTCAATGTTTACGATCGGATCTTTGTCACGCGCGGCGATGATGTCCTGGACGTTTGGAGCATCATGGGACGCACCGGCGCGGCACAACGCTAAGTCCCGTGACCCTGCTGGAATACCGCGATATCTATTCGCAAAATCTAACCGAATCCGTCATTCCGTTCTGGCTCAAGCATTCCATTGACCATAAGAATGGCGGCTATTTCGCCTGCGTCGACCGCCAGGGGCAAGTCTACGATACTCGCAAATACGTTTGGATGCAAGGTCGCGCCGTGTGGACCTTTTGCCGACTCTACAACGAATGGGGTCGCAATCCTGAGTATCTGGAAACTGCCCGTGGAATCCTGAATTTCCTGTTGAAACATTGCTTCGATGAAAATGGTCGATGCTACTTTTCACTCACCCGCGAAGGTGCCCCTGTATACTTTCAACGTAAACCATATTCAGCCGTTTTTGTTGCCTTAGCGTTAATTGAATTCTCCAAAGCTACCGGTGAGCAAGAATACCTGGACCACGCCAAGCTTCTGTTCGACGATATTTGCGCTGCCATCGCCGACCCCAGCCTGTTAGGTCGCAGTGCACTGGGCTACAGTCAACTGGCCGATATCATGGTGATCGCCTGCCTTGCATTAGAGCTGAATTCGGCTAGTCCACGGCAGATTTATCTCGACGTCCTGACGGAGTGCACTCAAGCAGTTTGGCACCATCATAACCCCGCAGCCCAGCTCTTAATGGAAAATGCCGCGCCGGACAATCATCATTTCCGCGATTCCCCGGAAGGCCGTTTAGTCTGCCCTGGAAGTTCACTTGAAGTGTCCTGGTTTCTGCTGCACGCACTGAAAGTAGTCCCCGATTCCCGCACTCAAAAAATGCTTCTCAATTCCATTGCAGGCACTCTTGAATATGGGTGGGATAAACAATTCGGCGGCCTCTACTATTTTATGGATATCGAAGGCAAGCCACCGCTGGCATTGGAAGCAAACATGAAATTGTGGTGGCCACACACGGAAGCGATTTATGCTTCAATCCTGGGATATTCTCTGACCGGGGATCATAAATATAAGCAGTGGTTGGATCGCCTGCATGAGTACACATTTCGAACCTTTGTCGATCACGAATTCGGCGAATGGTTCGGCTATTGCGACCGCCAAGGTAACCTTGCCTTGAGTTCCAAAGGTGGCCCGTACAAGTGCATCTTCCACGTTCCACGATGCCTACTGTTTTCCATTCAGGCCATCGATCAAATGCTTGCTACCAAGCCCTAGCCGCACGATATCCATACGGATCAGCACCAGCTTCAATCACACCATCGGGCGCAACGCGAATCATAACCGGAGCTGCTCCATTGGCGAACCGCGGACGAATGCTGATTTTATGCCCACGCGCTGCAAGGTCATTGACGACTTGCATGGCAATGCGTTCATCCAAAAGCAAATCGCCGCGATTCATTGCGTGATTGTCAAAACTGGAAACCAGGTGGCGCGTTTCAAAGCGTGCTGCTTCCACTGCCGTCTGCGCGTTCATTCCAAATTCCACGACGTCAAGAAAAATCTGTAAAAGAGATTGGTCCTGATTGTCTCCACCAGGAGTGGACATGGCCAGAAAGGGTTTGCCTTGCTTGGTTACCAAGGTGGGGCTTAACGTCACACGCGGTCGCTTGCCTCCGGCCAGTTCATTGGGATGCCCTTCCACCAGAAGGAAGCTCTGCGCGCGCTCTGTCAAGGGGATTCCCGTATCGCCGGCAATCACTGAAGGCAGCCAGGCACCGGAAGGAGTGGCTGAAAATACCATGCCGTCTTTATCAATTACATCTACGCACGTTGTATCGCGGGCCATCAAGGCATCGTCAATCTTCATGGTGACAATTTCTACTTCAGAAGGATGAATGCCACGCTTGCCCCCAATACTTCCAGGCCTGAACTCTTCAGAAGCGCGCTGGGGCATCATGCGCCGACGCTCCTCAGCATACTGCTTGGATAGCAGCCGCTCCACCGGAATTTGGTTGAACTTCGGATCGCCATAGTAAGTGTCACGATCCGCATATCCAAGCTTCAGCGCTTCCACCAAAGTATGAATATAATCCGTGCTGTTGTAGCGCATAGCCGCTAAATCATAGCCTTCCAGCAGATTCAGAGCTTCCAGAAAAATCGGACCCTGGCTCCAAAATCCGGGTTTATACACTGTATAGCCGTGATAGTTGGTTGAAACTGGTTCCTCCACTTCCAACCGAAACGCCGCCATATCCTCATACCGCAACAAGCCATTATTCGCTTGCATGAAGGCATCAATTTTCCGCGCCACTTCACCACGATAAAAATAATCGCGCACAGCGTCAATGGCACCCTGGCGACCTGCACCGCTCTTCAACGCCTGTTGTTCAGCAGCCACCATGGCGCGAATGGTACGCGCCAAATCTTTCTGAACAAAAACTTCACCCACCATCGGAACTTTACCACCCGGCAAAAACACATCTTTCGACGTCGGCCATAAATCGAAAAACTTGCGGGACCTTGCGATTGACCCTTGGCGCTGTTCATCAATGGGCACACCATCAGCTGCTTCAATGGCGGGTGCAACTACTTCGCTAAAAGACTTTGTACCGAATTCGCGCAGTGCCAGCAAAGCGGCATCCACCATGCCTGGAACCAGTGCTGGCATAATTCCGGCTACAGGAACCATACCCTTCAATCCGTTGGGTTCCATCTGTTGAATCTCACCGGGCTTCATACGTCGATTCCGAAAAAAATCAGCCGTGGCCATTTTCGGCATGGTTCCCACACCGGCTATGGAAATAACTTTCCCTTCTTTTGTGCGAATCAGAATCGGTGCTTCGCCTCCAAATCCAAAGTGAGAATATTCCACAATGCTGGCCGTGAGCATGGTTGCCACACCAACATCCACTGCGTTGCCACCTGCATAAAAGAGACGCATACCCGCATCCACCGCATTGTCAGAACCAGCGGCCACTGCGCCTCGCGTGCCCCGCACCGGCATCCGCACAGGACGTTCCACACGTTGCTGCCTCTCTGCTTGAGGCATGTTTTGAGGCATGGTTATGGGCGGTGCCGGCCGGATGGTTGTGCTTTGTCCAAACATCGCACCAGCCACCACCATCGTCACGCCCACTACGGGCAGAAGCCATTCCATCCAAGCTTTTCCGATTTTCATATGCCTAGCCCCATTATAATGATCTAAATGACAATCGAGCCGAAGCAGCAGAAGTCCGTTCCCGATTTCCCTGCCGTCGCCGGGAAACAGCGGGACGACGAACCTATGCTTTACTGCCCCGTGTGCAGTCTTCGTCTGGCCGAACGAAAGTGCAAACTGTTTTGCCAACAGTGCGGATACTATATGTCCTGCTCTGATTACTACTAACAAAGAAGGAAGGGCATCCAGAATGCAACGAACAGTTTTGTGTTTACTATTGACCGGGTTTTTGGCGCATGGCTTTTTGGCTTATAGTCTTGACGATGGCTCCAGTTGGTGGGCTCACGTGGCCACTCTTGCAGACGACAACATGGAAGGTCGCAACGCAGGCAGTGCCGGGCATCGACGCGCGGCTGATTACATTGTCAGCAAGTTCAAACAGGCCGGTTTGAAGCCCGGTGGCGTGGGCGGCTATCTGCAACCGGTGCCATTTTCTGCTCAACGAATCGTCGAACAAGAAAGCAGTTTGGAACTGGTTCGGGATGGGGTTTCAAAGCCGCTGACCTTGGGCAAGGAAGCTTACTTGAGTAGCAGGGTTAACTTGGCGAAGGTCGTCGATGCGCAGATGGTGTTTGTCGGCTATGGCCTGCGCATCCCTGAGTTAAATCGTGATGACCTTGCGGGATTGGATCTGAAGGGAAAAGTTGCAGTGTTTCTCTCTGCTGGGCCTCCTGGCTTGCCCGGTGCCATTAGCGCCCACTTTCAATCTGCCGCTCAACGATGGAAGTCTTTTCGTGAAGCAGGCGCTATTGGAACTGCCTCCATTTCTGTGCAATCTGGGGAAGCCGTTCCTTGGGAACGCGCGTCACGGGCGCGACTTATGCCCGCAATGTCCATTGCCGCCCCAGGTTTTGACGATCAGGTGGGCCACAACATCAGCGTCGTAATAAACCGTGATTACGCCAATTTGTTTTTCGAAGGATCAGGCCACACTTGGGAAGAAATCACCACCGCCCACAAGGATTCAAAGACAGTACCAACCTTTCCTCTAAAGGGCAGTATCCACGCCAAGACGACGCTTGCAACAAGTACCTTGGAATCGCAAAACGTGATTGCCGTGTTGCCCGGTAGCGATCCGAAATTGAAAAAAGAGATTGTAGTTCTTTCGGCCCATATGGACCATCTTGGAGTGGATCCGTCTCTCAAAGACGACCCCATTTTCAATGGCGCTATGGACAACGCCAGCGGCGTGGCGGCGCTGCTGGAAATTGCGGCAAGGTTCGGCAAGCTTCCCAAAAAACCCAAGCGGACCATAGTATTCGCCGCAGTCACTGGTGAAGAAAAAGGCTTGCTGGGTTCACGCTATTTCGCCAACCATCCCAGCGTGAAAGGAACTATTGTGGCTGATTTGAACATGGATATGTTCATGCCGATTCATAAACTGGAAAGCGTGATTGTATTGGGATTCGACGAGTCCACACTGGCCGATGCCATTGGGCAAGCAGCCAAGGAAAGTGGCTTGAAAGTTCTTCCCGACCCTGTGCCCCAACAGCGCCGATTCATCCGCAGTGATCAGTACAGTTTCATCATGGCCGGAATTCCTGCGGCTGCTTTCAAGTTCGGTTATGAAAAAGATTCCTTGGAAGAAAAACTACAAGCGGAATGGTTGGCCAAGCGCTACCATGCTCCTTCCGACGATCTTTTGCAACCAGTGGCCAAGCCCGATGCCGCCAGATTTTGCACGTTCCTTGGACGCGCCGCTGAACTGGTGGCCAATCAAAAAGATCGCCCTCATTGGCGTGACGAAAGTTTTTTTAAGCGGTTTCAAAAGTAAGTGAGGATATAAAAGGCCATGTTCATCCCATTGACCCCCGTTCGGTTTTTATACCGCGCCATGGATCTGTTCGCCAACAGAGTAGGCATTGTTTGTGGTGATAAACAATTCACCTACGGACAGTTTGGAGAGCGTGCCTGCCGGTTGGCCAATGCGCTGGTCAGACTCGGTGTCAAGCCTGGTGACCGGGTGGCTTATCTCAGCTTCAACACCCACCAGTTACTGGAAGGCTATTACGGTGCCGTCATGGCCCACGGCATTGTCATGCCGCTCAACGTACGACTGTCGCCCATGGAGTTGACCACCATCATCAACCATTCTGGCGCACGTGTGCTGTTGTTCGAAACGGACTTTCTTCCTTTAGCAGAACATCTGAAAGAAGCCTGCCCTGACTTACTGCACCTCATCGCACTCGACGGCCCAACAGCCTGCGCCACCATGACCAGTGAGCAATTGCTAGCGACAGGCGAGCCTGATCGTGTGGACTTCCTTTCGATAGACGAAATGTCCATCGCCGAACTTTTCTATACATCGGGCTCCACAGGTACGCCCAAAGGCGTGACACTTTCCCATCGCACTATTTATATGCACGCGATGGATGTGGCTCTGCTGTATCGGCGTGATAACGATGTGGTAGACCTCCACACCATCCCGTTATTTCATGCCAACGGCTGGGGCAAACCGCAATCGGCAGTAATGAACGCCACGCGCCAGGTTATGGTTCGCCGTTTTGAACCTACGTTTGTTCTGAAAATCATTGCTGCTGAAAAGGCCACTGACATGAGTTTGGTGCCCACCATGGCCAATGCGCTGCTGAATTCGCCAGAGCTGGGTAAGCACGATGTTTCCAGCCTAAAGCAAATAATGATTGGTGGTGCCGCAGCTTCTCCGGAACTGATTGAACGTTTAGAGACGGCCTTTCATTGCGAAGTAATCGCCGGTTATGGCTTAACGGAAACCAGTCCTGTGCTTTCCACGGGACGGCAAAAACCTACCCTCACGTATGCCAGCGAAGCAGAACGATTTCGACGCCAGGCAATGGCGGGCTGGGCAGCAAACGGTGTGGAGATCCGCGTAGTTGATCCTGAAGATAAGGATGTGGCGCACGATTTTGAGTCCATTGGCGAAGTCATCACACGTGGCGACCACATCATGGATGGTTACTATCGCGAGCCCGATGTGACCGCCAGTGTTATGAAAAACGGCTGGTTCCATTCTGGCGATATGGCGGTGTGGGATAGCGAAGGCTACATTCACATTGTGGATCGTAAGAAGGAAATTATTATTTCCGGAGGCGAAAATATCTCGTCTATCGAAGTGGAAAAAGCCATTTACGCGCACCCCTCTGTTTTTGAATGCGCCGTGGTCGCTGCGCCTGATCCAAAGTGGGGCGAAGTGCCCGCTGCCGTTGTGGTTCGCAAACCAGGTGCACGCCTTACGGAAGAAGAATTGATGATATTTCTGGAACAGCGTCTGGGTCGATTTAAGCTGCCCCGTCTGATTGAGTTTAGTGAGGAAGAGTTGATTAAAACCGGTACCGGCAAAATCAAGAAAAATCTCATCAAGGAACGCTTTTGGAAAGGTAAAGAAAAGCGTGTCCAAGGGTAAACCGAAATGCACTCGCTAACATTGGAATGCCTTTTGGATCAAGCGGAGTACCTTTCTGCTGAACTTTACGATTTCGAAACAGAGGGCATCAACGAAGAAGATTTACCAGGGGGTCGCATTCGTCTGCGCGCTTTCTTCAACGCTCCCTTCGACGCTACACAGTTCAATGCCTACAATCCACATTGGGAACTGGAACCTGATCGGGATTGGCGCAAAGAAATGGAAGGTCACTGGCCTTCCATTGAAGTAGGACGCTTCTTCATAGTCGCTCCCTGGTCAAACGACGAAACTCCATCTGGCTTGCTGCGCCTTCCCGTCCATCCTGGTTTAGCCTTCGGCACTGGGCGCGACACTACAACCCAACTTTGCCTGGAAGCGCTGGAACAAATGGTGCATCCCGGAATGGAAGTGTTGGACGTCGGCACGGGTTCCGGCATCCTTGCTTCAGCAGCGCATTTGCTGGGAGCCAGCCGCGTGGTTGCCTGCGACATTGACTGGACCTCTGTAAAATCTGCCCGCGAAGAGCTGCCCATTGCAATCGGAATCTTCGCCGGTTCAGCAAGGTCTGTGGCCTCCAGTTGGGCTGACCTGATTATCGCGAACATCAATGCTGAGACCATTACCAGCTTGGCCGCTGAGTTCAAACGGATCTTGAAGCCCGCCGGAAAACTGATATTATGCGGGGTTCCAATTCGTCATGCCGAGCGCGTTGCCGCTTGCATGGGAATGCATGGTTTGCCCGTGACCAGTCAAGAAGAACGCGATATTTGGGTCAGGTTAATTTGCTAAAGCGAACTGCAATTCTGCTTACAATATCTTGGCCACAATGATCGTCATATCATCGTGCTGCGGAGCGCCATCGACAAAAGCATCGGCAGCTTCCATCAATTTGGGAACCATGTCAGCAGCGGAAAGATGAGCCCATTTCTGTACGGTAGCGGCCAAATTCTCTTCGCCCCATTCGTCATCAGCGGAGTTCATTGCCTCACTAATGCCATCGGTGAACATGATCAAAATGTCCCCGCGTTCCAGTTGTACATTGGCCTGCTCGTAACGGGCTGGGCGGAATAATCCAACCACTGGACCACCAACATCCAAGCGGATCAGTTCTTTGCCGCGAACAACCATTGGCGTGTTATGGCCACCGTTTGAATACTCCAGCTTGCGCGTCACCACGTCATATTGCGAATAGAAGAACGTGGCATAGCGATTATCTGCTGAAGAATCGTAAATTTGTCGGTTCAGATTCAGCATCAATTTGGCCAGGTCTGTACTGCCTGAAACTGCTTGCCCGCGCAGCGATGCCTGCAAACAGGCCATCAACAATGCAGCGGGAACACCCTTGCCCGATACGTCGCCAATAGCAATTCCCAACTGCCCTGTGTCCAGTGGAACAAAGTCATAGTAATCGCCACCAACGCCTAGGGCGGGCCTGCAATACCCGGCGTAATCCAGACCTTCAACCGTTGGTAAATTTTGAGGAAAGAATCGCTGCTGCACTTCGCGGGCAATTTCGATTTCGCGGTTCAAGCGTTCCTTCTGCGCAGCCTCATGAGCAACAGCTTCCGTTAGACGCGAGTTTTCCAGCGCCATCCCCATTTGGCCAGCCACGGACCCCAGCAGACGCATATCCGATTTCGAATACGGTGAATCGCTCTTCTTTGCGCCCAGACTGATGAACCCTAACAAACGGTCTTTCACCGTCAAGGGTAAAATCAGGTTACTACCTAATCTCTGCAAGCATCCTCGCTCCTGATCGGACAGGCCTTCGCGCATCACCCAATTGTTTTCGTCATCAAAGTAGACAGGAATCGGCGTGCGCTGCTTGGCCAATTCTTTTGCTGTAAATGACGAGGAACTGAACTCCACTTCCGGCGGCAGTCCGTAGCCCAGCGCATAGGCCGGACGAAAGCCTGTATCGCCGGATAGCATCATGGCCACGCGATCAATATGCAATGTTTCAGCAAGGCGGTGGGCTACTGTTTCCAGAAGCGTTTTACGATCAACAATGGATCTTACTGACTCCCCTAAATCGCTGAGGACTTGCTCTGCTGCATACGCTTCGCGGAAGAATTGTTTGTCCACCCAGGAGAATACTTTTTCTCGCCCGCGCAGGATCAACGCAGTGGCACCAATTCCGATCGCAAATGTTTGGAAGACCTCTATTGGTCGGGAACCGGGTGTGGTTGCACGTAATGTAGCAGCAGCAACAACGGCAAGCATCAGAATCGCCGTAAGAAAGCGCACTCCCCCGCGGGCCAGCGCATATTGCAGCCCTTGGCGAATCACTACCTTCAGATCAAACGCGCGATGAACCACCACCACATAGGCAAGTGTTACTGGGAAAAGGTTGAGTAGAAACAAGCAGAGCAGCCAGGCAATATGTCCAACTTCACCACGCTGTTTTCCACTAATCAACATGTATAAAATGTCCAGGCCAATCGGCGTCAATGCAATGAAGGAGCCTAAAAACAGTATTCGCAATCGGCGTTTGGAATCGGGGTCTTTGGATCGGGCTCGCTTTTCAGAAAGAGCCCAGAAAAAAGCACTGATGCCGGCATAAGTAACAACCAGGAATAAATTGGATGTTTTAGCTAAAAGGGTAATCAGCAAACTATCCCCGCTGGCGAAAAACGCGGTCATATTGGCTGACGTGCTAAGCAGGATATTGGCGGTCAGTGGCAGAATAAAAATCCATTTGAACCACCACCAGCGTACGGACCATCCCCATTCAAACGGGAAGTAAAGTCCGAATAGAAACAGGAACAGGGAAAAAGTCATTTGCATTAACGCATGAAAAAACACCAGCATTGCGGCAATGGCCACGGGCCAAATACCAAAGCTATCCATGGAAAACATGAAGTGCCCAAAACTGATAGTGAGCCCTAAAAAGATCCAAGCCAGTGGATCGGTAGGGCGAACAAAGGCCACCCAAAAGCCCATGCCCAAACTTAACAAGGGTGTCACCGCGCCCATGATGATCAGGATAGACCCCCAAATCAATGGGTTTTCCATGATGTTGTAATTTTCCAGGCGAACCCGAAGATCACGGATGGTACCGTCTTTTTGCCTTACCTTGATCGGCATACTGTCGCCGTGTTGCCTTGTGCCCACAGCCGTGTAAATGGATTGAAGTCCCTGGAATGGCTTGCCATCCACTTGCAACAGAACATCTCCAGTGCTTAATCCCAACTTTTGATTGGCAATGGAAACTGCTTCCACCGTCGGCCATGGAGCGCTGAGCGTAAACCCCTTTGCGACGGCATTCTGCGGTTGCCAAATGTCTTGAATAATACGACTCAAGAGTGCTGCTTGGAATAGCAAGCAGGGCACAAGTAATCCTGCCAAAATCCATCGCAGTGTGGTGCGGCTAAATCGGTTCAATTGCAAAGCGACTCCAGAATTTTAAAGTATGGCATTTCTCTACCCGCGTCATAATCAAGCTATGCGATTCGCGTTGGTAGTAGTTGTGAATGTTGTGAGCGGCGTTGCATTGGGATTATGGCGAGGAACTTCCGGGTGGGAGATGCTCAGCCCCCAGGAACAATTGTGGATAATAGCTTCGCTTGCCATCGTATGGTTAGTAAGCTTTCTTTTGCTGCGAACCAATCGCAGGTGGATCCCCGCAGTAGCTTCCATCACCCTCTGTTTATTGTTCGTCGTTGCCTCCGGTAAACTCTTTGAACCGCGCCTTCACATGAATTTCAATGGAAATGGATTGTTGTGCTGGTCCCGATCTTTGCCCGCCGCGTTACTCACAGCATTGTTCGCAGTGGTCGTTTTGCAGCCCAGGCGAGTTGTGTCGATCGGCCTGCTTGCCGCCAGTGCGGCGATGCTTTCACAAACCATTTACTGCCCCATTGTCGAATCGCGACACATCGCTCAGTTCCACGCAGGACAGTTGGTAATATGGCCAGTTGTGGTTGCGCTCATTGTGTTCTCGCTTCGACCATCCACTGCGCTAAGGTAATCAAAGACCAGACATGTTCGGCTATCACCACCGCATACAATTTAAGAATTCACTGTCGCTGCTGGGCTATGCTTCTTCGGTGGGCTTGACCTTTTTCTCTATTCATGTTGCTTATGCCATCTTCGTAATTATTCCAATCGATTATTTTCTTCCGGAACGTAAGTTGACCGAGTAATCATGTGGATTCCAGCCAGCCAGAATGCAATAATTCTTCATGCGGTTGCTTAGTATTCTTCTTTTGTCGACTTGTGCTGCCGTCGCTCAGCCCCAGCTTTCCGAATCTCGCCGACCCGAACCGGGCCGCTACCTCACGCCTGATTTAAAATCACTCGCTGGCCCCAAACCCGCTGACCTGCGCCCTTTGTTGGAATGGTTCACCGCCGATGAACGTAACTTTGAACTGTTCTACGATGTCACCATTTCACCAGCCCGCAGCAAAGTCCTCAGCAATTTTTATACCGACTGGCTCAATGGTCTTGAAACATTGGATTACAACACCCTTGCCCCGGAAGCTCGGATTGATTACGTCCTCTTCCGCAACAAGCTCCACCGCTTGCTTCAGCAATTAGATAACGAACAACAACGCTTCAGTGAAATCCAACCGTTGTTACCCTTCGCCACTTCCATAGTCAATTTGAAGGAGGCTCGTCAACGGGTTGATCCATTAGATCCCAAACAGGCAGCAACTACGCTGGTTCAAATTACCAAACAGTTGGATGAAGTATCCAAGCGGGTGCGCTCCTCAGCTAAACCAGAGGACGTGAAACTTTCTCCCACCATGGGTCGCCGCGCAGTGCAAACTATTGCCCAGTTGCGCAGTTATCTGGAACAGTGGAATCGCTTTTACACCGGTTACGATCCGCTATTTTCCTGGTGGGTGGCCGAGCCATACAAAAAATTAGATAAGAACCTGGAAACTTACTCGGCATTGGTTCGTGAAAAGGTCGCAGGCTTGAAGAAGGACGATAAAGACACCATTTTGGGCGACCCCATCGGTCGCACTGCATTGATGGCGGAATTACGTTCTGAAATGATCAATTACAATCCAGAAGAATTAATAGACATCGCCAACAAAGAGTTCGCCTGGTGCGAAAAGGAAATGCTACGTGCTTCGCGTGATTTAGGGTTTGGCGACGATTGGCGCAAGGCCCTGGAACATGTGAAGACCCTGCATGTTCCCCCCGGCCAACAGCCCGCACTCATCATGCAGCAGGCAACCGAAGCCGCCGAGTTCATGACCAGTCACGACCTGCTCACCATCCCTCCGCTAGCCATGGATACCTGGCGCGTCCAGATGATGACGCCTGAAGCCCAACGGCTGAATCCATTCTTTCTAGGTGGGGAATCCATCATCATCAGCTTCCCAACTGACACCATGTCGCAAGAAGACAAAATGATGAGCATGCGCGGCAACAACATTCATTTTTCGCGAGCGACAGTGCATCATGAACTGATCCCCGGTCATCGTTTGCAATCTTACATGACGGCCCGCTACCGGCCCTATCGGCAAGCATTCGCCACGCCCTTTTGGACCGAAGGATGGTCTCTTTATTGGGAGCTGCAACTGTGGGACATGGGCTTTCCCAAAACGGCTGAAAACCGCATAGGCATGCTGTTCTGGCGCATGCACCGTTGTGCGCGCATCATTTTTTCACTGAACTTTCATCTAGGAAAAATGACTGCACAAGAATGCGTTGATTTTCTGGTGAACAAGGTTGGACACGAATATGAAAATGCCGCAGGCGAAGTGCGTCGCTCATTTGAATCGAATTATTCGCCCCTGTACCAATGCGCCTACATGTTGGGAGGCTTGCAAATCCGTGCCCTTCATCGCGAATTGGTAGTTTCCGGAAAGATGAAGAATCGCGAATTTCATGATGCTGTTTTGAAAACCGGCCGCATCCCCATTGAGATGGTGCGCGCATCGCTTACCGGTCGCACTGTGGAGAAAGACTTTGTTGCAAACTGGAAGTTCTATCAAGGATTCTAAGTCATGAGACCAAACTGGCACGGCGTTTACCCCGCCGCCTGTACTTTCTTCAAACCCAACTATGAAATTGATTTTGAAGCCACCGCCAATCATTTAGAGATGCTGATTCAGGCCGGTGTTCACGGGCTGATCGTGCTCGGCTCAGTCGGCGAAAATACTGCGCTTGACGTCGCTGAAAAACTTGCCGTCATGCGCATGTCAAAAGATGTCGTGGCCGGCCGCGTACCCTTATTAACAGGTGTCGCCGAGTTCACCACGGCCACCGCTGCACGGTTCGCCGCTGATGCAGAAAAGATTGGACTGGATGGCCTGATGGTGCTTCCCGCCATGGTCTACAAAGCTGATCGGCGAGAAATTCTAACCCATTTTCGCGAGGTCACCCAAGCTTCAAACCTTCCCGTGATGATCTACAACAACCCCCCAGCCTACAACGCTGACTGCACTCCGGAAATGTTTTTGGAACTTGCCGATGAAGCGAAGATTGTGGCCATCAAGGAATCGTCAGACAATCCGCGCCGCATCACCGACCTTCGCAACGTCTGTGGCAATCGTTATATTCTGTTCAGCGGTGTCGACGATCTGGTGCTGGAAAGTGCCCTGTTAGGTGCGGAAGGCTGGGTCTCAGGTTTAGTGAACGCATTCCCTAATGAAAACCGCGTGCTGTGGGAGTTGGCTATGGCTGGCCGTTGGTTGGAGGCTCGGGAATTGTACCGCTGGTATACGCCACTGCTCCACCTTGATACCAAAATAAAACTGGTGCAGTACATTAAAATGTGCGTCGCTGAGCTGGGATTGGGCAGCGAACTAACTCGCCCACCGCGCTTAGTTGTGGAAGGGACGGAGCGTGTGGAAGTGCTGAATATCATTCGCCATGCAATCGCAAATCGACCAGACTTGAGTAACTACCAATAACATGACAGCCCCTCGTATACGAGTTATTGATTCGCACACAGGCGGCGAACCAACACGCATCATAATCGACGGCGGTCCTGACCTAGGTCCCGGCACCATGGCGGAACGTCTGGCCGAATTTCGCGCGCATCACGACAACATTCGCTCCGCTGTAGTGAACGAACCACGCGGTTCCAATGTAATTGTGGGAGCTCTGCTGTGCAAGCCCGTCCATCCGCGGGCAGTTGCCGGTGTGCTTTTCTTCAATAATATCGGCTATCTGGGGATGTGCGGTCATGGAACCATCGGCCTGGTGGCAACCCTTGCTCACATGGGACGAATCCAACCGGGTAACCATATTATTGAAACTCCCGTGGGCGATATTACTGCTACGTTGCACACTTCTGGAGAAGTTACTGTGGAGAATGTGGCTAGTTATCGTCATGCAACCAATGTGGAAGTTACTGTGGAATCCTATGGTGCAATCAAGGGTGATATTGCTTGGGGTGGCAATTGGTTCTATCTTGTAAGTGAACATGGTCAACATTTGGATTTGGCTAACGTTGACCATCTGAGTGAGTTCAGTTGGCGCATTCGACAAGCTTTGAAGAGAGAAGGTGTGACTGGCGCGCAGGGCTCGGAAATTGACCATATTGAACTGTTTGGCCCACCGCAGACGGCTGGTGCAAATAGTAAGAACTTTGTTCTGTGCCCCGGCAAAGCCTATGACAGGTCCCCTTGCGGCACTGGAACCAGCGCCAAAGTTGCCTGTTTGGCCACGGACGGCAGACTTGCACCGGGAAAGATTTGGCGGCAGGAAAGCATTGTCGGCAGTGTGATGGAGGCAACTTACAGAGTGGTGGAAGGCCGTATTCTGCCTTCCGTAACAGGTTCGGCCTTCGTCAACGGGGAAGCAGAACTGATCCTCAACCCCGACGATCCGTTCTGCTTCGGAATCCACAAGTGACTGATGTTGCCATTATTGGAGCAGGCATCGTTGGCGCAGCTTGTGCCAATGCACTTACTGAAGCCGGTGTAAGTGTTGTAGTCATTGAATCAGACATTGTAGGTGGCGGAGCAACAGCCGCAGGCATGGGACACATAGTCGTCATGGACGATTCTGAAGCGCAGTTTGCACTTACTCACTACTCTGCGAAAATGTGGAACCAGTTAGCCGATGAAATGCCTGCCGATGTGGAATTCGAAAGGCGCGGAACGTTGTGGGTGGCTGCCGATGAGCAAGAAATGGCGACGGTCCACAGTAAGCTCCAATACTATACAGAGCGCGGAGTTCGTGCAGAGTTACTGAATGAATCGGATTTGCGGCGCGCAGAACCGAACTTGCGCCATGGGTTGGCCGGTGGCCTTCTGGTGGTGGACGATGCCGTAGTTTATGCACCCCGAGCCGCCGCATGGTTGTTAAGCCGCGCTATCGCCCGGGGAGCACGTTTCCAAAAAACAGAAATAACTTCCATCGCCGATGTGCGTGCCGATCAAATTATTTGCGCCACCGGAGCACAGGCCTCCCGTTGGTTTCCCCACTTGGATATCAAACTGCGCAAGGGTCACTTGGCCATTACGCAACGTTACCCTGGGTTCGTCAACCACCAATTAATAGAACTCGGCTATCTGAAAAACGCACATGGAGTCAATGAAGATTCAGTCGCTTTCAACGTACAGCCTCGTGCCACTGGCCAAGTCTTAATCGGCTCATCCCGCCAGTTCGGTCAGACAAATTCCGGCATTGACCATTGCATGATGGAACGAATGCTAGCCCGTGCAATCCACTACATGCCCAGTCTGGAACGTCTGGATATAATCCGCACGTGGACGGGCTTCCGCGCCGCCACCAGTGACCATTTACCAATCATCGGGCGACATCCAGAACAACCGAATGTGTATCTGGCAACCGGCCACGAAGGGCTGGGCATTACCACTTCGTTAGGGACTGCACACCTGATCGTGTCAGCTATTTTAGGCACGAAGCCGCAGATCGATGCAACGCCTTATCTGCCGGGACGGAAAACAATTCGGGGACGTGACCACCATTCACTTAATTAAAACGCGTCGTGGAAATGCTGTCAGCGGCATTGGTACTACGCACTTCGACTAAGTATTGCTGCGGTGATCTGGTCCTGGTATCCTAAAGTCCCGCGGCCCCCAATGAGCGAACCAGATCAAACCCTGCCTCCAGCGGAACTCCCGCTCGGTGATTCTTCTGTCCAAGATCAGCCTTTACAAGACGAGCTACTGCAGCCGCCTACTCCCGAACCTCCGCCTGAAACTCCTCTCCAGCCCGTCCGCAGCGAGGATCGCCTGGAAATTGTCGACGTGCTCCGTGGCCTTTCTCTACTGGGAATCCTCGCCGCAAATATGCGCGGCCACAACGCGCCAGTAATCATTTACTTCAATATCAACAGTTGGTTTGACCAGCCCTACGACAAGATAGCCCAGACATTGGTCAACGCCTTCATCCAGGGCAAATTCATCAGCATCTTCTCATTCCTGTTCGGACTGGGGTTCGCTGTGCAGTTCACTCGTGGCATGGAGCGTGGCAAGGCCGTGGGTGGCTGGTTCGCACGCAAACTCCCACTGGCTCTCTGGATTTGTTTGACAGTTATGATCGCGATACCGCTGGCGTCACAGTTGATTTACAGCGGTTCACCTAAGATCCCCATGGCAGCCCGCGCACCTCTGGCGTTTGCCATCGTCACGGCGTTTTGGGCCGTGTATATGCGGCGATTCCGCAAGATGAGCCCTCATGACCGCGAGTTTACTGGCTATTTTTCCAAGCGGCTGCTGTTGCTTTATGGACTGGGTTGGCTGCATGTTTCGCTGCTCTGGTGGGGCGACGTGCTGACGCAATACGCCATGGCTGGCTTCATGCTGTTGGCGTTCCGTAATTCCAAGCTGAAGGTTGTGGCCATCGCCGCGTGGGTGAGCGCAATGGTGCCGGTGGTGGGCGTCACGGGCTATGCAATTTACAGTATCTTCAAACCGTCGACGCCCACCCCGCCGAATCTGATAGAGCTGGCCCACAAAGTAGAGAGTGCCAATTGGCTTTACTCAACGGGCTCGCCCTGGGAGTTGATCGCAGATCGAGTGCATGCCATCTGGTCATTTATGCCAGGCATGATTGTCGGCGTCGCCTTTGGCTTCATGCCCTGTTTTCTGCTGGGCCTGTGGGTCTGGAAGAAGGGAATTGTGCAGAACATGGAAGAGTGGTTGCCCAAGCTGAAGCAGGTCTGGCTATGGCTGCTGCCAGTGGCTTTGTTCTATTGGACGTTTGGATTCCTTGTCCCCTATCTGGTGGATATCCCGCGCGGCCCAGTGAGCGTGTTGGCCTATCTGCGCGAGTTGACCCGCAATGGCTTTGCGCCTTTCGTAGCGCTGTTCTACGTTCTGTCATTTGTGCTGGCTGTGCGCAAGCCCGCTGTCTGGGCCTTCTTCCGCCCCTGTGGAGCCATTGGACGTCTGAGCCTTTCGAACTACCTGCTGCAGTCACTCATCGGCGTCCTGCTGTTCACCAGCACGGGCCTCGCGTTCTTCGGCCACGGCATCTTCCTTTATGGCAAGATTGGCCCGCTGCTGGATTTGCCGATCACACTGGCTATCTATCTGGCCCAGATTCCTTTGAGTCAATGGTACCTGCGACACTTCCGCATCGGGCCTGTAGAGTGGCTGTGGCGCAGCCTTTCCTACGGCGAACCGCAGCGCTTCCGACGCTGAGCAAGCATGGATCCGTCTTCGTGCGCGGATCAGAGAACTGCCAGCCAGTCGGCTTCGAATAGGCAATAATAGACTTGTGCACATTTCAACTGGACTCATCAATCAGGCCGAGATTACGAGTGCGGTAGCCAATGCCACTAGAACACTTGATTCCCGAGAGGTCCGGGATGTGCGGTTCACTCTGGGATCTGATGCAAGTGGAGAACCGTCAATATTTTTCGGTGTCTTGCTCACCCCCCATGGCAGTCACCAGTCCCGCTTAGCGACCGTAACCGGAAGGGTAACAACCATGCTATTTGATCAACTTCAACCTTACAATCACTGGGGGCTCCAGCCCTACTTTAATTTCACTTCAGATCAGGCGCATTTTCGCAAGCCGGGCTGGATGTAAGCAATGGCGTTTGCTGAAGACCTTTTGAAGCAGGCATTTCATCTTCTTAACAAGGAGCCCAAAACTCCTACGCAAGCAAGTCTCCGAAGGTCTGTTTCCACAGCCTATTACGCTCTTTTTCACCTACTGATACAGGGTGCTTCCACCAATTGGAACCGGCTGGATACGCGTGACTATCTTGCGCGGGCATTCGAACATAAGACGATGAAGGAGGCATCAACCCGAGCAGAGAACGCCACCTATGACCCATCGGTCCCTCCGCAGGTGGTCGCCAAGTTGCGCTCCGTATCAAGGGCATTCAGGGAACTTCAGCTTCAACGTCATCTGGCCGATTACAGCAATGCGACCAAGTGGGATTGGACGAAGGCGTCGTCCAAAGTTAACCAATCCAAAACTGCTTTTAGTGACTGGAAATTAATCCGCGACGAGTATGTTGCTCAGCGCTATCTCATCGCTTTTGAGTAACTATAGGGACGGCTGACGCCGCCATTCCGAAAACAATTCAGGGACATGCTGGAGTGGAGTGAACCCCAAAAGTGAGGCAAATAAAATAGAGACAAAAAGGGTTAAACAGAGAGGAGCCCTAATGAGCGCAAAGAGCCGGGAGTTCAGTGCAGAGTTCCGGATAGCGGTAGCCAAGCGGATTGACGAAGGTGAAAGCGTATCCAAGATCCAGGTCGAGTTGAAGATCAAGCGCAGCGTGTTGTATCGCTGGAGAGACGCCTACCGCAAGCATGGCATCGCTGGATTACAACTACAGAAGGGGAGGCCACCGGGCATCCCAAATCCTGCGTCAATGCCAAGAGTCAGCGAATCAGAATTGCTGCTGCAACGGATAGTCGCACTGGAGCAAAAGCTAGGTCGACAGGCAATACAACTGGATTTTTTCAAAAGAGCCTTGAAGCAAATAAAGGCGTCGGGCCAGGAAAACAATTCAGGGACGTGATTTACATGGGGACAGCCCGCATGTTTCCATATTTAAGTGAGATTCTGAAAGTCGGTAAACACGCGGGCTGTCCCCATAATATTGGAGTATACTCAAGCGAGGTTTGGCATCAATCCGAACCCGCAATGCCAATGTCACACAGGGAAGCTTATAAATGCGTTTTTCAGGACTTAGAATCACCTCCGCGATTCTCACGTCTGGGCTCATCGTTGGTCTTATTTCTGCACAAGAACGGGCAGCGTCAGCACCAATTCAGCAGGTGCTCTTCGTTTGTGAACACGGTAACGTAAAAAGCTTGATGGCTACATCCTACTTCAACCGTCTAGCCCAGGAACGTGGCCTACCTTTCAGCAGTGTTTCGCGTGGCACAGAGCCCGATTCAACCACTGTTCCTTCGAAGATTATGGAGGGCTTGAAAAGCGATGGCTTCGATGTCACCGGTTTTCACCCCACTAGAATCAAGGCCGCTGATGTGGCTGCATCTCAACGGGTGGTTACAATTGGAGTCTCACTACCCTCGGATGCAAAGGCAAGCAAATCCAAAACCGAAAAGTGGGATGATGTGCCGCCCGCCAGCGTCGACTTCACTGCCTCGCGAGATTCCCTCATGACCCACGTGAAGAAACTCGTCGATCAATTGGCAAATACTCGGGGCACGAAGTAGAAACGGGTTCGCCTTGGGCGTTACTCGGTTTTGCCTTGCGATACTTTGTCCTGCGAAACCAGATACGGTGCCGATGGCACAGTGAAGTGGAACCAGACGATCATCATCTCTTCATAAGTCTGATCTCCCCAACGTACTTCTTTCGCCGGATCAGGATTGTGCTTGTTGTTCGGAGAGTTGTCGAAGTGGGCAATGCAATCCAACCGGGCACCCTTGGGAACCAAAATGGGCTGGGCTAGTTCGTATGCCAACTGCCAGTTGAAGTCGTACTTAGGAACGCTTAACAACACTTCCTCGCGACCATCAGGATAGACCAGCGTGTACTTGAAATCCTTGCCGCGCAGGTGCATGTGTGGCATCAAGTTGCGTAGGGTCACATCCTGCTTGAACGTCCAGGAAGACTTCACTTCATGCGCCGAAGCACCAGCGGGGATTCGGAACATGCCATTCAAAGCGCGACCAGTAGCGGCGCGATTCGTTGGCGGCTCTTTGGCGAATCGCAATCCAATGTAAGTGCGGTCTTTCTGGGCAGTGCCATTGGGTGTGTAATGTAACTGAAAGTTAAGTGTAGACCCGGCTCGCACTAACTTGGCTGTCCCTTTTTCAAAGGTCAGCGGCTGCTCACCAGGGGCGAAACCAACTAGAAGGTCGCCACCATCGTTGAAATCGCCGGCCTTACCATCGGGCTCTTTCACAAACACAATCACGTGATGAATCGCCGAACGTTTGTCAGGTCGAACTTCGGCAGCTTCAATCCACTTATCCTCGGTGAAGTGAGTGGGAACATTGAAGTACTTATAGGCCACCACGCCAGTAGCAGGAACATCAAAATCCTTGCCAATGTCAATGATTACGTCGGGCTTGCCGATGTTCCATCCTTCGGAATATTGAGGCGCTTCGCCACGCAGTTTCGGATTACCTTCAGGGGCTCCGGCATTGACCCAGGCAGTGATGGTTGCAACATCTTTGTCCGTTAATCTGCGGTCATTCTGAAATTTGCCATAGTGCGGATCAGCCAGCCACGGCGGCATTTTGCGGGAAGTGGTTGCTTCGCGAATCGCCCGCGCCCAGGGGCGGACTTCGGTGTAAGTGGTAAACGCCATAGGAGCCACTTCGCCCTTGCGATGACATTCCACACAACTGCGATCAAGGATAGGAGCGACGTCCTGCGAGTAAGTGGGTTTGTCAGCTCCCCAGAGCGCGGTTGAGGCAAGGATCAAGGCAATGGAAAATGGTCGCACCATACCGATATTGGATCACATTCGGAGAATGGACGAAAGGGGGTGTTGTGGGGACTGGCCGCCTGGAAGTTGATTTTGGATTCGAGGTAGTATAATCAAGCCATGGTAATGGTCGAAGAAACCTATTTGCCGCTAACCCTG
>JANMWO010000572.1:0-4520 GCA_031394025.1 Acidobacteriota bacterium
CGCGCTTCAAGTTGGTGAAGCCTGCGATCTTTTCCACTTGACGCGACAGTTCCACAATGGCATTGGCACCGGCTTCGAAATCGACCCCGGCATGCGATGCCTTGCCCGTCACTTTCACCAGGTACCCGCCGACACCTTTACGAGCGGTCTTCAGTTTGCCGGTCAAGCCCGTACCGGGTTCCAGCACCAGAACGGCAGTTGAATTCCGAGCCGTCTGCTCTGTAAGTGACCGCGAGGAATGGCTACCTACTTCTTCTTCGGAATTGATTTGCAGGACAACTTTGCGTGAGACAGGAACATCATGTTCACGGATCGCTTCCATGGCGGCCAGGAAGAAGGCCAGGCCCGCTTTCATATCGAGCACGCCTGGACCCCACAAGCGACCATCGGCTTCGCGAAAGGGCATTGTTTTCAAGGTGCCCAACGGCCAAACTGTATCGGAATGGCCCAGTGCCGTGATTTGCCCTGGCTTCTTTTTGCCGGGCAATGCGAATTCAATCAGCAGATGATTGCCATATGCCGGACCACCTTTTATCACCTTCACTTTGGCCCAACCGGCCACCTGTGCTGCGATGTAATCGACGAAAGTGTTTACGGCATGGGGATCATCACTGGGACTTTCAATCTGCACCATTTCGCGGATTCTGGCAATGATTCGCCGTTCGTTGTTTTTTGCCCATTGAAGATACATATCTTAAGCCATTCTAAAACGTAATCTGGGACAATAGAAGAAAGATCCACCAATGGTTATTGACGGTATTTACTACGCGCTTGGATTGTTTGCTGGCGGCGCTCTGGTGAGTTATCTCACACGCCCTGCATTCGGTATTCCCATGTTTATCCTGGGGCTGTTCTGTTTATGGTTCTTTCGAGATCCTGAGCGGAAGATTCCTACTGGCCCGGTGGCTGTATCCCCGGCTGATGGGAAAATTGTCTGGATCAAACAGATGGGCGATCAACAACGGGTGTCTGTTTTCCTAAACATTTTTGACGTCCACGTGAACCGTTCGCCGATTGCCGGCAAGATCACCAACATTGAATATAAGCGCGGGAAATTTCTGGTGGCGTCAGTGGAAGCTGCTTCCACTGAAAATGAAATGAACGTGATCACGGTGGAAAGCAAGGGCGTGAAAGTTGTGTTCTCACAAATTGCCGGGCTGATTGCGCGCCGCATTATTTGTTACAAGACCATTGGCGATGTTGTTTCTGCGGGGGATCGAGTGGGCTACATTAAATTTGGGTCGCGTGTGGATTTGTGGTTTGGGCCGGAATGGACTGTTGAAGTGAAAGAGGGGCAGCGCGTGAGTGCCGGTTCTTCCATCATTGCCCGCAGAAAGGAATAATTCCCTATGCCGAAACTCAATTTTTCTGAACGTCTGATTGATCCGAAAACGCCAGACAGGCGGCCTCGCCGTGCTGCTTATGCACTGCCCACAATGTTCACAGCGGGCAACGTTTTGCTGGGATTTCTTTCCATCATTGAAACCTTTCAAGGGGCCATGGCCAATGTCACAGGGCAATCCATGGAAGCGATGCATCACTTCGATTTGGCGGCCATTATGATTGGCATCGCCGCAGTGATGGATGGCTTGGACGGGCGCATTGCACGGATGACCAACACGGTCAGCGACTTTGGAAGAGAGATTGATTCCCTGGCCGATGTGATTGCTTTTGGCCTGGCCCCGGCAATGCTGGCCTTTGCCTGGGGAATTCAGTTTGTGGATTGGCCGTTTGATGCGTCTGTACGCACTCCTATCATTCGTGCCGGATATTTTTTATGCTTCCTCTACCTGTTGAGTGGTGCGGCTCGGCTGGCGCGTTTTAATGTGGTGACCAATCCGCAACCCAGCAATCCGGGTCGGGCTGATCGCAAATATTTTGTGGGCTTGCCCATACCGGCGGAAGCGGCGATGGTGGCTAGCATTGTCTATTTTGAAGGGTCGACCCCTTTGAAGTACTGGATTTTTTCGGTAGCTTGGATGGCCTTGATGGGCATGCTGGCGTTCCTGATGGTTTCCACCTGGCGCTACCGGAGTTTTAAAGACTTCAACCTGGGCCGTCCTTTGTCGTTTAAAAGTCTGATTCTTTTCGGGAGCCTGATGTACCTTATTTACGAGTACTCCAGACCCGTTTTATTCGTCCTGGCCATTACTTATATGGCAAGTGGCATTTTGATTCGCATCGGCGGATTGTGGCGCCGCAGTACGCAGCCCACTCCGCAAACTACGCCGAAAATACCGGAGACACAAGTTGGCTAAAAAGATTGCTGTGATTGTAGGCGGTGAATCACTGCTGGGTCGCGAAATTAAGGAACTGGCTGGGGATTTATTTCGCCTGCAAATATTGGGCGGCGAGGAAGAAGAAGTCGCCGTGATTGAACAACAGCAGGACGAATTAACAGTGCTGGCGCGGCTGGAAAAAGCTAGTTTGAAAGATGCGGATGTGGTGGTGCTTACGGCATCGAGCGCGGAAATTTGTCAACAGGCCATTGACTGGGCACCGAAAAAAGTTCCTGTGGTTGATGCCAAAGGCTTGCTGGATGAAAAGCCCGGTGCGCGCCTGTTTCGTCCTAAAGGTCCGACGGCCAGGTTGACAGTCATACCGACTTCAGCGGCGCAGGTGTTGGCCAATTTACTCACCACGCTTGCCGCAGTGCATCCGATTGCGCGCAGTGTGGTTACCATTTTTGAACCAGCCAGCGAATGGGGTCAGGCAGGGGTTGCGGAGTTGCAGGGGCAAGCGGTTTCCTTACTTACCTTCAAGCCGATTGTGAAGAAAATCTTTGACGCGCAATTGGCATTCAACAAGCTAGCGGCATTTGGGGAAGATTCAAAATTCAGTCTGGCGGAAAAGGAAGCGCGCATAGAACGTCATTTAGCTAGCCTGCTGGCAGCGGCCAATGGTCCGCCCATGCCGTCGTTGCGGCTGATTCAGGCACCAGTGTTCCATGGGTATAGCATGTCAGTCTGGGTGGAGTTTGAAAAGTCACCAAACAAGATAAAGATTGAAGCAGCTTTAACGAAAGCGGGCACCGATGTTCGTGACGATTCGTTGGAGCCGCCCAACAACGTCGGCATTGCTCAGCAGAGTGGTTATGCAGTGGGTGCGGTTCGAGTGGATAGCAACAATTCGAAAGCAATTTGGCTATGGACAGTTGCCGATAATGTGCGCATTGCGGCCGATTCGGCAATTGCTGCGATGACTGCCGTGGTGGGAGCTTAGATGAGACTGGTGGGGGCAATTGTGTTGTTGCTGGTGAACGCCGGTTGCGGCTATCACGTATCGGGAAAGGCGGATCTGTTGCCGAAGTCGGTGCAGACCATTGCCATTCCGGCCTTCACAAATATCACTGCGCGTTACAAGTTGCCAGAGCGACTGGCGGGGTCTTTGACACGGGAATTTATCTCTCGTACGCGCTATCACATCACTGCTGATCCAACTACGGCTGACGCTGTGCTGCGCGGTTCGGTGCTGCGTTACGATTCCTACGTGACCACGTTTGATCCGGTCACCAATCGTGGAAGCAGTGTGCAGGTGAACGTCACGTTGAAGCTGACGTTAGTGGAACGGGTGACGGGAAAAGTACTGTTTGAACGGCCTTCCATGGAAGTGCGGGAGCGGTACGAGATCGCGACGGATCAGCGGGCGTATTTGGAAGAGAGTGACGCGGCGGTGGATCGGATGAGTCGGGATTTGGCGCGGACGGTGGTGAGTGCTGTGTTGGAGGCTTGGTGAGGGACTTAACTCGCTTGCGAGTTGGCAGGCAGTTTTTCCTGCCACTTCGTTTTTCTGCAATTGTGTTATCAGCGTCCATCGGCGTCCATCAGCGGCCCAGATTAATGGCCGTTGATGAACGCAGATGCACGCTGATAACACAATTTGGCCTGCCATTTCGTTCTCTGCAATCGGACCGCTTTAACTGTTGGAGCGGTTTTTCCAACAAGGGAAAACTAAGTGGCATTCCTGGGAGTTGGTATGACTCCTGATCAACTCCTCACCCAACTTAAAAAAGGACCTGCGGCACCGGCTTATCTGTTCCTTGGACCCGATGTGTACCGTCGCGTCCGTGTGCGGGAAGCGTTGCGTAAATCGGTGTTGGGTGACGAACCGGATGAGGAAGGATTCACTCGCCATGATTTAGATGAAGTCAAACTTTCCGATGTGATGGATGATGCCTGTGCCTATTCCCTATTTACTTCGCGGCGGTTGATTTGGGTCGGCGCGGCGGAAGGGGCTATGCCTCGAACATCGAAGGCGGCCGCTGCATCAAATGAAGACGGCGACGCCCCGGTGGCTGGCGTCGGGGCTCGAATTGCGCAGTATTTGAAAGATCCCATTCCAGGCGTTTGCGTGGTGTTTGACATCACTCGTTTTGAAATGGATAACGATGACAAGGCCAAAATCGAACGGGCTCGAAAGTTCTATTCGGCCATCAAAGAGGTGGTGGAATTTCCACCGTTCACCGCTTCCGAAGCAACCAAGTTGATGGGTGATCTGGCTAAGCAGCACGACGTTAAGTT
>JANMWO010000660.1:0-3830 GCA_031394025.1 Acidobacteriota bacterium
TATACACACGACTCCAAAGCCAAGCAAGAATGATCATCCCTAACACCACCCCTACAAGTGAAAAGTTGACATACTGCTCTACGAGCAGGCCTGCGGCCCGGTTCAGACCCGTGTCTTGCCAGCCGGGCATAAGCAAATCCATGAGCCAGTGATTAGTCGCAAGCGGCTTGTCCGGCCAAACAATTCTCGGAATGGGTTTTGTCAGCAGTGGCAGGACAATGGTCGCACCCCATTGCAGGCGCCATTGATCGTCCAGACTTATAAGTTGCACGAGCGAGTCAAAGGCATCGAACTGACCGAGAAAGAGCAATGTAAGCGTGTCAATGCTAGAGTCGTTCGAAAGTACTTCTGGCGCGGAAGTCGCAATCCGATAAAGTGCGATAGATGACAGCAACAGCAACATGCCGCTGGCGATTACAGCCAACGCTCGGAAGCGAATCGGCCGCCAAAGATAATGCCAAACCACGAGCGTCGTTAATACCAAGACCGCCAAAGAAGTCCGAGAGAATGCGGTATTCATTACCGCCAGGGGCAGTCCCAGCATAAGTGCCGTCGCCACGGAAAAAGCTCCGCGCTGAAGACGGTCCGCCATCCAAATGACAAAACCGATGTTTCCCGCAGGCAGACACAAGGGCAGAACCAATGCCCATCCGGTCAAGACTTCCAGTCTTCGCTCTTCATAATTCAGAACGTATTCGACCGGACCTCCCGCGAGCACAATCAGCGCCAAAAACGCCAATATGCTCACCAGACCGTATACGATGAACACCAATGTCGCCCCGCCGGCCGAGGTTGAGGGCCGTCGTCCTAGTTCAATGGCTGGCGCAGCTTTATTCGCGGTTCGCGCCACTGCCACGAAAGATATCAACCCCAATAAAACTACACCGACGGCCGAAAAGCTGGCTGCGTCATCAAATTGGGCTTCCTCATCCAGCAATGCCCAGCGGAGCATGCCGAGCAGATAAAGTCCACCATAACCAAATACAAAAACTGCGGTTGGTGAAAATAGATCCCGGAAGGCCTTTCTGCTCACAATTGCAATTGCTAGCGCGAGCGCAAAGCAATAGCTTGCAAGATAAGGCGCAGTCCACGCGGTCATCGATCAGCCTAGGATTTTATTTTCCAGATTCACGCCAAAACCTGTGTACGCCGGTAAAGGAGTGACGATGCAAGAAACCTTCTGCTTTAATTTTTTCGGGTTCGAATGCATCTCCTTCAATGTAAATTTCTCCTATGCGGCAAAATATCTCACTCGGTATAGATGTCACGACCGCCCCTTCCGCACCTTCTATGTCTATCTTCAGTAGATCGATTCGGTCGGAATTGGCCAATACTTCCCGCAGAATTGTTCGGATATCCCTGGCAATTACCTTGACTCTTCGCTTCGATTTGCAATTTATGCCCGAATAGCGCCCAGTCGACTCGACCCCGAATTCAAGTTCACAGTCGCTGGAATACGCGGCGCAGGGCAATATCTTGACACGATCTCCATACGACGCCGTGTTCACTGCGAGTCGTTGCAAGTTCGTTTCAAGTGGTTCGACACAATACACAGCACTGTGAGGGGCAACGGCCAAGAAATACGATGCGGCGACACCTATGTTTGCCCCGAGATCAACGATCGTCCTGGCGCCCTCCAGACGTCCGTAGCATTCGAGTGCAAACACCTCGTTTACTGTAAACAAATCTTCTTGGCAGTAAGTCATAACGTCCACCGAGCGTAGGCCCACCTTCATCTGACAAAGATAGGGATAATGACCACGCCCGAGAACATAGCGCCGCAAAAAGCCAGCCTGCCAATCGCGCCAACGAGTGGACCGCACAAGCGACCAATAGTGAACCGGGCGCAACGGTGCCATAAGTGCTCGAATTAGACCTCTTGTCATTTTTGATTAAAGGTTGATCTTTCAATTTTCGGTGCGCAGCGTTCGCGTCTCCCGGACAAATAGCAGGACAGCTCCAATAGCGTAAACGATAACGGATCCGGCGAAGCTTCTCGCCGCACCGATTGGTGTAAGCGAGTCGGCGCCGGGGTACATCAAAACACCACATAACGTTATTGCAATTACAGTGAGCATAAGTAATTTCATTTCGCGATGTCGAGCCAGTAATGCTGTTGTAAAGGGAGCTCCCACCGCCCAACCCAAGGAGGACACAATCATCAATTGCAAGACATTCGCACTCTGTTCTTCAGATGATCCTAGATATATTTCAGTAATTGTTGGTGCAAAGTTCCATGTTAATACCAAGCCAAGCATCCCCGTCCCCAGCAACACAGCAGCGCATTGAACAACGCTTCGAACAAGTTCGCGTGGATTCGCCCTCCAAAGACGCACCCAGCTAGGAAACAGAAATAACATTATCAGTCCGACGGCTTCGGTAGAGATCAGAAAAAGCCGCATAAGCATCCAGAAATGCGCTTGCTGCCCTGGTTGCGCCAAGCCAATGGAGTACGTGGGAAGTCGGAACCAAAAATGCGCCACCATTCCGCCCAGGCCAATAGGGAGCGCGCCAAGCATTACCTCACGATACCGTACAAACCAATTTTTGCTATCCGTTGCAATATGGGCTGTTGACACGAAAAAGCGCGAGGCATTCACTGCAAAAGCCACCAGGACTCCCAGCGCATAAGCGATGGCCACTCCAGAAAGAGATGGTATCCAGCGGAGCACGACGAGCAGAGTGAGAAATATCGAACCGTCAACGCACAAACGAGCCAGAGCAGAACGTTGCAATCGGCCTTGACCGTTAAACCACCACTCGACCAAAACGACATTGACGCCAACGATGGACGCCGCAATAGTGACCGCAGTAACAGACATTCCTGGATTCGGAATGGCTTGCGCTGCACTAAGGACAATCACCACTATTAACAAGACGGCTGCATTGAATCCATGGATCGCGAGATAACCTCGAACCGGGATGACCCCAGGTGCGGAAACACTGCCCACCCGGTGCGCAATGTCACGAGTAGCTATAGCTTTAAGCCCAAAGTCTGCGCACAACGCTACCAGCGAAAATACGGAATCTATCCAAGCCCACAGAGCGAGCTCGTCGGCTTCAAGCGTCTTGGAAATGAGCGAAAGAAAGCCGATTTGAAAAGCCCGCGCGCCGAGCATGAGCGATGCAGCCAGAACTAGATTTCGCATCGCCGATAAATCTTGAGAGTATTTACTGACCACAAGGCGATGCCGAAACTGAGCACCCACGACATTGTTGATGCTGCTTTTGGTGGCGTCATAACTCAGCTTGATCGACCTGATATTGGTCGCGTCACGACTTACTCGTCGAACCAAAAACCACCGAGCCCCTAGAAGCACCGCAGGTCAAAGTGTCCCGCTCCCGCGAGGCCTCGCATCCCAGTTTCTGGCAAAAACGTCATCACGCATCTTTGTACGTCCCGCTCTCTTCCGAAAAAGCGCCAGTTCGGCAAGTATCAACGCCAGGTCGTTTTTCAGCCGCTTCACTGGACAGCGGCTGCCGAAATCCCGCACCCCGCACGACGGCCGACCTCATCGGCTGAACAGGTATTTTCGAACAAGAGACAGACGATGTGCCTGCGCAGGTTCGTTGCGAGCCCGATCGAGCGCTTCCTTCACGAATGCCGAAAGCATTCCGAGGACACCAACCACGATTCCCGTCAATAGCACGATCAGTAAACGCTTCGGTTTAGTCCTGCGTTCGGGCGTAATCGCTTTATCGAGAACCTGGATCAATGCCGCATCTTTGGCTTCATCAATTTTTGCGACCTCATATTGTTTCGCCAGGAGTTCAAAGAGCGTTTCGTAATACTTCATATCCCGGAACCGCCGCAAATACTGGGCACCCTC
>JANMWO010000452.1:0-5840 GCA_031394025.1 Acidobacteriota bacterium
TGGAATCAGAAATGGCCAAGGCTCTGACACTTCCGATCAGTGCTGATGCCAAGCGGGACATCAGTTGGAATACGGCGCAACGACTTTTTCACGGTAAGTCCAGTTGATATTTTTGGCATAGTGAAACCAGGTCTGACGCCAATGGCGCTTCAAATACACGACTGCCGCTTTTTAAGTCGAACTCCAGACGCAGGGCATGCAAGGCATGTCGTGGCCAGTCCAAAGCTGCGGCCAATTCTGGAGTATAGCCGGTGTCAATGAATCGTAAAAACAGTGTTTCATCCCCACCGTAAATTTTGTCACCAACTATGGGATGTCCCATCCATTCTGCATGCACACGGATCTGGTGCATTCGGCCGGTTTGCGGTTTTACTTTGGCCAAAGTGAACCCATGATGGCTAGCTACCGGATGGAATTCGGTGACCGCGGGCTGACCATGGGGAACCACGGCTCGTCGAATGAAAACCTTGGCGTCAGGGTGTTGGCCAATGGGTTGATCCACGATAAGGTCCTGCTTCAATTCACCGCGCAGAATGGCCAGATAACTTTTGGTGACCATCCTCCGCTCAATGGCTGTTTGCAATTCGGAAGCGGCTGCGGGGTGCTTGGCGAACACCACCACGCCACTGGTTTCCCGATCTAACCGCGAGGGCATGTGCAACCGCTCCAGACCCAGAAATTCACGACAGGCACCGACCAGGCTTGACCATGGGCCATGCTTTGATGGATGGCAAACCACCAATCCGGGCTTATTAACGGCCAACACGTCGGCATCGTTATGGACGATCCACGATTCAATTTCTTCGGGGGTGATTAGCCATCCCCAATCGGTTACGGGCATTGTGGTGCTGGGAGCGAACGTGCAAGCATGCAGCCCATCATAATGGAAGTGTGCAACTTCCGCACTTTGTCCGAAACTATATTGAGCAACAGGCGCACGGTGTGCCGTTGGCTGCCCTTGAAGCGGCGGCAACGGAATTGTCGGATAACTATCGTGCAGCAAAAGACACTTCCCGGATTCGGACGAATTTCAAGGCACTGGCTTACTTGGCGACTCGAATGCCCGCTACTTTTGCCGTGGCCCATGTGGTGCTTGCTGAAGTAGCTTCCCATTTGCCTGACATCACCAGTGTTCTTGACCTGGGTGCTGGGACGGGGGCGGCTTCTATTGCAGCGCAACAAGTGTTTGGGTCAGAGGCTGCCCTGACGTTATTGGACACCGATTCGGCATTTTTTTCCGAGGCGAAACAGTTGCTGCCCGATTCCAACTTTATTCATACGGACCTTGTCGGCAGAGCGGAATTGCCGGTTGCCGATCTGGTAATCGCCTCTTACGCTGTGGGTGAATTAAGTGAGACTGATCGGAAGGCTGTGTTGGCTCGGGCTTGGGAAGTGTGCGGGAAGGCATTGGTGGTGATTGAGCCCGGGACCACCAAAGGCTTCCGGAACATCCTGGCGATGCGCGATGAGTTGCTGGGGATAGGGGCGCATCTGTTAGCACCATGCCCACATTCGCTAGCTTGTCCCATGGTGGGGCCGGATTGGTGTCACTTTTCGCAACGAGTGGAACGATCCGCTCTGCATCGACGGTTGAAGCAAGGGACCATGGGGTATGAGGATGAAAAGTATAGCTTCGTGGCTTTTTCCAAGGTCCCGCTGCAGCAGGCGCAAGGTCGCATTGTGCGCAAGCCCATCTATCATCCCGGATTTGTTGAGCTTACTATGTGTCTACCGAATGGAGTTGAAACGGTAGGCGTTAAGAAGAGAGAAAAAGATCAATATCGTTCCGCCCGACGTGCACTGTGGGGATCGCCGTGGCCGTATAAGTCTGATGCTCTGAACCGCTGAGAGCTAATCCACGTTATTATTAGTTAATCGAATGAATACGATCGAGTCGAGCGAAAATCCGCCCTGGAAAGCAATTGCCTGGTTCGGGCTGTTCCTGGTGCTGGCCTACTTTCCGGTCCTGATTGGACTGGTGAAGCACTGGAACACTGATGACGATATGGGCCATGCCTTTTTTGTGCCTTTGGTGGCGGCTTATGTTGCTTGGGATAACAAGAAGTTCTTGTTCAGTCTTAAGCCAAATCCCTCTATTCTTGGCGTACTTCTGATGCTTTGGGGAATTGCACAACTATACATTGGTTCACTTGGTGCGGAATTTTTCCTTCAGCGAAGTGCATTGCTAATTTCCCTGGTTGGGGTTGTTCTGGCGACGGGCGGATGGCCATTGCTGCGCGCTCTATTCTTTCCGTTGAGTTTGCTGATTTTCATGATCCCCATCCCCGCTGTAATTTATAACCAAATCACTTTCCCGCTGCAACTATTCGCCAGCAGCGTTGCGGAAAACGTGTTGCTGCTGATGGGCATACCTGTCCTGCGCGACGGCAATGTTTTGGAACTGGCGAGTCAGAAGTTATCGGTGGTTGAAGCCTGCAGCGGCATCCGCTCTTTGTTGTCCCTATCCTTTTTGTCGCTAGTGTATGCCTACTTTTTCGACAAGCGTCCCATGATGCGTCTGTATTTACTGCTTGCTACCATCCCCATTGCGATCATTGCGAATGCAGGCCGCGTGACCGCCACAGGCGTGTTGAGCGAGATTGATCCAAAACTAGCACAGGGTGTTTTTCACGAAATGGAAGGATGGGTAGTGTTTGTGATCGCAGGAATTCTACTGGCGTTAACTCACCAGCTTTTCAGTTTCATTCTGAATTGGCGTGAAAGAAAGTCTCAAGCTGTTCCCATCTAAAGGAATTTTCGCAATGCAATTTCTGAAATCCCGTTTTGCCATTCTCATTACGCTGCTTCTTGTGGTGCAAGCCATTGGTGCATTCGCTATTGAAAAACGCAGTGAAAATTTACCTGCTGCGCCTCCGTTGAGTGTTTTCCCCGCAGTGTTCAATAGTTGGCGCATGATACACGACTATCCGCTTGAGGATGAAGTTCAAAAGGTTCTGAAAGCCACTGATTATTTGAATCGCGATTATGTGGACGGCAATGGGGTAGCAAACCTTTATGTGGCTTATTTCAAATCGCAGAGAAGCGGCGTGGCACCGCACTCGCCCAAAAATTGTTTACCGGGAAATGGTTGGGTACAGGAATCAAATGAAATCACTCACGTTAGCGTTGCAGGTTTCCCCGATATTGAATTGAATCGTTACGTTGTTCAAAAAGGGGATACCAAGAATGTTGTTCTTTATTGGTATCAGTCACGCCAGCGCACAGTGGCCAGCGAATATACGGCTAAGTTATACGTGATTGCCGATGCCATGAAGTTGAATCGTACTGATACTAGTTTGGTTCGCGTAATTGCACCTGTTTTTAATGGCGACATTGCCCGGGCTTCGGAAGTAGCGGTCAAGTTCACTAAAGACGTCTACCCGCAGCTTGTGAAGCAGCTTCCGCAATGATCTGGTCTTAATTCCTTTCTTAAAATAGACAAAGGCGGTGGAAGATTTCTCTTCCACCGCCTTTTAGTTGGACCCACCCCTGGTTAGGTGATGGATATGTTGAAGGTCACGATGCCTGTTCCGGCAAGTGCGGCCCCTGCTGCCACAGTTCCGTCTGTTGCGGTAACCGTGACACTTCTAGTTCCGGCAACCGCTCCGTTGGTTGTTGCCACAATTCCAGTGCTGGAACCGATAGTTAACCAGCCCAATGCGGCACTGGTGGCGTCAAGCGTGTAAGTGATGCTGCCCGTATTGCCGGTTGCTGAAACGGTGGTCAGGTTGGCGTTCACCTGACTGTTGGTTCCGGCCGACGGCGTGGTATTGGCAACTAAGAGAGCAACCACAATATCGAAGGTGGCAGAACCGGTTAGCGGGGTTCCGCTAGTCGAATCTGTTGCTGTGACTGTGACGTGATACGTGCCCGCTGGTGTTGTACCCGAAAGACTGAGTACCCCACTACTAGCGTTGATCGTCATTCCGGCGGGTATGGTGACCGGCGAGGTGATGGTGTAGGCGTAAGGGAAAGTTCCGCCAGTTGCTGAAGCCGTGGTTAAGGTGGCATTCACTGTACCGAACGTCCCGAAGTATGGGGCAGAACCGGTGGTTGTGGCAACCAGACCGCCCGCAATGGTCAAAGTGAATGTGACCGTATCTTTTACTGGGATGTTTGCTGAATCCGTCGCCGTAATGGTGAGGGCGTAGGTGCCTGCTGTGTTGGCAGCAGGGGTTCCAGCAATTGCGCCAGTAATTGTATTGAGCGTCAGGCCAGTTGGTAACAGGCCTGAAGTAACGGAGTAGCGATAGGGGGAAGTTCCCTCTGTTGCAACCACCAGATTATTGGTGGTGGCCCAAACTGCGCCCACTGTTCCGGTGCGTGTGCTTTGCGCAATTACCTTTAACCTGGGTGCCACCCAAACCGTTGCCCCAGCTTGACTGGTTACAAGATTGGATGTAATGACCACTGGCAACTGCACTGGTGCAGTGATTGTGCTCAAGGTTGCCCCCAGGACGTCAGTGAATGGCCCTGCCGCAGAACCTGGAAGTTTGACGTTCATCTGGTACAGACCGGCAATGGAACCGGCCACCCATCCGGCGTAAGTAACCGTTCCGGCAACGCCGCCAATGGTGATGGTGGGTACGTTGGCAGAACTGGAAAGGATGCATGGACTCAGGCGTCCTGCAGCCAGCAAAGACGACTGGATAATCAGGCCGTCGGCGGTAGTCAACGAGCCTCCCGTCACGGTGTTTAGTGAGGAGACGTAGTTTGCCGTTGAGATGCAATCGGTTGACCAGGCACTGCCGCCCGCACTTGCGTTACTGGCAGCGGAATCTGGTGCGCCAAGACCGGTGACATACAGTAAGACGGTACTGGAATCGGTTGCCGTGGATCTCATCCCAGCTTCGTTTCCCACACCAACTAGAGAATAGTCTGAAGAGGAGAGCACAGCCGCCTGACCCTGACCGTCAGCTCCAATAGTGAAGATTCCAGGATTCGTGGCCACAATGTTGACCGGGAAAACTGCACTACTTAGGAGGGTAGCGCCCGATCCGTAACCGAAGGACACCACCATGTCCACAACCGTTCCCACTCGGGAAAGTGTGGCCGAGGGAACCAATACGTTGATTTGGTTGTTGGTCGCAAATAACAGGTTTGCGTTGGCAATCAAAGTCGGAGAAGACCCGTGGGTTTGGAACTTCACCGAAAGTAGCCGTTGCGTTGCACCGCTGGCATCAGGACTCAATGTGGTGGGATAACGCAATGCCGAATCAGGGAAACCATAAAGAATCTGACTGCTGCCGCAACCTGTGCCAGCGGAAGTACAGAAATTGGTTCCAAAGACGCTAATCAGATCGAAAGGAGCCACCGATTGTGTTGTCCCGGGGTTTACCTGGACAAAGGATGCCGAACTGGTGACCACCTGGACAATGGGTCCGTTGCCAATACTAAGAACAGCGGTTCCGGTTGGAATGGTGCAAGTCACCCCGATTGGATTACACACTCCAATGCTCACCGAACCACCAGTGCCAGTAGGCGAAAAAGGTAAATAGGTATCCGGTGTTGTGGGTACCGTGATGGTTAGAATCATGTTGGATGGGTTCACTACATTCCATGAAATGTTGGTGTCAGTAATTAATACACCGGCGACAACCACCCCGACTCGGGTGCGCTGACTCGGATTGGAACTTGGAACGAAGCCAGTGCCACTGAGGACCACGGTGAAACTTTGGCCCGATGCGGCAGTAGGAAGACTTCCTGGGGAAATCCCGCTCACCGTTGCTCCCGGAGATTGAACCGTAAGGCTAAAGGTGACCACCGTTGTGGATGACGGATTGCCCCATGTCAGAGTCACGGTTCCAGTGAGAGTCGTCCCAGGCTGCGCGGCTGCCAGC
>JANMWO010000684.1:0-10084 GCA_031394025.1 Acidobacteriota bacterium
CATGAAACAGCTAATCCCCTTCACCCGATTCGTCCACGTAAAAGACGCCGCAGGAACCGCAGCCAATCCCCGTTTCTTAATTGTTGGCGATGGACGTCTGGATTACAAAGAACATTTCCGGATGCTCAAAAAACTGGGATACCGTGGTTGGATAGTGGTCGAAGTAAGTTCCCAAATCCATTCCAAAACAGATTACAATCCCGTGCGAATCGCGCGGCAGTGTTTTGAGCGGTTAAAGCCTGTTTTAGATTGAAATGGTGGACCCGAGTAGACTCGAACTACCGACCTCTTCCGTGTCAGGGAAGCGCTCTAACCAACTGAGCTACGGGTCCCAAAGCCGCTAGTGCAGGAGTGCAACAGCGAAATTTCATTTTAGCACTATAGCGGCATCGGGAGTAAACTAATGGGTAACACCATGTTGTCCATTGTAATTCCCATCCACAACGAAGAGCCTGCAATTTTGCCCTTGTATGACCGGCTCACAATCGTTATGGAGCAAATTCAGCGACCCTATGAAATTATCTTTGTGGATGACGCCTCAACCGACAAGAGCTTTGACTTACTAGCCAATCTTGTAGAGACCGATGCGCGCCTGAAAGTAATCAGGCTGCGTCGTAATTTTGGACAGACGGCAGCCCTTGCCGCAGGGTTTGACGAAGCGGCTGGGGCCATTATTATTTCTCTGGATGGTGACCTGCAGCATGAACCGGAAGACATTCCGTTGCTGCTGGCGAAAATCGACGAAGGCTGGGACATTGCCAGTGGCTGGCGCAAGAATCGGATTGATAACGCGGTGACTCGTAAGTTTCCTTCGCGAATTGCCAATTGGCTGATGTCCAAAGTATCCGGGGTTCAGTTGCACGATTTTGGGACAACCTTCAAAGCGTATCGAGCCGAGGTTCTAAAAGATATTAATTTATATGGCGAACTGCACCGGTTTATTCCCGCGCTAGCCAGTTTCTATGGTGCACGCATTGTGGAAGTGCCCATCAAGAATGTTCCCAGAGGCAGTGGCAAATCGCACTATGGCCTGGGGCGCACTTTTCGTGTTTTGTTTGATCTTTTGACGATCCGTTTCCTGCTCACTTACTTCACGCGGCCCATGCACTTCTTCGGAAAATTAGGTTTGATTGGAACTGGATTTGGTGGCATGATTCTCACCTACCTGCTGGGATACAAGCTGATGGGATATGACCTGGTGAATGACCATGGTCCGCTAATGGTGGCAGGCGCTTTATTGCTGTTAGCCGGTTTGATGATGTTCACCACTGGATTGCTGGGCGAAGTATTGATTCGGGTGTACTTTGAAAGCCAAGGTCGCCGCATTTATGCCATCCGCGAATTACGCACCCAGCGTCGTGACCAGGTCCGCAAAGAAGGGGCCTAGCCTCCTTTCAGCACCACTGCCTTGCTCCAATAGTCCTCAAACAGGCCCACCATCGCTTCCCCCATGCCTTCGTGATCAAACACAACAGCGGTCCAGGTGGGCCTGGTAATCACTGGATCCAGTAGCGCAATCATCCCCTTCATTCCATCGAAAACAGCCAGCTTCATTGGAAGCGATTTTGCCTGACGCACTTCAATCCCTAACGACACGTATTCTTCTAACCGCTTGCGATGATCCGTATCCACAGTGCCGGACTCAAGCAATAAACGGCAGCGAACTCCCCGCGAACGGGCGGTTTTCACCAATTGTTCGTCCAACGGATCAACGGCATAAGGAGCACGCGAAAACTCTAAATAATCCCGATGAACTTCCTGAATCATGTCACGGTAGGACGCGGCGGTTTGTGACGGCTCGTTGACAATGCGAAGAAAGTCCAAAGTGCCACGACCACCTTGCCCCTCCGCATACGTCTTCATCAAATCTTCAACCAGGTTGCCGCCCAGTCTGGATTTTTCCGAAAGCTCTTGCTCCGTCGCCTGGCGAAGCCGTTCGAAATAGGAAGGAATTGCCAGCGAAGGTTCTACGGCGGAAAACAGTTTCGTCTTTTCCTGCACTACGCGTGCGAAACCTTTATCCACCAAAGAATCCAGTACTTCATAAATTTTCTGTCGGGGCACATGGGCGCGTGCCGCTAGTTCCAGGGCTTTAAATCGGGCATGCCCAATCAGCACCAAATAGGAACGAGCCTCGTAGGCATTCAATCCAATCTGCTGCAGCCTGCGCCAATAGCGCTGGTATTCCACGTCGGGAAGTTCACGAACCATTGAGGGAAAACATACCACAAGCTTGGGGAGCAACGGAGAGGTTTGAAAGTGGATAATGAAAATATGCCGCTTGCCAATCAAGATTTGCCTAAAACCCTTGGAGAGCTTCGCGCTAGCCCGTACTGGAATCAATGCACTTCAGAACGCACAGTAAAGGATGAGATCCGCCAGAATTTGATCGTCAAATTGCAGGCCGGTACCGAACTGTTCCCTGGAATTATCGGGTATGAAGATTCCGTGGTACCGCAAGTTGTAAACGCCGTTCTTGCCAAACACAATTTCATTCTGCTTGGCTTACGCGGACAAGCCAAGACGCGTCTGGTGCGCATGTTGACTTCCTTGTTAGATGAAGTCACCCCCTACGTTGCTGGTTCGGAAATTCATGACCACCCCGTGCGACCCGTATCGAAATATGCAAAGTTGTTGCTTGCCGAAAAAGGCGACGAAACTCCCATCGCCTGGCTTCGACCTGTTGACCGTTACGTGGAAAAGCTTGCCACTCCCGATGTGACCATTGCCGATATGATTGGCGACATTGATCCCATTAAAGCTGCCCGCAGTGGTCAGGACATTGCCAATGAATTGGTTATGCACTACGGTCTACTTCCACGTGCCAACCGTGGCATTTTCGCTATCAATGAACTGCCGGACTTGGCTGGAAAGATTCAGGTAGGACTTTTCAACATCCTTGAAGAAGGGGATGTCCAGATCAAAGGCTTTCCGGTAAGGCTTCCCTTGGACCTGCTCATGGTCTTCACCGCCAATCCCGAAGATTACACGGCCCGCGGGAAAATCATCACCCCGCTTAAAGACCGTATTGGCAGTGAAATTCGCACTCATTACCCGGTCACCGTGGAACAAGGGATGGCAGTTACTACGCAGGAAGCTTGGACGAACCGCACCCTGCCCATGCCTGTGGAGATCCCTGATTTTATCCGTGAAGTTGTGGAGACCATCGCATTCGTTGCCCGTGACGACAAGCGCATCGACAAGCGTAGTGGCGTTTCCCAGCGATTACCAATTTCAGTTCTGGAAAGCGTTCTCTCCAATGCCGAGCGCCGCGCCCTGGTGTTGGGTGACGGGGAAGCAGTGCCCCGCATCGGCGATATTTATTCCGCCTTACCGGCTATTACCGGCAAAATTGAACTCGAATACGAAGGAGAATTGAAAGGCGGTGATGTGGTTGCTAAAGATTTAGTTCGCATGGCAGTGGGCCGCGTTTTCACAAAGTATTTTGAGGATGCCAACTTGAACAGCGTGGTCAAATGGTTTGAACTCGGTGGCACGTTGAAGCTGGATGAAATGACGCCGTCTGAGGAAATGTTCCAACAGTTATCGCAGATAAATGGACTGATGGAACGCTTGCGGCCATTTCGTTTAGGTGAAAACTCATCATATGGGATGCGTGCGTCATCCGCTGAATTTGTGCTGGAAGGTTTGTATGCACATCGGCGCATTAGCCGAAGCGAAGAACAGGGATTTCTGGTGGAGCAACGCAAGAAACGAGAACGTACAGAACCGGAAGATGAAGGCTCAAAGGGTCGTCGGCAGCAGTTCCAGTAGGTTCCACAATCAGGAGACCACACTGTGAAATGGATTAAATACGAAAAATATACCGACGATGACCTGGGCCTTTCCGGCGAGGATTTGTTGGCAGCGCTTGCCGATTTCTTCCTGGAAAGTGGCTATGCGAAACAGTTTTATCCTGGCTTTGAAAACACCCTGCTCGATCTCAAAGAAGCACTGGCCAGAGCTCTTGAATCCCCCAATTGGCCCGACCCGGAAAAGGCCAAGGAAATCGCTGACAGATTGGCCAAGATGGATGGCGATCAACTTTCCAAATTAATTGATCGACTAGTTCAAAAGTTGGTGGATGAAGGCTATTTGAACATGGACGACGCAACGGGCGATGGCACTGTGGATGAATCGCGCGTTCGAGTGGAAGTGGCCGATAAAGCTGTCGATTTCCTGGGATTCAAAACACTCAAGGATCTACTGGGCACCATGGGGAAATCCAGTTTTGGGGCCCACGATACACGCGAAGTGGCCACTGGTGTGGAAACTTCCGGAACGTCAAAGCTATATGAATTTGGCGACACACTGAATCTGGATGTCAGTGCAACCCTGTTTTCCGCCCTGAGAAGAGAAGGGATTAAGTCGAAATTCGACATCGAATATAGCGACCTTCATGTGCACCAGTCGGATTATCAAAGTTCCTGTGCAACGGTTCTGTTGTTGGATTGCAGCCATTCCATGATCCTCTACGGGGAAGACCGGTTTACCCCCGCAAAGCGCGTGGCGTTGGCCTTGGCCCATATGTTGAAAACGCAGTTCCCAGGGGATACGTTGCGTTGCGTTCTGTTCCACGATTCGGCGGAAGAGATTCGACTCAGCGATTTGGCGCGGATTCAGGTTGGGCCTTATTACACCAACACTCGTGATGGCTTGATTCTTGCGCAACGTCTGCTGGCTCGCGAAAAGAAAGACATGCGCCAGATTATTATGATCACCGACGGTAAGCCATCGGCGTTGACTTTGGATGACGGGCAGATTTACAAAAATCCGTTCGGTATGGACCCTTTGGTGATTTCCCGCACTTTGGAAGAAGTGAATCGTTGTAAAAGGCAGGGAATTATTATCAACACATTCATGCTGGCCACGGATTATAGTTTGGTGCAATTCGTCCAACAGGTGACGCAAATCTGCCGGGGCAAAGCTTATTTCACTACACCCTATACCTTGGGTCAATATCTCTTAATGGATTACATGAATCGCAAAAGCCGCATGGTGCATTAGCACAAAGTGTTACCCTAAGAAATCACTAAATTTATGCCGTCAGGCAAACTACAAGTAATTCCACTAGGAGGCCTCGGCGAGTTCGGCATGAACTCAATGGCTCTCCGCTACAACGACGAGATCATTGTTATCGATGCCGGGATGACTTTCCCCGATGCTGAGTTAATGGGTGTGGACATTGTCACCCCCGACTTCACCTATCTCATCGAAAATAAAGAAAAGGTTCGAGCACTGTTCTTGACCCACGGACACGAGGATCACATTGGGGCAATTCCGTTTTTGCTCTCCGATGTGAATATCCCTGTCTATGGGACTGAATTCACTCTAGCCCTGGTAGAACGACGTCTGGAAGAGCATGACATGCTCAAAGAAGCGAAACTTCGCATTGTAAAGGCTGGCGATAAAGTAGAAATCGGTCCTTTCAAAGTGGAGTTTATTCGCGTCACTCACTCCATTGTTGCGTCTGTTGCATTGGCGATTGAAACGCCGCTGGGTGTGGTTATCCATACAGGCGATTTCAAAGTGGACCCGACGCCCACCGATAACGAACTGTTCGACCTGCACACTTTCGCCGAATACGGTAAGCGCGGCGTGCTGCTGCTGCTGTCTGATTCAACCAATGTGGATCGTCCAGGTTACACCGAAAGTGAACGAGCTGTTCGCCCACGCATAGAAGACATTATGATCCGCGCTGATCGGCGTGTGATCATTTCCTGCTTCTCATCCTCTATTCATCGACTGCAAATGATTTTGGACCTGGCCTATGAAAATGGCAAGAAGGTCGGCTTCCTTGGTCGCAGCATGAATAATGTGACGGAGATTGCTCACGACCTGGGTCTGTTACACATTCCCACAGGCATCCTGCTTCGTCCACAAGACATCATGAACCATCCGCCCAACAAGACGGTGGTGGTGGTGTCTGGAACGCAGGGCGAACCGATGAGCGCCTTGAGCCGTGTGGCTGTTGATAATCACAAGAGCCTGAAGATTGAGCGTGGCGATGCAGTGGTCCTAAGCGCCCGAATTATCCCTGGCAACGAAAAAGCCATTTACCGCATGATCAATCACGTCGCCCGCCGCGGTGCTGATGTGATTTACGGCAGCATGAATCCTCCAGTTCACGTATCGGGCCATGCTTCTTCTGAAGAGCTAAAGCTGATTCTCAACCTGGTTCGTCCCAAGTATTTTATTCCCGTTCATGGCGAATACCGTCAGTTATCGAAGCACGCCAAACTAGCCGAGCACCTACGCAGTTCCGGGCTGGAAGCTTCGTTCATTCTGGACACTGGCGATACCGTCATCATTGACGATAAAGGTGCCCGCCGTGGTGATCGGGTCACCGTTGGTCGCATTTGCATTGACTCTGGTTCCATTGACGAAGTGGTGGAAGATCTGGTGATTCGCGATCGCCGTCACATGTCCGAAGATGGATTTGTGATTCCCATCATCGCCATTGATAAGCACACCGGAAAGAGTGAAGGGCTGCCGGAAATTGTCAGTCGCGGATTTCTTTCAGACACCAACAAAGAAGTACTGGACGCGGCAAGGCTGGTTGTAGCAAAGACGCTGGAAACATCCACCATGGAAGAGCGTACTGATTGGGGCGTGATGCAGGAAAAGATCCGCGCCGATCTGAAACGTTTCCTTACCAAGCAAACTTCCAGGCGTCCGTTGATCATGCCGGTGATCCTAGAGGTCTAGCGGGTGATTGAGGATGCCAGCGGTTGGCAGGGTGAGCCCCAACAGCAGCACGCGCCTGCTAATGAGCAGGAATTGTGCAGCCTGTTGCAATCGGCGAGTGCAACCGCCACCCCCGTAACCATTGCCGGATCTTTGACCGGAGTCACCGGCGGCGCCATACCAGATCGCGGATGGTCAATTTCCATGAAGGCGTTCAATCGTCTGGAAATTCAACCGACCAAGGCAATTGTTGGTGCCGGGATTTCTCTTAAAGATCTACAGCAGGCGGCCCGCAATTCTGGCCAATTCTTTCCACCCGATCCCACCGAGCATTGGGCATCCATCGGCGGCATAATCGCCAACAATGCCAGTGGTTCACGATCCTTCTACTATGGGTCCACCAGACGCCACATCCTTTCCCTCGACGTTTGTTTCATCAATGGATCTTCACGCACCTTTCACCGTGGTGAGCCAATCGACTTTCCCGTTCCTCAAATAAAACTCCCCAAAACCACCAAACATCAAGTCGGCTATCCACTCCGCCCTGGCATGGATTGGGTGGACCTGATTTGCGGTTCTGAAGGGACACTGGCTGTCGTTACAGGGGCCGAATTAAGCCTGCTTCCCTTGCCTTGCGAATTGATCAGCGGAGTAATCTTTTTCCCCGATGATGACAAGGCCCTCAATGCCGTTGAATCCTGGCGAAATGCGGAAAGGTTACACATGTTGGAATACTGCAATGCCAACTCCATTGACCTGATCCGTGGTCGCTTTGATAGAATTCCAAAGTCCGCCGCCTGTGTGATCATCGAACAGGAAGGTGATGATCTTGATCCCTGGCTTACCCGTCTTACAGAGTCTGAGGCATACGAAGAAGCAAGTTGGTTTGCCTTGACGCCCAATGATAGGGAACGATTTCGACAATTTCGTCATGCCCTTCCTGAAGCTGTCAATGATCGGGTACGTCGCAACGGCTTTCAAAAGTTGGGATCGGATTACGCCGTTCCCATCAGTCGCAATCGTGAAATGATGGATTACTATCGCAGCAAGCTGCACCAATTCCCTGCCCCCAGCGTAATCTTCGGGCATATTGGTGATGCCCATGTCCATGTCAATCTACTGCCTGAATCCAGTGCTCATGTTGAGTTAGGAAAACAATTGATGATGGATTTTGCTCGTCAAGCAGTGGCCCTTGGCGGTACAGTGGGAGCGGAGCATGGCTTAGGAAAACGAAAGCGACACTTGCTGGCAATGCAGTTTACTGCCGACGAAATCCAAGCTATGCGAGAAGTAAAAACTCGACTCGACCCGCAATGGTTGTTGGGTGTTGGCAATTTATTTGAAAGCTCGGAGAGATCAATATGAACAGACGTTCCGCAATATTCACTGGTGCCGGCGCGCTTGCATCGCAACTTTCCCTGGCCCAGGAAGCACCCCTGCGCGTGGCCATCGCGGGACTGGTACATGGCCATGCTCGGGGATTTTTTACGCGCAGCCAAGGTCGGAAAGATATCCAGATTGTTGGCGTATCCGAGCCCGATGCCACAGTGAGGAAGAAGTATTTCGAGAGCCTGAAACTGGACCCCGCACTGGCCTTTGATTCGCTGGAAGCTATGTTGGCAAAGACCAAGCCCGAAGGCGTTTTAGCGTATACCAACACTTACGATCATTTAGCTGTGGTGAAAACCTGCGCCGCAAATAAAATTCCAGTGATGATGGAAAAGCCCCTGGCTGTCAGCAATGAACATGCCAAGGCCATGGAATTAGTAGCCCGGCAAAGTGGCATTCATGTCCTGGTGAATTATGAGACTACCTGGTATAGAAGCAATCTTGCTGCTTACCAACTGATGAAGGAAGGGCGCATCGGGGATGTCCGAAAGTTCGTCATTCACGATGGGCATCAGGGACCGAAAGAGATCAACGTTCCCGATGAGTTCTTCTCCTGGCTGACCGATCCTAAGAAAGGTGGTGGCGGAGCTTTATTCGATTTCGGTTGCTACGGTGCCAATCTGATGACCTGGTTCATGGACAATCAACGACCCTTGTCCGTATCTGCCATCACCCAAACCAACAAGCCTGAAATTTATCCACACACCGATGACGAAGCTACGGTGATTGTTCGCTACCCCAAAGCCCAAGGAATTATCCAGGCATCCTGGAATTGGCCGTTTGCCAGAAAAGATATGGAAGTGTATGGACGCACTGGCTATGTCCACACCGTCGCAGCACAAGGCTTAAAAGTGCGTCTGGAAAACCAGGAGGAGCAGGCTTCAACAGCACCAGCAATCCCTTCGCCCCAAGACGATTCGCTAACCTATTTTGCAGCAGTAGTTCGTGGGAAGATCAAGCCCGCACCGGCGGATCTTTCGGCATTGGCAAACAACATGATTGTGACAGAAATACTGGATGCCGCCAGACGTTCAGCCGCTACTGGACGAACAATTACACTGTAGGCGGCTTACAATCCGCACATTCGCAAATGCGCCGCAGATGATCATAGGAATAGATCCCAGTGTTGTGGCCATCGTTCCATAAAATCCGAATCGCATAGTTCCCCACCGGTTCCACTTGATCCATTTTTAACCGCGGTTTGAACATCTGAAATGGGTCGGCCACTTGCCGCTGATACTTCTGCGGCTCTGTTCCATGCGCCCCCGTACAAGTGGCGCAGGGGCACTGCTCCCGCAAATATTCCACATCGTAACTGGAATGATGTCCGTCGTTCCAATCAATTTGGATTCCTTTGGATTTCGATATCGCGATGTGTTCCGGATCAATCATTTCATGCGCTCCACGTCACGAACTCCACCAATGCGGCGAATGGCTGTCACCACCCGTTCCAGTTGCTTTTTTTCCTTCACTTCCACCGTCATGGAAACAATGGCACCCTCGCCATCCCGATCCTCATCGCCTTGCGCTTCAAGCGAACGAATATTGCTGCTTTCGTGCAATAAAATGCTGGTCAGTTGATTCAGAATTCCAGGACGGTCATCGGTGAATACCCGAATCTTCACAATGAAAGTTTCACTGGCACCACGATGCCATTCCACTTCAATTTTACGTTCCACTTCATACATCAGGTTCTGCACATTGGGACAGTTCAACGAATGAACGGCAATGCCTTTACCACGACTTATATACCCAACAATGGATTCACCGCGAATCGGGTTGCAGCACTTGGCTAGGTAGACCAGGACATCTTCCACACCCTTTACGCGGACAACCAAATCTTTGTCTTCAGCGGAAGGCGCTACTTGCGACGGCGCCCGGGCTGGTTCAATAACTTCAGCTTCCACTTGATCTGGCGCTAATTTAGTTAAAATTTGCCGCGCTGAAAACTTGCCGTAACCAAGCGATGCGTACAGGTCTTCAATCTTGGCCACACCGTATTCATTGG
>JANMWO010000002.1:0-18031 GCA_031394025.1 Acidobacteriota bacterium
CATGACTTCCGCCTGGCCCCGCTCCAACTGAATCCAGACTCCATCAAGTTGGAATGGCGCCACAAGCGATCCGAACAGTACTTCGCCGCCCCCTCGTTATCCGACGGGACGCTTCGCTTCATCGCCCTGGCCACCCTGTTCTTGCAACCTGAGGCGCTTCGTCCCTCCTTGATCCTTGTCGATGAGCCCGAATTGGGACTGCATCCCTATGCCCTGGAACTGCTTGCATCCTTAATTCGCCAAGCTTCAGTGACATCGCAAGTAATCGTATCCACGCAATCGTCCCTGCTGCTTGATCACTTCAACCCGGAAGACGTCATCGTTGCGGATCGGGTAGATGACGGTACCCAACTCACACGCCTAGATCCTGAACGCCTTGAAAAATGGCTGGAAGATTATAGCCTCGGCCAACTCTGGGAGAAAAATGAGTTTGGAGGACGGCCTGTTCCTGGCTGATCCTGCATGGCCCGCTTACTCATCCATGTGGAAGGCCAGACCGAAGAGGCATTCGTAAACGGAGTTCTTCGTAACCATTTGGTTACGAAGGGATACCATTCCGTCGACGCTAAACTCATAGGCAACGCCCGTTTGCGGGAAGGACGCGGAGGCATAAAACGTTGGCCTTCGGCGAAAAAAGACATCACAAACCACCTGATGGAAGATGCCAACAGCATTGCAACTACTATGGTGGATTACTACGCTTTGCCTGCCGGGGAGCAAGGCGGATGGCCAGGAAGAGGTCAATCGAATGCAATGCTAACTGCGTCAACAAAGGCACGCTGCGTGCAAGACGCCGTGAAGAAGGACTTGGTGGCGGGCATGGGGCACAGCTTCAATTCCAACCGCTTTGTTCCGTTCATAGTGATGCACGAATTTGAGGGTCTACTTTTCAGTGACTGCGCCGCATTCAGTCGAGGCATCAGCAAGCCTGAACTTGAGTCTCGTTTTCAAGAAATCCGAGATCAGTTTGCAACGCCCGAAGAGATCAACGATTCACCCGAAACAGCGCCTTCGAAAAGAGTAGAGGCTTTGGTGCCTGGTTACCAAAAGCCATTCCTCGGCAACCTTGCGATTTTGGAGATTGGGCTGGAACGAATCCGCAGCGAATGTCCTCTTTTCGATGCGTGGCTAATGCAGTTGGAGAATCTTGTTTGTTGAATTGTTGACCGTGGCCAGAATGGTTGGATTGTCCGACAACCCGAGTTCAGCAAAGTCCTCGCCTTCCAAATGTAAGGAAATGGCTTCGCGAATGTTTAACGCCAGTTCGTCCAGTGTGGCAGCCTGCGTAACCACCGGGAGGTCCAAGCATTCGGCCACATAATATTTTTCGCCACGGGACACTCGCACTTGAATGGTTCGTTTCACGCCTGCTCCTAAAAGTAGTCTAGCAACCGTGGTTATCAAGCGCACTATTCTGATTTTAAGAATATGTTTGTAACCGTTAGGTTGCTTGACCTTCAAACGCACCCCCATCATAATGGGGCTAGCCTGAAGGACTAATGCTCAGGCAATGATCGTCTTCCAATGGTAATTCGAGACAGCCAGATAACCGACCTCCAGGTGGTCGCGCAAAATTCTTTTGAGCGCCGAGCGCTGGACTATTTCAAATCCCAAGATAGTGAAGCCGACGAGTCTGTGCTTGTCCCAGCGATTCGCGCCCATACCGAAGAAGCTTTTCAGTTTGCAATTGAGAACGAAAATGATGTAATCCGCTTTATTGAATTGCGAATGTCTCTGGGGGACAAAAAATGGTCCTCTCCGGCATACGAGTGGGTGCAGGAATATTTGCTGGAATGGAGTTCCGCAGCTCTCCGATTGGACCATGTGATGGAGCGTCTACGCTTCAATGGGGAGAGCGCTGAGTGAATCCCCGAGCAGTCCATGAAACGGACGACCGATTTTACCGGCTTCACCCAGAGTTAACTGATTCCACTGGTCATCGGACACCGTTGACCATGAGCCCTGCCGACCGTGCCTTGCGCCGGGAGTGGACTGCAATAAACAGGCAAGTTTCGGCCGATCCGCGCTTTGCTGCTTGTCCGGCGGGTGGAGTGGTTGCCGGGTGCCCGCTGGCTGCGCCAGTTGCGCCACCCCCACCACCAGCAGCAGTGGTTGCTCCGCCTCCTGCGGCAGTGGTTCCTCCACCAAGTTGCAAAGTTGAGGTTGGTGCAAGTCTGCTTGGTTCGTTACCTTTTGGTGGATCTTACTATCACTTATTCGTTCTCTATACCGATGCATCGGGCACAGTCACTTATTATCGAGGTGGGCCATCAGGTGGCGGATTCAGCGCGCCTTCGCAGGCTTCTGGCGGATCGAGCGAGCATGGTTCAGGGGAATCTTCCGGATCAGGATCAAATCCCAGTGGCGGACCTTCGGAGTCATCCGGGCCGTCCAGTTCTTCGTCGGATTCCAGCGGATCACCTGAAGATGGAGGTGGATCCTTTGGATACATTTACGTTGAGCATGGTGAGTATTTGCCCGGAACGATAGATTATGAACCAAGTCCACCCCGAGTAACGATTGAAGAGGGTGCCAGCACATGTGGAGCAGGAGCTCGATTGGAAACCGCTTTTGCTGCGGTGGGTAGTTCTCGCACGCCATACCGCCCACTTGGGCCCAACAGCAATTCGACAGTTTACACGGCACTGCGCAGTGCAGGATTCACTCCTCAAGTTCCTTCTGGAGTTTGGGCTCCGGGCAAGGACGACCCGATTTCCGGCGCAGGCGGGCCGTAATAGTCGTGGCAGAATCCGGCAGTCGGAGACGTACACTAATTTCGATCCTGGGGGCGATCAGCGGTATGCTCAGCTCCGCATGCCGCGACGTTAATTTATCAAAAGGAGAATCGCAATCCATGCCCTTTTCACTAAAGTCATACAAGACGGCGGAGGAAGCCAAAAGTGCCATTTTGAAGGAGATTCCCCAAGGCACGTCGCGGAGACGGGTGGAGGAATTCATAACGAGCGCAGGATTAAAATGTTTCGATAAAGAAGCCGACATCCTATCCTGTAAGTTTGTCGAATCTTCCACTTCAATGGTGCATGTTACGTGGAGTTTTGGATTTTATTTTAACGAGAAGCGCGAGTTTGACCGCGTGAATCTTAGTCGCGGTTTGACTGGTCCGTAAGCACTGGCCGTGGAAAACGTGACCTCCGACCTGACCTTTTTCAAGACATGAAAAAGGTCAAGCAAGGATGCATGTCCCACTTAAAACCGGTCTACTTCGCAGGAGCTGGTTTTGGAGCTGCTGGTTTTGGAGCAACTACGGCTGGCTTGGGGGCTGCGGGTTTAGGAGCGGCTGGGACTGCTTTCTTCTGCACTGGCACCGGTGCCACCTGTGGTTCCCGATAGACTCTTACGCGAGCCATTTTCACTGGGACGTCGGGCTTGTTCTGCCCAGCCGCTCCGCTTGGGACACGTGCAATCTTTCCGACCAGTTCCTGACCAGACACGACTTGTCCGAATATGGTGTGCTTGCCGTCCAAGTGCGATGGAGTGCCTTCCGTTATGAAGAACTGGCAGCTTCCTGTTCCTAAACCAGCGTTAGCCATTGCCAAACGGCCGGGGACATCAAACTTTAAGGTAGGGTGAAACTCATCGGGAATCGCTGCGGTTCCACCGGAGCCAGAGCCGGTGGGGTCACCACCTTGAATCATGAAACCAGGAATCACGCGATGAAAGATCAGGCCATTGTAAAAGGGCAAACGGCTCTTGGCGCGGGTCAACGGATTTATATATTCTTTACGACCCATGGCCAGGTCGGCAAAATTCTTCACCGTGATGGGGGATTCCTTTTCGAACAGCATCAGCGTGATGGTTCCCAAAGGAGCCGTTCCCTGAACAATGGTCATGTCGCAATAAAGGCCTGGTTCGCGCTTCACCACAGGTGGTTTTACGGGGGCCACCTTTGGAGGAGCAACGGCCGGAGCCTGCCCCAATGCCAAAACGCCGAATCCAAGCGGCAACAGAATACGAGACAATGAAAGGGTTCGCATAAACACCTAATTATAACTTGGAACCCGCCCGAATGGCTTTGTTTCGTATCCTAATCACCTTGATCCTGAGTGCGGCCTTACAGGCTGCCAGCATTGAAATCAGTCTGCTTTCCACCACTGACCTTCACGGCAACATTCTGCCCTACGATTACTACACGGCCAAAGCTGCGCCACGCGGTCTGGCCAAAGTGGCGACCTTAATTAAAGAAGCTCGTATTCAAAACCCGAACTCCCTGCTGTTGGATTGTGGCGATACCATTCAAGGGGCTCCCCTGGAAACGGTTCATCAAATGGCCGTGCGCGCTGGAAAGTCCACCCAAATTGATCCCATGATGGCCGCGATGAATTACTTGCAATACGACGCCATGGCGATGGGAAATCATGAACTGAACTACGGGTTGAACAACATGCTGACGGCCCGTAGTCAGGCGAAATTTCCCTGGCTTTCCGCCAATACAAGAATCGTCCCAGGTGGTGCTGCGGTAAAGCCATTTCAGGGTTGGATTGTGAAAACAGTTGCCGGGGTAAAGGTAGGGATTATCGGCATTACTACGCCAGCCATTCCTATGTGGGAAAAGCCGGACAACTACAAGGGCTACCGTTGGATTTCCGGGGTGACTGCGGCCAAGGAAGCCTTAGCGGAAATGCGCAAATCGACCAAGCCTGATGTGGTGGTGGTGATTGTGCATGCGGGCCTTGATCGTGATATGGCCACGGGCCAAATCAAAACGGGTGAAGCGGCAGGCGAGAATATGGTGCACCAAATTGCTACCGATGTCCCGGGCATTGACGTAATTTTTTTTGGACACACGCATCAACAATTGGCAGGCACAGTCATCAACGGCGTACTGCTTGTGCAGGCGAAGAATTGGGGTGGGTCACTGGCCAGGGTGGACTTGAAGTTGGAAGGGGCACCTGGTAAGTGGACGATTGCCAGCAAAGACAGTCGACTGATTCCCGTGACTGCGGCAACTGTACCTGATGCGAAAGTTATGGCCATTGCCAAGCCTTATCATGATGAGGCGGAGAAGTACCTGAGCGAGCCGGTGGCGGAATCGTTGGTGCCGATGCGCGGTACTCACGCCCGCGAAATGGATTCCGCTCTGGTGGATATGATTCATGAAGTGCAGATGCACTATGCCAAAGCCGATGTGTCCTTTGCCAGTCTGTTCAACACTGCGGTGAACTTTCCCAAGGGCCCGGTGACGGTGCGGGAACTGGCATCACTGTATATCTATGACAACGAACTTTACGCCATTGAAGGCGATGGACAAATGGTGAAGGATGCGCTGGAAAACGCGGCCCGCTATTTTCTATCCTGTCCGCCGGACGGCTGCCCTGGCAATGCTCAAACGAATCCTAAGGTGATTGGCTTCAACTATGACACGGCACAGGGAGTGGATTATGAGATTGACCTTCGGCGTTCGGAAGGGGATAGAATTCGCAACCTGATGTACAAGGGAAAGCCCCTGGCCATGGATCAGAAATTACGCCTGGCCGTCAATAACTACAGATCCGGCGGCAGTGGCGGATACACCATGTTCCAGCGGGCTCCTATCGTATGGCGATCTGGAATGGAAATTCGCGAAATGATGATTGACTACTATCGCGAGAAAAAGGTGTTTCCGGAAAAGCCAGACAACAACTGGCGTTTAGTGTTGCGATGAGTTTTTGGAGAGCTCTGGCAGAGGGAGAAGTTTCCTGACGGGGAATGGAAAAACAGCTTGCCCTCACTTTTCTAATAGAATATTAAAGTGCAGATCGATTCCGAAGTGCAAAGTGCCGTAGCCCGGCTCAACAAAGTTCGCCAGGAAATTGGCAAGGTTATTGTAGGGCAGCAAGAGGTCGTCGATGGCGTTTTAATATGCCTTCTCGCCGGTGGCCATGTATTGCTGGAAGGTGTTCCTGGGCTGGGTAAAACCACGCTATTAAAGACACTTTCCCGCGTGCTTCACTTGAAGTATTCCCGTATCCAATTCACTCCTGACCTGATGCCCGCCGATATTGTTGGCAGCATGATGATGGAATCTGATGATCGTGGTGGCAAGAATTTACGTTTCCAACCTGGCCCTATTTTTGCTCATCTTGTGCTTGCTGACGAAATCAATCGGGCCACGCCGAAGACGCAATCGGCTCTGCTTGAGGCCATGCAGGAACGAACCATCACCAGTGGCACTACCACGCATGAGTTGGAATCGCCCTTCCTGGTGATGGCCACCCAGAACCCCATTGAAATGGAAGGAACGTATCCGCTTCCCGAGGCTCAGTTGGATCGGTTCCTGATGAAGATCATTGTGGAATATCCCACGCGTGCGGAACTGAAAGTGGTTGTGGATCGAACCTTGAATGCGGAAAGCGTGCACCTGGATTCTATTCTGGATCGTACTGCCATCCTGGACATCCGTTCGGTCTGCCACAAAGTGCTGGTGGCTCCGCATGTAATGGATTTCGCCGTCGATCTGGTGATGGCCACGCAACCAGAAAGCAGCAATGCTCATCCACTGGCCAAAAAGTATATTCGTTATGGAAGTTCGCCACGTGGTGCGCAATCACTGGTGGAATGCGGCCGTGTGTTGGCGTTGATGAAAGATCGCCTGCATTTGAGCACGCAAGACATCCAATCTATTGCCCAGTCCGTACTGCGGCATCGTATTATTTTGAACTTTGATGCCCATGCTGATGGAGAAACGCCGGACAGCATCCTTAAGGAGATCGTCAAGAGCGTTGTCCCTTCGGCGGCTTAACTGATGGCGGAAGCTCTGATTGACCGGCAATTTCTGGAGCGTTTAGAACGGCTCACAATTCACTGGCAGAAATCGTTTCCTGGCTTGGTGGGTGGCCATAATGCGTCGCGCTTTTCTGGCTCTGGACAGGAGTTTCTGGATCATCGCAGCTTTCATCCAGGGGATGATTTGCGGGCCGTCAACTGGCGGGCCTATATGCGCCTGGAACGTTTAATTCTAAAAATGTTTCAAGTGGAACCGCGTGTTCCGGTGCGTTTTTTGTTGGATACTTCAGGTTCCATGGCTACCGGCGATCCCGATAAATTCGACTATGCCAGAAAGTTGGCGGCGGCACTTTGCTACGTGGGCTTAGTGCGTTTGGAAACCATTCAGGTTCAGCCTTTTGCCGATACGCTGCATGATCCTATTGCAGTAGGCGGTGGGCGGCATCGTTTTCAGCCAGTGGCAGAGTACCTTTCCAAGTTGGAAGCTGGGGGGAAGACAGATTTCCTGAAAGTGTCGCGGCAATTTTTGGCCGAATATCCACAGCGAGGATTGCTGATTCTGATCTCTGATTTCCTGGATGATCGGGATGCTGAAAAGCCTCTGCAATACCTGGCCGATTTTGGGCATGAAGTATTTCTGATTCATCTGTGGTCTGAACAGGATCGACGTCCACCTTGGACTGGTGAACTGGAAGTGGAAGATGCCGAAACGGGCAAGATCGTCAAGATGAATTTCGATGATGAGTCGCGGGAAGCTTACACCACGGCCTTTGATAGTTATGCGGCAGCGGTGCGTCAAATGGCTTTGCGCAAGGGCGGCAAGTACGTTGGGGTGCCCACGTCCACCCCAGTTGAGGAAGCAATTTTTGGACCGCTGATGCTGGCGCGGGGGATTTACTAGTGGCAATGGTAGTTAAAAAATGTGGCCTGGTTCATCAAACAGGCAAGGATGCCCAATCGAACAGCTTCAAGTGTTGGAGTGGAACGTATCACGGCTCTGAAAAACCGCTCCCTCGCGGTCACGGCTCGGTAGGATCAGTTCGTTACCGAACCGTGACCGCCAGGGATGCCTGTTTCACTCACTCTGTCTGGTTCGGAGTTAGCGGATAAATCATGTTCTTCCTGAACCTCAGCATGGCCGAGTTTACGGCACTATTCAGCGTCCTGGGTGGCGTTGTGGTGGCGCTGTATCTGTTGGACCGTTCACGTAAGAAGATAAAGGTGGCCACGCTGCGCTTCTGGGTTCCTGCGGACAAACCGCCGGAAGCCAAGCAACGTCGCAAGATTCAGCAGCCGCTTTCCTTGCTGCTACAAATGTTGGGATTGCTATTATTGCTGGCGGCGTTGGGACAGTTGCGATGGGGCTCACCGGAACATTCCTTGCGCGATCATGTGCTGTTATTGGACACCTCTGCCTGGATGAAAGCGAAGGATGGACGGCGCACATTGCTGGATTCCACCAAAGCAGATGCCATCACTTATTTGCGATCCCTACCTTCAGCCGATCGAGTGATGGTGGTTTCAGCGGACGCGTTAGCAACTCCCGCTACTGTGTTTGAATCCAATCGCAATGTGCTGGAAGCGGCCGTCAAGTCTGCTAAAGCAGGGTCATCGGCACTACAACTGGCGCAGGCGATTGATTTTGCGAAACAGATGCAACGGCTGCATGGTCGGGGTGAAGGTGAGATTGTTTATACTGGTGCCGGGCGGATGGCGGATAAAGATGACAATTTGAATCTGCCGAAAAACTTTCGATTGCTGAGCATTCGTAAGGGTGGGGAAAATGTCGGACTGCGAAAAGTGTCCCTTAGGCGTTCAGCAGTAGACGGCGAACTTTGGGAAGTTTTTGTCACAGCACATAATTTTGGAATCAAGCCACGGGTGATCCCCGTTGCTTTGGCTTACGGGAAGGCGCCTGTGGCATCGGGCAGGTTGGAACTGGCGCCGGGTGCGGATCAAAATGGGCGCTATGAATTTCGAACCAAAGTCGGCGGGGAACTGGAAATCAGATTGATTGTGGACGACGCGATTGCTGCCGATAATCGGGCGATTTTTGAACTGCCTGCGCAGCGTCTGTTGGATGTGGCTGTCTACTCTGATGAACCGGAGTTGTTGCGACCATTCCTGGGCGTGCATCCGTGGATCACTGCAAAGTTTTACCCGACTCGCAACTATTCGCCCGATACGAAAGCTGCGATTGTGATTCTGGATCGCTTCAAACCGGCGGCTGCCCCTAAAGGTCAGGCGATCTATATTGAACCGCCCAGCGGCAGTTCTCCGGCAGGCACAGCGAGTCCGATCACTGCGGCCATGCGGCTTTCCTGGCGCAATGAACATCCGGTTGGCGAAGGTTTGCGCACGGGCGATGTGCGGCTGGAGCGTGGCGAATATTTTCCAGGTGCTGTTGGTTCCACTGTGATTGCTGAAGCTGATGGCAAGCCGGTGATTGTGGCCCTGACGGAACCAAATAGGGCAGTGGTGCTGGGCTTTCATCCTGCAAAATCGCAACTGCGCTATGAGTTGGCTGCGCCGCTTTTATTCGCCAACATTCTGAATTGGCTGGCACCGGAAGTGGCCCGCCAAAGAGAGTGGAATGGGGAAAGCATTGGCATGGTGCGGGTTGCCGTTGATAGTAATCTGAAGCCAGAAAACATTCAGGTGTTGAACGAAGGTGGTGTGGCTTTGCCCTTCACACTGGTTGGCAACAAACTGCAATTTTTCGCTGGTGCGGAAGGCATGGTGCGAGTGATTACCGGTGGCAGGGAACAGGTGTATTCCTTGACTCTACCGGAGGTCGCCGAAAAACAGTGGGAGCCGCCGAAGACGGTGCGTCGCGGCTTACCGGGCAGGTTTTCTGGCGGTGCGAGTTCTTTCGATTTGTGGCAGTGGTTGGCGATGGCCGGTGGGCTGTGTCTGCTCTTTGATTGGCTGTGGTTTGGGCGAATTCGGTTGCATGCTTCAACTGCCGGTCAGCAATCCCTTGCCGGTTGGTTTAAGGGGCAAGTGTCCTCCTGGAGGAAAGCCGCATGAGCTTCGAACGACCGTGGTTTCTGCTAGCGGCAATCATTCCCCTGGTGTGGCTTGCCTGGGAATGGCGCAAGGGCAGACAGCGCACGTCACTGACTTTGAAGGCGTTGAGTTTCTGCTGCATTCTGCTGGCGCTGGCCGAACCTTCCATGGTGACGTCAGAAACAAAAATGGCTGTTTCCGTTTTAGTCGATACGTCGCAAAGTATTTCGGATGAAGGCTTGGCCAAGGCTTCAGCGGTTGCCAATCAGATACAAAAACAACGCGGTCGCAATTGGGTGAAGGTGATTCCGTTCGCCCGCAATTCACGTCGCGAGACTGCTGTGGAATTGGCCAAGGGTTACGACTTCAAACATAGCGATGGGGAATTGGGTCGTGGTACGAATTTGGAATCGGCGGTGCGGGAGGGCATGGCGGCCATGCCGGAAGGGTTGGTTCCAAAACTACTTTTGCTTACCGATGGGCATGAAAATAAGGGCAGCGTGGCTAGAGCCAGCTATCAGGCGCAACAACTGGGCGTGCCTATTGACACCATGGAATTGGCTGGCAGACCCAGGCCTCAGCTTCGATTGGATTCCGTGATTGTACCGGGCCAAGCCTATACAGGGGACCATTTCCCCATTGAATTGGTGGTGAGCGCTCCGCGGAAGTCCCCCGTGACTGTTGAAATTACTGCGGAAGGAAAGCTGATTGGATCGAAGCAGGCGACGTTGGAACCTGGGATAAATCATGTTCGTGTCAACGCCAGCTTGAACACTTCGGGCTCGGTGGATCTTACCGGCGTGATCCGCGCAGAAGGGCAGGGAGATGTACGCTTTGCTCGGGCAATTTCTCTGAGTAAGCCCCGCTTGTTGTATGTATCGCAAGATCCAGACGGGTCAGAAAAGCATTTGCTGCAGGTTTGGAATTCATCGCAATTCACCATTGATCGGGTCCCGGAACTGACTGAAAGTAAGCTGGCTAATTATCAGTTGGTAGTGTTGAATAACCTGGACCTGGAAACTATGGCGCTGGATAAGAAAGCCAGCATGGAAGCCTACGTCAAACATGGTGGAGGCCTGTTGGTGATCGGCGGGGAGCGCAATATCTATCTGGAAAATAAGAAAGAAGTGGATCTGTTGGAGCGAGCCTTGCCGGCGAAGCTTGCGCCTCCAAGATCGCCAGAGGGGACCTGCGTGGTTCTAATCATCGACAAATCGTCTTCCATGGAAGGCCGCAAGATGGAACTGGCTCGCATTGCTTCTATTGGAGTGGTGGAAAATCTGCGACCCATTGATTACGTCGGTGTTTTGATTTTTGACAACTCATTTCAATGGGCCGTGCCGATTCGCAAGGCTGAAGACAGAACGCTGATTAAGCGACTGATCGCTGGAGTAACTCCCGATGGAGGCACGCAAATCGCCCCGGCACTGAATGAAGCTTATCGTCGGGCACTGCCGTTCAAAGCCACGTTCAAGCACATTGTTCTGCTGACTGACGGCATTTCAGAAGAAGGCGATAGCATGAGCCTATCGAAGGAAGCAGCGCTGAACAAGGTTACGATTTCCACGGTTGGGTTGGGGCAGGACGTGAACCGCGCTTATCTGGAAAAGATTGCCAGCTACGCTAAAGGCAAAGCCTATTTTTTGAATGATCCGGCAGGCCTGGAACAAATTCTTTTACGCGATGTGATGGAGCACACAGGTTCCACGGCGGTGGAAAAAAGTTTTACTCCCATAATTCAAAAGAAGGCGGAAATTTTGGAAGGCGTGGGAATGGAATCGGCTCCACCGTTGAAAGGTTATGTGAAGTATGAAGCCAAAAAATCAGCCGACCTGATTCTTGCTGTTGACCAAAAAGATCCGCTGCTGGTCCGCTGGCAGTATGGCCTGGGTCGTTCCGCGGTGTTCACTTCCGATGCGAAAAGCCGCTGGGCTGAGGCCTGGGTTTCCTGGAACGGGTTTGATAAGTTCTGGCAAAATGTGGCGCGCGATCTTTTACCCCACGCCCAAGATGCTGAGGCTAATTTGGAATTGGACCCCGTAGCGGGCGAATTGGTGGCCACCTACAAGCTCAGCGGCAATACCGCAGAACCGGGAACGCTTCCCAACCTTTATGTTTTTGGACCGGAGAATTTCCGTCAGCCTATTGTGTTGACCAAAGCTGCTGGGGGGTTGTACCGGTCTCGTATTTCTATCGGCGAACGCCAGGGCATGTTCCGCATTCGATCTCTTGAAGATTCCAAGCTGTTTCCTGAGATTGGATATTATCGGCAGGAAGAGGAGTTGAACGATTTCGATTCCAATCCCGGCTTGTTGAAACAGATCAGTTCGTTCACCAATGGGCGATTCAATCCTTCGATTGATCAGGTTTTCACTTCCAGTGGTCGCAGCGTCAACGCTGTTATGCGTTGGTGGCCAGGACTGTTGGGCTTAGCGATTGCGCTGAACCTGATTGAATTGATTGTTCGCAAAGTGCGTGCGATCCGGTCTGAGCGGGCGTATAATCAAGCGAAACAGTTTCAGGAGGCTTGAGCTTATGTCGAACCGTAGAAAATTCCTGCAGGTTGCAGGGTCAATACCGATTGCTGGCGCATTCACTGCGGCAGGTGCCACTGGGCCCCAAAAGGGTCGCGACTATTTCAAGGAACTAGGCGTGCGTACCATGATCAACGCCGCTGGTACCTACACTGCGTTGACTGCATCGTTGATGCGTCCAGAAGTGATGGATGCCATTAACTATGCCTCTAATAAATTTGTTCGTTTGAATGAATTGCACGATGCTGTAGGGCGTCGCGTTGCTGAATTGTTGCAGTGCGAAGCAGCAATGGTTCCCAGTGGTGCTGCGGCTGCGTTGACAGCGGGCACGGCGGCATGTGTTGCGGGTAGCGATGCTGATGCCATCCGTCGCATTCCAACGGATATGACTGGCTTGAAGACGGAAGTGATTATCCAGAAATCGCATCGCTATGGGTATGATCATGCTGTTCGCAATTGTGGTGTGAACATGGTGGAAGTGGAAACGGCTGCTGAATTGGAACGTGCAGTAAGCAAACGCACGGCCATGATGCTGTTCTTCAACGCCAACAATAACGAAGGCAAGATCAAGGATGAGGAGTTTGTCAGCCTGGGTAAGAAGCACGGCATCCCCACGTTCAATGATGCAGCGGCGGATTCTTTGCCCATGGAAAATTTGTTTAAGTGGACCAAGATGGGTTTTGACTTAGTAACTTTTTCTGGGGGCAAGGGGATTCGTGGTCCGCAAAGTGCGGGGCTGCTTCTGGGTCGTCGAGATTTGATCCATGCGGCGCGCATGAATACTTCTCCCAATGGCGATACGGTTGGTCGTGGGAACAAGGTCAACAAGGAAGAGTTGGTAGGGATGCTGGCAGCGGTGGAATCTTACCTGAAGCGCGATCATGCAGCGGAATGGAAAGAATGGGAACGGCGGATGAACATTGTTGCCACTGTCGCAAAGAGTTTCCCTAGCGTGACAACGGAAGTTTTTGTACCGGAAATCGCCAACCATGTTCCGCACTTGCACATCCGTTGGGATCAAACAAAGATCAAGGTATCTTATGCCGATGTTGTTAAGAAATTGCGCGATGGTGAGCCGTCCATTGAGACTACTCCAGGGTCCACAGACAGTTTGTTTATGAACTTCTGGATGCTGCAAGCGGGTGAGGCGGAGGTTGTTGCCAAGCGCCTTAAGGAAGTGCTGAAGGCCGCTGTCTAAACCGTTTCTGCTTTGGGCGGTACTTCCCTAGCGTAGAATGAGAAGAAACCGGAGGTCCTTATGCGGACAATTTGTTTTCTTCTTTTCGCAGCTAGGGCGTTGGCCCAAGAGGGCGCATTGCCCATCGACCCGGTTCTGGATTGGCTTCCACTCGATACCGAAACATTGGTGGTGGCCAACTACCAACAAACAATTCAGCAGGCGCTGGGCGGGACAAATTCAAACGACCCTGCGGCAGATTTTCAGTGGCAACACTTCGCGCAAATTCCTAATTTTCTTTTCACCGCAAATACTTTACTCAACAAGAAAATGATTTACGCCGCAACCGCTGCGCGACGCTTCCGATTGCCTCCGGTGACTGCCCAGGGGCTGTTCCCGTTGGGTAGTGGGCTTTCCGATAGCTGCACATTTATTCAATACGATCAGCCTGTGAACGACGTGGTTACGCTAGCGTTGGCCGCCTATCCGCGCGAAAGTGTTGCCGGCCAAGCGTCGTGGATCGTCACGTATCTGCCGCATCAGCAGATTGCTGGAATTCCAAACTACCGAGCTTGGATTGTCATGCTGAAGCCAGATCTTTTTGTGATTTCACCGGACCGCGATTTTTTGGAAACGGTGTTGCAGCGTTTTCGCAAGCCGAAAATGGACAAGCGAGCCTTGCCTGCCGATGCGTCGTATTGGAAGTGGGTGGATAAGAATGCTTCCTTCTGGGGCGTGCGCAGCTACGATTCCGATTCGATTGACGATCCCACTTCGCCATTCATTGCGAAATCCTGGTCGTGGGACGATGACAAATCCACTGCGTTCACTTTCCAGTACGACCTTGCATCCAGATTGCTGAAGATGACGAGACTTTCGGGAGCGACGGTTGTCCCGATCAGCGGTGATTTAGAGAGCGGAGCAGCGAAGGCCGGTTTGGCATTGGACCGCCCACAGGATGGGGTTTTGACCATGATAGCGACGGTGAATGCGGCCAATGCTTCAAGTGCCGGACTGACGTATTCGGCGATAACCTGGGCTGGCTTTTTCAGCTTGAACTAGTCAACTGCTGGGAACGAAGCAGGTGACAGACGCATACCTTTTGGCCGTAGCTCGTCACCATCAAGCAACGTTTTTAACTTGCGATGTTCGAATGCGGGCCTTGGGGGCAGGGGATATCGAACTGCTTGCCTAACCCTACTGCTTAACAAGCCTGGTAATGGTTTCCATGTGATATGTCTGGGGGAATAGATCCACCAGGATCATTTCGTCAATGGCATAACCACCTGCGGTCAACGCTTGTAAGTCACGAGCCAAGGTGGGCGGATCGCAAGAAATAATGGTCACGTGCTTGGCCCCAATGCGTAGCAACTCTTTCGTAACTGGTTTACCTAAGCCCGCACGCGGGGGATCCACCAGAATGAAATCGGGAGTTTTATCAGCACTTTCCAAAAACATTTCTGTCTGATTTCGAATGGTATCTACTTTGCGATGGGCGGTGGCCATGTTCGCTTCCAGGTCGGCATGTCCGCTACGGCTCATTTCCACGGCAGTTACTTTTTTGAATCGTCGGGACAAAGGAATAGTGAATAGACCCACGCCGGCGTATAGATCGAAGGCCAATGTTCCTTCGGCCTTACCAATTGCCGCATCTACTAATTGCGGAAGTAAGAATCGGTTGATTTGGAAAAAGGAGCGGTGACTGACCCGAAACTTTTCGCCCATGGCATGGTATTCCAGTGGACCGGAGATGGCTCCGCTAATTTCCTTTTCAACCCAATCAAAGAAGGGCCTGGCGACGTGCAGTGCTCCATGGGTCTGCATGACGTTCACTTGCACTTCGCTTTCATTGGTGAACAATTCCAGTGATTCCAGGAATCGTGGAAAGCGGCGATCTTTCACAATGCCGCGCAATGCGCACAGAGCTTCGTTGATCTTTGGCGAAACAATGGGGCATTCTTCCACATCCACTACGGAATGCGATCCTGCTCTGCGATAGCCGATACGACCGTTTTCAATGTGGAACTGAGCTCGATTACGATATTCCCAGGGTTCACCAACAATGGCCGAAATTTCGGCAGGGGCGGTGACACGGCCTACGCGTTCCAACACTTCCCGTAGCACGGTCTTTTTGATCTCTACCTGATTCTCATAAAAAGTGTGCTGATAATTGCAGCCGCCGCAATGGGTGAAGTACTGGCACTTGGGATCAATTCGATCCTTGGACCGTTCGACAATACTTTCAATACCGCCTTCGTCGAATTCTTTCTTTTCTTTGACAACGCGGATGGCAATGTCTTCGCCGGGCAGCACAAACGGCGTCATCACTACCTTGCCTTCGTTTCTAGATAGGCCAGTTCCGCCGTAAACCATTTTTTCAATACGCACCTTTCCATTGTCGCGCATGTGGTTGCGGGAATCGGCTTGATTTCGTCAGGCAGCGTTTCTATAGATCAGGGCGTCATCAATGTAGTGTCCATTGATAACGTTTCTAGAGAAACGAATTCTTGACATGGTTTTGTTCGTGCGCACGGCAGACAGCAACAATTGAAAGAGTTCTTCACGCTGGTTCAACAAGCTAATCATGGAAAGTGGAACGATTTCGCCTTGTTCGCCTAGCAAGTTGCGAGCTTTTTCGATCTGTTCAAACACCATGCGGGGGCCAGTTATGGGGATATCTGGCGACTCGAAATAAAGTCGCCATTGATTCCTATCGGGAAGGTAGAGCCACAATGCGATACGAATTGGAAAACCTATGTCGTCCAACTTTTTGGTGAGCAATTCACCCACTTCAATCATTGCATCCGTTAGTTGTTCTTTTACCACTGTGTCTACAACCATAGCGAAAACCTTGGGTACCCGCGTTATCCTTCTCCTATGGTGGAAACGGTTCTTATTACAGGGGCATCCAGCGGAATTGGCTTGGAGTTAGCACGGGTGTTCGCGTCGCAGAAATCGAACCTGATCCTCACCGCTCGCAGTCAGCCACAGCTAGAGCAGGTGGCTGCTGAATTACGAGTTGCTTCAAAAGTGCATGTGACCGTGATCCCCTGCGACCTGTCAAAACCCGGTGAAGCGGAATTGCTATTTACAAAAGTTGAACATCTGGGACTTCGCGTTGACGTGCTTGTGAACAATGCCGGTTTTGGTTTGTACGGACATTTCAAAGACACTTCCCTTACCAGGGAACTGGAAATGATTCAACTGAATATTGTGGCGGTCACCACACTTACAAAGCTTGTCCTCACTGGTATGGTTGCCCGGAATCATGGACGTATTCTTAATATTGCATCGACCGCTGCCTTTCAAGCTGGGCCGCTGATGGCCGTGTACTATGCCACCAAGGCTTACGTGCTGCACTTCAGCGAAGGCATAGCCAATGAACTGCAAGGGACCGGTGTTACAGTTACGGCGCTGTGTCCTGGCCCTACGGAAAGTCCATTCGTCGGCAACGCTAAGCTGGAAACATCGAAGCTGTTCCATAACAAGAAAGTTCCCACTGCTGCCCAAGTGGCGCGCGAAGGTTACAATGCCATGATGGCTGGAAAGACACTGAAAATTGTCGGATTGCGCAACCGCTTTTATGCATTGATGGCGCGGCTTCTACCTCGTAAACTGATGACCAATGCTGTGCGGCAGGCGCAGGATCCCATTCGCTGAAACGGTACCTTACGCCCAGCGCGGTACAATAGTGGTTTACCCATGAAAGTTCGCGTTCTTTCCGGTGTGCAACCCACCGGCAATCTTCACATCGGCAATTATTTAGGTGCTCTGAAAAACTGGGTGAAAATTCAGTATGACTATGAAAGCATCTTCTGTATTGTGGATCTGCACGCCATCACGGTCTATCAGAACCCGCAAGAGCTGCGCTCTAACATTCACCAATTAGCTGCACTGTTTCTGGCCTGTGGCATTGATCCCAAGCATTCTTCGATCATCGCGCAATCCTCGGTACCCGGCCATGCGGAACTTGCCTGGATGTTTACTTGCGTCACGCCGTTAGGCTGGCTGGAAAGAATGACCCAGTTCAAGGCCAAAAGTGAAGCGCAAGAAACCATTGGCGATGGCTTACTGCAATATCCCGTTCTGATGGCTGCCGATATTCTGTTGTATCAAGCGAAGATAGTTCCTGTTGGCGATGATCAGCGACAGCACCTGGAACTTACCCGTGATATTGCGCAGCGCTTCAACTCGCAATATGGCGAAACATTTGTTCTGCCGGAAACTAAACTGCCCTTGGTTGGTGCACGGGTGATGGGTTTGGACGACCCTACTACCAAGATGAGCAAATCGGCTACAGGTGCCGGACATGCCGTGGCACTGCTTGATCCACCTGCTGTGATTCGTAAGAAAATCATGCGCGCCACCACCGATTCGCAACCCGGAGTGAACTTTGAATCCAAAGGTGCGGGGGTTGAAAATCTGCTGAACATTCACCAGGCGTTTACGGAATGGACGGACGATCAGATGCGGGCTCACTTTGAAGGCATGCGTTACGGGGACTTGAAGAAAGCTGTTGCTGAAGCCGTAGTTGAAGGTCTGATGCCCATCCAACAGCGCTATCAGGAAATCACCGCCGACCCCAGCT